>NZ_JBYSXY010000020.1:0-91272 GCF_058782685.1 Pseudomonas sp. FW306-02-D09B
GAGAGGATTTTGATACGGCCAAGCTTTTCAGCGAAAAGCACTTCGCGAAAGCTTGACCGGAAACAGAGTATCTACGGAGTGAGAGGCGACCGGGGTGGCCAAATACTGTCTAACGTGGGAACCTTTTAAACCGTGGAGCCGTCCACTCCCCTGTTACGACCTGTCGTCAGGGGCTGAAATATCAGCAAGTCAGCCTGACGAGGCTGCGCTTATGGCTCGATCTCATGCCGCTTTGCCGGCATGGACGAGCTGCTTTTCGCGAACAGTGTCTTCGGCAGCCAAGTATGGCGTTGCCACACGAAGCGCTGTTCGCCGACTGAAATAAAGGAGTCCGCCTGTGGCTATTCGCTATGGCAAAGGGCTAATAGGAGGAGCGGTTGTCGTCGCCCTTCTGGCCCTGCTGATCCACTGGATCGGCATCAACACGATCGACCTGTACCGCGACGATTTGTTGTTTTACCTGCAAGCTCATCTGATTCTCGTCCTCGCTTCCATGCTGGCCGCCCTCGTTGTGGGTATTCCCGCCGGCATCCTCCTCAGCCGCCCGACCATGGTCGGACGCGCCGAACGCTTCATGCAGCTCTTCAACATCGGCAACACTGTCCCGCCTCTCGCCGTACTGGCCATCGCCCTGGGAATACTCGGGATCGGCAGCGGCCCCGCGATCTTTGCGCTGTTCCTCGCGTCCCTGTTGCCCATCGTGCGCAACACCTACGAAGGCCTGAAAAACGTTCAGGGCTCACTCAAGGAGGCGGCTGTCGGTATCGGCATGACCCCAAGCCAGGTGCTCTGGCGGGTCGAACTGCCGAACGCCGTGCCGATCATCATCGGCGGCGTGCGCGTCGCACTGGCGATCAACGTCGGCACTGCGCCGCTGGCGTTCCTGATCGGCGCCAATAGCCTGGGCAGCCTGATTTTCCCCGGCATTGCCTTGAACAACCAGCCGCAATTGATTCTCGGCGCAGCCTGCACCGCCCTGCTGGCCTTGCTGCTCGACGGTCTGGTGACACTGGCCAGCCGCCTCTGGCTGGAACGCGGTTTACCCCAGTCCTGAATCCGGCTGAGCGAAGGAATAATCATGAAGACATTTAGCTTATTACTAGGCTGCGTCCTGCTGTGCGCAGGATTTGCCCATGCCGCCGACAAACCGTTGATCCGCATCGGCGCCCGGGTGTTCACCGAACAAACCCTGCTCGCGGAAATCACCTCGCAATACCTGCGGACCAAGGGTTATGAGGTCCAGGTGACCGGCGGCCTGGGCAGCAGCCTGGCCCGCAGCGCCCATGAAAACGGCCAGCTCGACCTGATGTGGGAATACACCGGCGTGTCGCTGGTGGCTTACAACCATGTCACCGAGAAACTCGATAGCGAACAGTCCTACGTCCGGGTTAAGGAACTCGACGCGAAAAAGGGTCTGGTCTGGCTCACACCGTCGAAATTCAGCAACACCTACGCCCTCGCGTTGCCGAAGAACGTGGCTGACGAATACCCGCAGATCAACCGCATCAGCGACTTGAACAACGTGCTCGACGCTGAGGCAAAGGCCAACCACCTGGTGGCTCTGGACACCGAGTTCGCCAACCGTTCCGACGGCCTCAAAGGCATGGTCAAGCTCTACGACATGAACCTGACCCGCAACAATATCCGGCAGATGGACGCCGGACTGGTCTATACCGCGCTGCGCAATGGCCAGGTGTTTGCCGGTCTGGTCTACACCACTGACGGTCGCTTGAACGCTTTCAAATTGAAACTGCTGGAAGACGACAAGCATTACTTCCCGGACTACACCGCTGCGCCGGTTGTGCGTCAGGTGTACCTCGATGCCCATCCGCAACTGGCGGAACAACTCAAACCACTGGCCGAACTGTTCGACGACCAAACCATGCGTCAGCTCAATGCGCGGGTCGATGTCGATCATGAAAGTCCTTCCGCCGTGGCCGCAGATTTCTTGCGCCAGCACCCATTGAACTAAGGAGGAAAAGCCATGGAATTTCTCAACGCCTTTTCCCACCTGGACTGGCCACTCGTCCTGCACCTGACCTGGCAACACATCACCCTGGTCGGCATCGCCGTGACCCTGGCGATTGTGGTCGGCGTGCCGCTGGGCATTCTGATGACGCGCTTCCCGACGCTGGCCGGTCCCTTGCAAGCCAGCGCCACGGTGCTGTTGACCATCCCGTCGATTGCGCTGTTCGGTCTACTGCTGCCGTTCTACTCGAAATTCGGCCAGGGCCTGGGACCGATGCCAGCCATCACCGCGGTATTTCTGTATTCCCTGCTGCCAATCATGCGTAACACCTACCTGGCACTGACCGGTGTCGAACCCGGCATTCGCGAAGCAGCCCGGGGCATCGGCATGACCTTCGGCCAACGCCTGCGCATGGTCGAGTTACCAATTGCGGTGCCGGTGATCCTCGCCGGCGTACGCACCGCCGTGGTCATGAACATTGGCGTGATGACCATCGCCGCCACCATCGGCGCCGGTGGTCTGGGCGTACTGATCCTCGCTGCCATCAGCCGCAGCGATATGTCGATGCTGATCGTCGGTGCAGTGCTGGTCAGTCTTCTGGCGATCTTCGCCGACCTGCTTCTGCAATGGCTGCAACGTTCGCTGACTCCAAAAGGATTACTCAAATGATCGAACTTCAAAACCTCAGCAAAACCTTTCACAGCAACGGCAAAGATGTGAAAGCCGTGGACTCGGTAAGCCTGATCGTCAACGAAGGCGAGATTTGCGTGTTCCTCGGCCCGTCGGGTTGCGGCAAAAGCACCACGTTGAAAATGATCAACCGCTTGATCAAGCCGACCTCGGGCAAAATCCTGATCAACGGCGAAGACACCACCGACCTCGACGCAGTGACGCTGCGCCGCAACATCGGTTATGTGATCCAGCAGATCGGCCTGTTCCCGAACATGACCATCGAGGAAAACATCACCATCGTGCCGCGCCTGCTCGGTTGGGACAAACAGCAATGCCACGATCGCGCCCGCGAGTTGATGAACATGATCAAGCTCGAACCCAAGCAGTACTTGAGCCGCTACCCGCGTGAGCTGTCCGGTGGCCAGCAACAGCGGATCGGCGTGATCCGCGCCCTCGCCGCCGACGCCCCGTTGCTGTTGATGGACGAACCGTTCGGCGCGGTCGACCCGATCAACCGCGAGATGATCCAGAACGAGTTTTTCGAGATGCAGCGGGCGCTCGGCAAGACCGTAATCATGGTCAGCCACGACATCGACGAAGCGATCAAGCTCGGCGACAAGATCGCGATCTTCCGTGGCGGCAAGCTGATTCAGGTCGATCACCCGGACACCCTGCTCGCGCACCCGGAGGATGACTTTGTCAGCAACTTCGTCGGCCAGGACAGCACGCTCAAGCGCCTGCTGCTGGTCAAGGCCGAGGACGCGGCGGACAACGCGCCGTCAGTCAGCCCGGAAACGCCGGTGGCCGAAGCGCTGGAACTGATGGACGAACTCGACCGCCGCTACGTGGTGGTCACCTGCGCCGACAACAAGGCACTGGGCTACGTGCGCCGCCGCGATCTGCACCGTCAGGCCGGCACCTGCGTGCAATACCTGCGCGAATTCAACGCCACGGCAGCCTACGACGAGCACCTGCGAATCCTCTTGTCGCGCATGTACGAGTTCAACCGCTCGTGGCTGCCGGTGATGGACGCCGAGCGGGTGTTCCTCGGTGAAGTGACGCAGGAGTCGATTGCCGAGTACCTGAGTTCCGGGCGCTCGCGGGGTGGTAAGACCAGCATTGTTTCGCCTGCAGAGACTGCGCTGGCCTGATTCGTTTCGACTGATCGTTCCCACGCGGAGTCGGAACGATCATTTACACCCCAAATGTCCTTCCAACGGGAACATCACACTGTCATCAGGGTCGGTTACACAAGTGTCTGACCAGGACCGCACGACGGATGCGTGCAAAAACGCGACATTTTTTGTTGATCTCAAGGCCCTCACGCCCTAAAGTTCGCGCCGAACGTCCATGCTGGAAACGATCCATCCGGCTCAAGTACTGACGACGAGACAGCAAGGCCAAGGGAAGCACCATTTCCCATGGCCTTTTTGCTTTCGGCGACATGCCTTGGGAAGTAGGCGAACCAAAGTGGGGATACGGAGGACGTTCATTTGCACCCATTGATAATTTCAGTTTGCCAGTAGGAGTTCCCAGCATGTCGATCAACGTCGAAGACTATTTTGCGCGCGAAACCTTTCAGAAAATGAAGGCCTTCGCTGACAAGCAAGAAACCCCGTTCGTGGTCATCGATACCGCGATGATTGCCCAGGCCTATGACGACCTGCGCGCCGGTTTCGAATTCGCCAAGGTTTACTACGCGGTCAAGGCCAACCCGGCCGTCGAGATCATCGACTTGCTGAAAGAGAAAGGCTCGAGCTTCGACATCGCCTCGATCTACGAGCTGGACAAAGTGCTGGGCCGCGGCGTAACCCCGGACCGCATCAGCTATGGCAACACCATCAAGAAATCCAAGGACATTCGCTACTTCTACGAGAAGGGCGTGCGTCTGTATGCCACCGACTCCGAAGCCGACCTGCGCAACATCGCCAAGGCTGCACCGGGTTCGAAAGTCTATGTGCGCATCCTGACCGAAGGCTCGACCACCGCCGACTGGCCTTTGTCGCGCAAATTCGGCTGCCAGACCGACATGGCCATGGACCTGCTGATCCTCGCTCGCGACCTGGGCCTGGTGCCTTACGGCATCTCCTTCCACGTCGGCTCGCAGCAGCGTGACATCAGCGTCTGGGACGCGGCGATCGCCAAGGTCAAAGTGATCTTCGAACGTCTGAAAGAAGAAGACGGCATCCACCTGAAGCTGATCAACATGGGCGGCGGCTTCCCGGCCAACTACATCACCCGCACCAACAGCCTGGAAACCTACGCCGAAGAAATCATCCGTTTCCTCAAGGAAGACTTCGGTGACGATCTGCCGGAAATCATCCTTGAGCCAGGCCGTTCGTTGATCGCCAACGCCGGCATCCTGGTCAGCGAAGTGGTGTTGGTCGCGCGTAAATCCCGCACCGCCGTCGAGCGTTGGGTATACACCGACGTGGGCAAGTTCTCCGGCCTGATCGAAACCATGGACGAAGCCATCAAGTTCCCGATCTGGACCGAGAAGAAAGGCGAGATGGAAGAAGTGGTCATCGCTGGCCCGACCTGCGACAGCGCCGACATCATGTACGAGAACTACAAGTATGGCCTGCCGCTGAACCTGGCCATCGGTGACCGCCTGTACTGGCTGTCCACCGGCGCCTACACCACCAGCTACAGCGCCGTTGAGTTCAATGGCTTCCCGCCGCTGAAATCGTTCTACGTCTAAACGCAGCGGTTAAGGCTGTAGGAGCACGGCTTGCCGGCGATAGCGATCTCAGGAACGCCTTCGCCGGCAAGCCGTGCTCCTACAGGACCTGCGCCAGGCCAGCGGCCCGTCGCTGATAATCCGTGGCCAACGCCCGGATTTGTGGATCTCTCGCACTCAACAGCGCCGCGCCTGCCACTTTCAAGAACTTCAAATTCCCACCCGCCAATGCCTCGTGCAGCCAGCTCAGCGCAGCCTCGATCTGCCCTTGGTGGGCCAGCACTGCCGCATAACTGAACTGCCCCCGAAAGTCCCCACCCTCTGCCGAACGTCGATACCAATCCACTGCGGCCAGAGGATCCGCCGGGCAGAATCGCCCCTCTTCCAGATAGCGCCCCAGCAGGTTCATCGACTTGGCGTGGCCCAGTTCGGCGGCTCGGCGATAAAGATTCAGGGCTTGCGACTGATCCTCGACCACACCACGCCCGGTGGCCAGCAGGTTGGCGTAGTTGTACATCGCCCAGTCCAGTCCGGCTTCGGCGGCGAAGCGATAATGTCCCGCAGCGACTGTAGCGTCGGCATTACAGCCCCAACCATGTTCATGACAACGCCCGAGCATGTTGCGCGCCATCAGATGCCCGCCGTTGGCGGCGATCTTGAACCAGCGCAAGGCCAGTGCCTGGTCCTTGGCGATGCCCTGCCCTTCGAGCAGGATTTGACCGAGCAAGGCCTGGGCGTCGAGGATCCCGGTCTTCGCTGCAATAAGTATTGCCTGAGCGGCACGGGCCGGGCTCTCGGTGAGCATCACGCTGAGTTGATCGCCATCGAGGACTTCCTCGCGGCGCAGTCGATAGCTCACGGTTACACCTCGACCCAGCGGCGCAGCAGGTTGTGATAGGTGCCGGTCAGGCGAATCAGCGATGGGTGATCCGGCATGTCCCGGGTCAGTTGCTGGATCGCCTCGTCCATCTCGAACAACAAGGCGCGCTGGCTGTCTTCGCGAACCAGGCTTTGGGTCCAGAAGAATGAGGCATAGCGTGTGCCGCGAGTCACCGCGTTGACCTTGTGCAGGCTGGTGCCCGGATAGAGCACCAGGTCGCCGGCCGGCAACTTCACTCGCTGAGTGCCAAAGGTGTCCTGGATTTCCAATTCGCCACCGTCGTACTCGTCCGGGTCGCTGAAGAACAACGTCGACGACAGGTCGGTGCGAACGCGCTCGATGCTGCCCTTGGGCTGACGCACGGCGTTGTCGATATGAAAGTCGAAGCTGCCCCCCGCCGTATAGCAGTTCAGCAGTGGTGGAAAGACTTTGTGCGGTAACGCTGCTGACATGAATCGCGGATGTTTCCACAACCGTTCAAGCATCGCCGCGCCAATTTCCTGCGCCAGCGGGTGACCTTCCGGCAGTTGCAGATTGTGCTTGGCCTTGGCCGACTGAAAGCCTGCGGTGATCTTGCCGTCCGCCCAGTCAGCCTGCTCCAGAGCCTCGCGAATGCGCTGCACCTCTTCGCGGGAGAACAAGCCGGGAATATGCAGCAGCATGGGGCGATACCTGAGGGCAAAGGGATGCCAATGGTATTGATTCTTATTGGCAATGTAAAATCGCGCTGACGGATGAGTCCGTAAAACCCGTAAGGAAAAACTGTAAAGAATGTAAATTCAGCGCAAATAGCAATATATCTCAATTGATACAAATACGTATTTACCCTATATTCCGCCGCCTCAAACCCTGGGGAGGGGAATTCACAATGTCATGCCAACTACCACAATCACCGGTCAGCTCACCGCGTCTACTCGCCTCTGCAATTGGCGTGGCGATCACTGCCAGCTCTGCAGCGCACATGGCTTACGCGGCAGAAAAGACCGACGATAAAGCGCCGCGCAATGCGATTGCCCTGGATGCCACCAGTGTCACCGGTGAAGCCCAGGACTCCACCTCCTACCAGGTCGAAAAAGCCTCTTCGCCCAAGTACACCGCGCCGCTGATTGATACCCCGCGTTCGGTGACCGTGATTCCACAGCAGGTCCTCAAGGACACTGGCGCCCTCAACATGCAGGATGCGCTACGCACCGTCCCGGGCATCACTTTCGGTGCTGGTGAAGGCGGCAACCCGCAGGGTGACCGTCCATTTATTCGTGGTTTCGACGCTCAGGGCGACACCTACCTCGACGGCGTACGTGACACCGGCTCCCAGAGCCGTGAAATCTTCGCCGTTGAGTCGATTGAAGTCAGCAAAGGCCCGAACTCCGCAATTGGCGGTCGTGGCGCAGCCGGTGGCAGCATCAACCTGGTGAGCAAAAAGGCGCACCTGGGCGACTCGTTCAATGGCGGTTTCACCTGGGGTTCGGACCAGACCCAGCGCTACACCCTGGACAGCAACTACCAGTTCAGCGATACCGCCGCTGGCCGCCTGAACCTGTTGAGCCACGAAAGCAACGTCGCTGGTCGTGACAAGGTCGACTACGACCGTTGGGGCATCGCGCCGTCGCTGGCCTTCGGCCTGGGCACCGACACCCGCGTCAACCTCGACTACTACCATCTGCAAAGCAACGACCTGCCGGACTCAGGTATTCCGTACACCGTACCGGCTTCGGGCAAGACCGCTGATCGCACCAAGAGCAACCCGGACAAACCTTACGCGGGCGGTGACAGCAGCAACTTCTATGGCTTGACCGACCGCGACTTCCGCAAGACCCGTACTGACACTGCGACCTTCGCCATCGAGCACGACCTGAGCGATGCGCTGACCATCAAGAACACCCTGCGCCACGGCACCAGCATGCAGGATTACATCCTGACCCAGCCGGACGACAGCAAGGGCAACGTGAACAACGGCAGCGTCTGGCGTCGTGCCAACACCCGTGTCAGCAACGTAGCGACCACCACCAACCAGACCGATCTGTTTGGCAACTTCTACATCGCCGGCTTCAAGAACAGCTTCTCCACCGGTGTCGAGTTCACCCGTGAAGAAGGCGAAAAATCCTCGTACAACGTGAACACCGATACCACTCCAGGCTCGGGTCCAGCGGACAAACCAAGCAGCAACTGCACGCCATCGATGATCGGCGCGTCCAGCGGCTACAACTGCACCTCGCTGGCCAACCCGAACCCGAACGATCCGTGGAACGGTGCGATTTCGCGCAACTACGCGGGCACCGACACCACCGCCAACACACGTGCCCTGTACGTCTTCGACACGCTGGAACTGTCGCCGCAATGGCTGGTGAACATGGGCCTGCGCTACGACCACTTCGACACTAAGTACAAGACCTTCACCGCGGCGGGTGCCACCACGGCCAAAGGCGCTGACACCAGCGAGTTCGTCACCGGTCAGTTGGGTGTCGTTTACAAACCGGCTGAAAACGGCAGCATCTACGCCTCTTACGCGACCTCCGCCACACCACCGGGTAATACCCTGGGCGAAGGCATGGACGGCAACCCGCTGTCGGGCACCAAGGATCGCAACGGCAATCTGCTGAGCAGCGACATGGAGCCGGAAACCACCAAGAACTACGAAGTCGGCACCAAGTGGGACCTGCTCAACGATCGTTTGTCGTTGACCGCCGCCCTATTCCGTACCGAGAAAGAGAACGCTCGTGTTCAGGTTGATACCACTTCCTACGCAAACGCCGGCAAAACCCGCGTTCAAGGGATCGAGCTGTCGGCCAACGGTAAGATCACCGACAAATGGCAGGTCTTCGCCGGCTACGCCTACATGGACAGCGAGCAAGTCGATGGCGGCCCGCTGAACCACGCCACCGATGGCAATCAATTGCCTAACACCCCGAAAAATAGCGCCAGCCTGTGGTCGACTTACAACGTCACGCCGAAGCTGACCTTGGGCGGCGGCGCGTTCTATGTCGATGACGTATTCGGCAGCGTGGCCAACACCACCATGGTCAACTCCTACGTTCGTTATGACGCGATGGCCAGCTACAAGTTGACCAAAAACGTCGACCTGCAACTGAACCTGCAAAATCTGACCGACGTGACCTACTACGACAAAGCCTTCGCCACCCACTTCGCCAATCAGGCGCCGGGCCGTACGGCATTGCTGAGCACCAACTTCCACTTCTGATAAAGAACGATGTCGCCAAGCCCCGCCCATCACGATGAGCGGGGCTTTTGCATGTAAAAAAGAATGTTTCTCGACAACTCACGGCATAATGCGCGCCGTGACGTTTCTTATTGAACAAACAGTTTTAGACGAACAAGGCGGTCGACGTGTTGAAGAAAACCCTGTTCCAGCTGCACTGGTTCTTCGGCATCAGCGCGGGTCTGGTACTGGCCTTGATGGGCATTACCGGTGCGGCGGTGTCGTTTCAGGATGAGATCCTGCGGGCACTCAACCCACAGATCCTGCAGGTCGAGAAGCAGGTGGCCGGCGTTCTGCCGCCGGCAGATCTGGTGGCCAAGGTCGAGGCTGCCGAGGGCAAGAAAGTCGCGATGTTTTGGGTCGAAACCGAGAGCGGCTTTGCGGCGCGCGTGTTCTTCACCCCGCCGCCGGGCGAGCGCCGTGGCCAGATGCGCTACGTCGACCCGTACACCGGCGACTACATGGGCGATGCCGTTGGCCAGGACTTTTTTGGCCTGATGTTGCAACTGCACCGTTTCCTGGCGATGGGCGACACCGGCCGGCAAATCACCGGTGCCTGCACACTGATTCTGATTTTCTTCTGCCTGTCCGGGCTCTACCTGCGCTGGCCGCGTCAGGTCGCAAGCTGGCGTGCCTGGCTGACCCTCGACTGGGCGAAAAAAGGTCGCAGCTTCAACTGGGACCTGCACTCGGTCGCGGGCACCTGGTGCTTGCTGGTGTATTTGCTGGCCGCGCTGACCGGGCTGTCCTGGTCCTATGAGTGGTACAACAAGGGCCTGAGCAAACTGCTGTCGGACGCACCGCAAAACGAACGCGTCAGACAGGGGCGTGGTGCACCGCCACCGGCCGGCCCCCTGCCGACCGCCGATTACAACGCGATCTGGAGCAGCATCTACAGCGCCGCGGGGCCGGGCCTGAGCGCCTATAACGTGCGCATGCCACCGGTGGCCGGACAACCGGCGACCGTGTTCTATCTGTTGAAAAACTCACCCCATGACCGGGCGCTGAACCAGATCACGCTCGACCCGGCCACCGGTGTTATCAGCCGTCATGATCGCTACGGCGACAAGAGCTTCAAGGCGCAACTGTTGACCAGCATTTACGCGCTGCACGTCGGCAGTTACTTTGGTCTCGTCGGGCGAATTGTGCTGACACTGGCCTCGCTGACCATGCCGCTGTTCTTCATCACCGGCTGGTTGCTGTACCTGGACCGTCGACGCAAGCAACGCCAGATCAAAAACGCCCGCAAAGAGCTGATGCAAACCACCAGCGATGTACCGGCATGGCTGATCGGCTTCGCCAGCCAGAGCGGTTTTGCCGAACATTTGGCCTGGCAGACCGCCAGCCAATTGCAAGCCGCCGGGTTGCCGGTAAAGGTCCAACCGCTGGCGGCTGTCAGCGAGCAGGACCTGCGCGAGTCGAGCAATGCGCTGTTCGTGGTCAGTACCTTTGGCGACGGCGAAGCACCGGACAGCGCTCGTGGTTTCGAGCGCAAGGTGCTGGGTCGGGCGCTGAGCCTTTCGAGCCTGAACTACGCCGTGCTTGGCCTCGGTGATCGGCAGTATCAACACTTCTGCGGCTTTGCCAAACGCTTGCACAGCTGGCTGGCGGAACACGGTGGCACCACATTGTTTGCCCCGGTGGAAGTCGACAGCGGCGACCCGTACGCCCTGCGCCATTGGCAGCAGCAACTCGGTCAACTGACCGGGCAGCCACCGGTCGATACCTGGAAAGCCCCGAGCTACAACAACTGGACCTTAAGCAAGCGCGAACTGCTCAACCCCGACAGCAGCGGCGCCGACGTTTACCTGCTGGGCCTGACGGCGCCCGACACCAGCAGTTGGCTGGCCGGCGACCTGGTTGAAGTGCTACCGCGCAATTGCCGGGGCGCGATTGAACAGTTCCTTGAAGGGCTGGGCATCGCCGGCAACAGTCGGGTGCAATTCAATGGCGTGCAGGAAACCCTGGAACACGCCTTGGCCAGCCGTCAATTACCCGAAAATCGCGTGCATCTGGTCGGCTTGCACGCTCAGGCGCTGGTCGACGCGCTGGTGCCATTGGCCATGCGCGAATACTCGATCGCCTCGATTGCCGCCGACGGCGTGCTCGAACTGCTGGTGCGTCAGGAATGTCATGCAGATGGACGTCTGGGCATCGGCTCCGGCTGGCTGACCGAATACGCGCCATTGGGTTCTGCCATCAGCCTGCGGGTACGGCGCAACAGCGGTTTTCATCTACCGGCAACGCCCGTACCGATGATTCTGCTGGGCAACGGCACCGGACTGGCTGGCCTGCGCAGCTTGCTCAAGGCACGGATTGCCGATGGCCAGACACGCAACTGGCTGCTGTTTGGCGAACGCAATCGCGAGCATGACTTCCTCTGTCGCGATGAGCTCGAGGGATGGTTGATCGAAGGCGATCTGGAGCGGCTGGACCTGGCGTTTTCGCGGGATCAGGCCGAGAAGATCTACGTTCAGGATCGCCTGCGCCAACGTGCCGTCGAGCTGAAAAAGTGGCTGGCAGACGGTGCATCGATCTACATCTGCGGCAGCCTGCAAGGGATGGCGACAGGCGTGGATCAAGTACTCAACGAAGTGCTCGGTGTTGATGAAGTCGAGCGGCTGATCGAGCAGGGCCGCTACCGCCGCGACGTCTACTGACAACAATCTCTGTAGGAGCCGAGCTTGCTCGCGATCGCGATTTCAAGACCGCCATCGCCGGCAAGCCGTGCTCCTACAGAATGCTTGTTTTCAAACCGGCTGCAGTTTCTGCTCAAACACCGCCACGCCATCCAGGTCGCGCAAGATCACGCTCATTTCGGCGGTCTGACCATCGATATTCACCTCGCCGAAAAACTGAAACCCGGCAAACGGCGAGGTGTTCTGCGCCGGCGGGGCTTTCTCGAACACCACTTCGGGGCCGAAGGTTTTATCCAGCGGATTGGGGCCGAAGCTGCCGGCATTCAAGGGACCTGCGACGAACTCCCAGAACGGTTCGAAGTCCTGAAACGCTGCGCGATCCGGGTGGTAATGGTGAGCGGCGCAGTAATGCACATCGGCCGTCAGCCAGACGTAATTGCGCACCTGCTGCGCCCGCAAGAAACCCAACAACTCAGCGATCTCCAGCTCGCGGCCCTGGGCCGGGCCCGGGTCACCGTTGGCCACGGCTTCCCAGCGCGGCACGCCGGGGCTGACTTCGCCATCAGGCACGCCAAGACCAATCGGCATGTCGGCGGCGATGACTTTCCACTGCGCGCCGGAGTTTTTCAGTTCACGCTTGAGCCACTCCAGTTGCTCGCGTCCGAGGAAGGCTTTTTCGCCGCCGAGGTTGTCGTCATTGGCCCCGCGATAGCTGCGCATGTCCAGCACGAACACATCCAGCAGCGGCCCGTAACCGAGCTTGCGATAGATCCGTCCGCCGTTGTCGGCGGCCTGCAAGCGCATCGGCGCGTATTCGAGCCAGGCTTGCCGCGCACGGCCGACCAGGCTATGGATATCTTTGCTTTGGTAGCGCTCGTCGAGCTGTTTGCCCGGCGACCAGTTGTTCACCACTTCGTGGTCGTCCCACTGCCAGATCTGCGGCACCTCGGCGTTGAAGCGGCGGATGTTTTCGTCCATCAGGTTGTAGCGGTAGTTGCCTCGATATTCGTCGAGGGTTTCCGCGACTTTGCTCTTGGCTTCGCTGGTGATGTTGCGCCACACCCGACCGTTTTCGGTGGTCAGTTGCGCCGGCACCGGGCCGTCGGCGTAGATGGTGTCGCCGCTGTGGATAAAGAAGTCCGGCAGGCGCAAACGCATCGCCTCGTAGATGCGCATGCCGCCGATATCCGGGTTGATGCCGAAGCCCTGGCCGACGGTGTCGCCGCTCCAGACAAAACGGATGTCGCGACGGGTCTGCGGCACACTGCGCAAGTGACCGAACCACGGTTCGCTGGCCACGCCGCTTTGGGCGTCTTCGAAGTACACGCGATAGAAGATCGCCTGATCGGCGGGCAGCCCGGTCAGCTCGACCCGGGCCGTGAAGTCGGTGCGGGCATCAGCCAACGGTGAGACGAAACGCCGAGGATTGCTGAACAGGCTGCGAGTGTCCCATTCCACGACCATCCGCGCCGGGCGGTCGCTGCGGCTCCAGATCATCGCCCGGTCGCCCAGCAGGTCACCGGACTGCACGCCATCGGTGAGCTGTGGGCGATCCTTGACCGAGGCGATCACCGCCGGAGCCAGGCCAGGTAACAACAAGCCGGCACCGACAGCCTGCATCACTCGACGGCGTCCCAAGTCGAATTCGCTCATGGAGTTCTCCCTAAAAGGAAAACTTAAACATGGCTGTGTGAATCCGATGTGACACAAAAATCTGCCGGTGCAGCAGATCCCTGTGGGAGCGGGCTTGCTCGCGAAAGCGGTCTGACAGTCAGCATCTTTGTTGAATGTTAAACCGTCTTCGCGAGCAAGCCCGCTCCCACAGGGTATGGCGGTCAGGCGTTGGCCGGTTCCAATGCCAACTCGGCGACTTCGGGGCGTTTGACCGCGGCGTAAACCACTGCCGTCAACAGGCTCCCGGCAACAATCGCCAGCAGGTACAGCAGCGCATGGTTGATCGCATTCGGGATCAGCATCACGAACAGTCCACCGTGCGGCGCCATCAGCTTGCAGCCGAAATACATCGACAGTGCACCGGCCAGTGCACCACCGGCGATGCTCGCCGGGATCACTCGCAGCGGGTCCTTGGCGGCGAACGGAATCGCCCCTTCGGAGATAAAGCACAACCCCAGCACCAAGGCGGCTTTACCGGCTTCGCGCTCGGTCTGGGCAAACTTGCGCCGGGCGATGAACGTGGCGATGCCCAGGCCAATCGGCGGCACCATGCCAGCGGCCATGGTCGCGGCCATCGGCGCATAACTTTGCGACGCCAGCAGCCCCACCGAAAACGCATAAGCGGCCTTGTTGATCGGCCCGCCGAGGTCGACGCACATCATGCCGCCGAGCAATACCCCCAGCAGAATCGCATTGGTGGTGCCCATGCTGTCGAGGAAATGCGTCAGGCTTTCCAGCAGTCCGGCGACCGGTTTACCGACCACATAGATCATCACCAGGCCGGTGAACAGACTCGCCAGCAACGGGATGATCAGAATCGGTTTCAGCGCTTCCAGACTTTGCGGCAGACGCGCATAACGGTTGATCGCCTGCGCCGCGTAGCCGGCAATGAATCCGGCAATGATCCCGCCGATAAAACCGGCGCCCAGGGTACTCGCCAACAGGCCACCAATCATCCCTGGCGCCAGGCCAGGACGGTCAGCAATCGAGTAGGCGATGTAACCCGCGAGCAACGGCACCATCAACTTGAACGCGGTATCGCCACCGATCTGCATCAGTGCCGCCGCCAGCGTGCCCGGCTCCTTGAACGCGGTGATGCCGAAGACAAACGACAGCGCGATCATCAAGCCCCCGGCCACCACCATCGGCAACATGAACGAGACGCCCGTCAGCAGGTGTTTGTAGACCCCGGTTTTCTCTTTCTTGGCCGGGCCTTGGGCGCCGCTCGATGCGGTTTCTTGCTTGCCTTCGGCCAGTGCTTTGTTGAGTGTCGCTTCGGCCTGTTTCAGCGCGATGCCGGTGCCGCAGCGGTAAATTTTCTTGCCAGCGAAACGCTCGGTGGCGACTTCGATGTCCGCCGCCAACAGCACCACATCGGCATCCGCGATGGCTTGCGCGCTCAACGGATTGCGCGCGCCGACCGAGCCCTGGGTTTCCACCTGCAAGTCATAACCCAGACGCTTGGCCGCCTGCTGCAAGGCTTCGGCCGCCATAAAGGTATGGGCGACACCGGTCGGGCACGCAGTGACCGCCACCAGACGCGGCGCGGTTTTGCTGACAGTTGCGGGGTCGACGACGGCTTGCGGGGCGACATAGATTTGGGCTTCTTCAGCACCACGGCGCAGCACTGCATCGACGTCTTGCAGGGCTTGGGACGGCGTGCTCTGGAACACCCGCTTGCCGACAAACCGCGACATATCCACAGTCCCGGTGCTGACCAGCAACACCCACTCGGCGTCTTCCAGGGTCGCGGCGGACAGTTGGCGCTCCGGGTGTGCGGCGTCATGCACTTCAACACTAGTGCTCCAGCCCTGACGCTGCGCGGCGGCATCGAGCAAACGCGCGCACAGCACACTGGTAACCATGCCATTCGGGCAGGCAGTAACAATGGCTAACTTCATGACCAACCCTCTTATTGTTCTGTCAGGAGGCGCACGCGCACCTCCTGTTCGAGCTGCGCCAGTTGCGCGGCGTCACCGATACCAAAACCGATCTGCGTAACGGCCATGGCGGCAATCGCTGTGGCGGTGCGCAAGGTTTGTTCTGGCGTATCGGCACTGAGCAAACCGTGGAGCATGCCCGCGAGCAATGAATCGCCGGCGCCCACCGTACTGACAACACTGACCCTGGGTGGTGTGGCGTGCATCGCCGAGCCAACACTGAACCAGTTAACGCCTTCGGCGCCGTGGGAAATCACCACATGTTCGATTCCATGAGCGTGCAAACGACTCGCCGCTTCGGCTTGTGCAGCCACCGAAACCGCCTCGCAGTCCAGCGCCTCGGACAGCTCTTCGGTGTTCGGCTTGATCAGCCACGGTCCCGCCGACAGCCCTGCGCGCAAGGCTTCGCCGCTGGTGTCGAGGGCGACTTTCAAACCCCGCGACTTGAGGCGCAACAGCAACCCGTGCAACCACTGTGCGCTGACGCCACGCGGCAAACTGCCGGCGACCACTACGGCGTCATGACCCAAGGTGATCTGATCCAGACGATCGAGCAACGCCTGCTGCGCAGCCGCACTGACCACCGGCCCTGGACCGTTGATGTCAGTGATGCGTCCGTCCGCTTCCGCCAGTTTGATGTTGCTGCGAGTCTCACCGGGTACGCGGATGAAGGCGTCGACAAAACCGCGTTTGGCGAACAGGGTTTCGAACGCCTGAAGATTGTCCTCACCGAGAAAACCGCTGACCGTCAGCTGATGCCCGAGGTCTGCCAGCACCTGTGCCACATTGATGCCTTTGCCGGCGGCGTGGGTGTGCATGGCTTCGCTGCGATTGACCTGACCAGGTTCCAGATGCGGCAACTGAACGGTGAGGTCCAGCGCCGGGTTGAGGGTCAGGGTTAGGATTTTGGCCATTACAGAGCCTCCACTAATGCGCGCACTTCATTCGCGCTGCCCACGGCCAGAGCCAGTTGGGCCAGATGTTTTACCTGCGCAAGACTCAGCTCACGAACCCGTGCCTTGACCTCGCCGATGCTGCGCGCCGAAACGCTCAACTCATCCACCCCCAGGCCGACCAACACCGGTACCGCCAGCGGGTCTGCCGCCAGTTCGCCGCACACGCCAACCCATTTGCCATGAGCATGGGCGGCGCGCACCGTGATGTCGATCAGTTGCAACACCGCCGGGTGCAAGCCATCGGCCTGGGCCGACAGGGTCGGATGACCGCGATCGATGGCCAGGGTGTATTGGGTCAGGTCATTGGTGCCGACGCTGAAAAAATCGACTTCCTTGGCCAGAACCGGCGCCAGCAAAGCCGCCGAAGGCACTTCGATCATGATCCCCAGTTGCAGGTCGGCCACCGGGATTTCCAGACGCAGGCGCTCGGTCATATCTCGCGCCTGACGCCATTCATCGACGCTGCCGACCATCGGGAACATGATCCGCAACGGGCGGTTGTCAGCGGCGCGCAGCAAGGCCCGCAACTGCGCTTCCATGATCTGCGGACGTTGCAAGGTCAGGCGAATGCCACGTACGCCGAGGAACGGGTTTTCCTCCTTGGCAATCGGCCAATACGGCAACGGCTTGTCACCGCCAACGTCCAGGGTCCGCACCACCAGCGGCCGCCCGGCCAGGCCATCGAGCACCCGACGGTATTCGACTTCTTGAGTGGCTTCGTCCGGCGCTTGCTGGTGGGCCATAAAAATCAGTTCGGTGCGCAGCAGACCAATCCCTTCAGCACCCTGCTCCACTGCGCTAACCACGCCTGCGCTTTCGCCAATGTTGGCGAACACTTCGACCGCATGGCCGTCAGTGGTCAGCGCCGGTTGGTGACGCTGGGCCGCGGCCGCTTGCAGGCGTTGTTCGCGGTTGTCACGTTCTTCGGCGGCACGCTGCAACGTCGCCGCATCGGCGTCGACATGCAGCCGACCGCGCTGACCATCGAGCAGCAATGGCGTGCCCGAAGCCAGCCGCAACACCGCCGCGCCAGCACCAACCAGCGCCGGAATGCCCAAGGCCCGAGCGACAATCGCGCTGTGGGCGGTGGCACCACCGCGTGCGGTAAGAATGCCGGCCACCCGCGTTGGATCAAGGCGCGCGACATCCGATGGACCCACTTCATCCATTACCAGGATGTACGGCTGATCCGGTTCGCTCGGGGTTTCGATGCCGCACAGTTGCGCGAGCACCCGTCGACCGATATCGCGCAAGTCCGCTGCTCGCTCGGCGAGCAAGGCATCCTGCAAGGATTCCTGTTGTCTGGCTGCCGCGTCGATCACCGCCATCCACGCCGCTTCAGCGCTTTCGCCTTGCTTAAGGCGAGTGTCGACTTCATCGGTCAGTTCCGGGTCGTCGAGCATTTCCTGGTGGGTGATGAAAATCTCTCGGATGGCCTTGGCCTTGCTGCGCTGGATCAACCCTTCGATGTCGCGACGGACATCGGCCAGGGATGTTTTCAGACGCTCGCGCTCGATCGCCGTGGACTCGCCACGCAACGGGTAATCGATCGCTTGCAGCACCTGAATATGTGCAGGACCAATGGCAATCCCTGGTGCAGCAGCGACAGCTTGAATCACGCTGCCGGAGGCGGGAGCAACCACGACGTCAATGATTTCGTCGATGACCTCGCTCTGTGCACTCACTGTCGGCAACGGTTCGATGTCTTCGCCCAGGCCTTCTTCAATAGCCCTCAGCAGCGCCGGCAACGCATCGGCGGCGATGCTCGGCTCGGCAATCAACTCCAACACCTGGCCGCGACGGGCACCGAGGCTGAGCAGTTTACTCAAGCTCTTCACCGACACCGCGCTGTCCTGACCGTCGACGATGCGGATGCGGATCTCGCCTTCAAAGCTCTTCGCCAACTGCGCAAGGATCTTCGCTGGCCGCGCGTGCAAACCGTGGGCGTTGGCCAAGGCAATACGAGCGCTCGGCCAATCGGCCGGCAATTCGCCACCCAGCACTTCCAGCACCGCACGACGGCTGGTGGCGCGACCGAGTTCGTGACCACGGCCTTCAATCAACAAGGCGCAAAGACGTTCGAGCAAGGCCTGATGTGCTTCGCCAAGGCTGGCCAGACAGAACAGCCCGCTCAGTGGCTGACCGAGGTAACGAATCGGTTTGTCCGGGGTGACGAAGGCCAGGCCGGGGCGCTTGACCGTTTGTTCGCTGTGCAGCCACCACAGGCCATCACCCAACGGCAGCGCTTCGACCTGCTGCAATACCGCCGAAAAACCATTGCTCACGCAGTCGGCCTGACGCAACAACCGTGCGCCACGCCAGACCAGCTCTTCGAAATCGTCGGCGGAGACACCCAGGCCGATCATTTGTGCATCCAGCGCCAGCTCTTGCGGCGCGCCTTGCAGCAGTTTCAGCAAGGCTTCGGCGCTACTGGCACGGCGCAGAGCCTGGCCCAGATCGGTTTCACCGAGGGCGCGGGTCAGCAATTGCAGCAGGCGCAAATGCTCGTCGGATTTGGCCGCGATACCAATCGCCAGGTACACGATGTGCCCGTCGCCCCAATCCACCCCTTCGGGGAACTGCAGCAAACGCACGCCGGTGGTGTGCACCAGATCGCGGGTATCGGGGGTTCCGTGGGGGATCGCAATACCTTGGCCGAGAAAGGTCGAACCCTGGGCTTCACGCGCCTGCAAGCCGCTGAGGTAACCCTCGGCCACCAGGCCATCGTTAACCAGCGTATCGGCCAGCAAATGCAATGCGGCGGCTTTATCCACAGCCGACTGGCCCATGGATATCTGCTCTATGGTGAGCTCGAGCATGCTTTCTCCTTTTTGGCGCGGGGTCGCACCAGGTATTGTTTTGATTGAATCAGTTTAGGCTTTATTCAGAGCACTCTTTTTCAGAGCATCCTTTGTCGGTTTCACGGCAGAACCGGCAAAAAGAGCCAATAGCGCAGAAAATACGCTTGCTGAAACGTTTAATCTAGATGAGTTGGCACGTTACTCGATAATCTCCCAACCTTGAAGTCCAACTTGTCGGATGCGTTGCGACATTGGTCGCCTGCCGTAATCGGGTAGGATTGGACAAAATGTCGGGGCAAGCTCGAAAAAACAAGGAAATCCCGAGTTGAAACTCAGTGATATCGCCCAGTTGGCCGGTGTGTCTGTCACCACCGCCAGCTATGTCATCAATGGCAAGGCCGAACAGCAGCGCATCAGCAACGCCACCGTCGAGCGCGTGCGCGCGGTGGTCGAGCAACATGGCTTTACGCCTAATCCTCAAGCGGCCGGGTTGCGCAGTCGGCACACCCGCACCCTGGGTTTCATTCTGCCGGACCTGGAAAACCCCAGTTACGCGCGGATCGCCAAGCTCCTCGAACAAGGTGCCCGGGCGCGTGGCTATCAGTTGCTGATTGCCAGCTCCGACGATGCACCGGACAGCGAGCGCCAGTTGCTCAAGCTGTTTCGCGCACGGCGTTGCGATGCATTGATTGTCGCCAGCTGCCTGCCGGCCGGCGATGACAGCTATCGCCAGTTGCAGGCCAAGGGCTTGCCGATCATTGCGATTGACCGGGTCATGGAGCCTGAGCATTTCTGCTCGGTGATCAGCGATGATCGCGAAGCCAGCCTGAACCTCACCCGCAGCCTGTTGCAACCGCAGCCCAAGCAGATTGCACTGATCGGTGCGCGACCCGAGCTGAGCATCAGCCAGGAACGTGCCGCCGGCTTCAAACAGGCCCTGATCGACTTCAAGGGCGAAGTCCTGATCGAACACGGCGAGGCGTTCAGCCGCGACTGCGGTCGACAACTGATGGAAGAATTACTGCAACGCCTTGGCCATTTGCCGGATGCGTTGGTGACGACGTCCTACGTGCTGCTTCAAGGCGTGTTCGATGCCTTGCATGACTTCCCATTGAAAACCCGCCCGTTGCGCCTCGGCACGTTTGGTGACACGCAGTTGCTGGACTTCCTGCCGCTGCCGGTCAACGCCATGGCCCAACAGCATCAACTGATCGCCGATAAAGCCCTGCAGCTAGCTCTTGCGGCGATTGAAGAGGCCCATTACCAACCCGGCGTGCAAGCCATCGCGCGGACCTTCAAACAGCGTATTCGCCAGGACTGAAACGTGGAGCTGATCGACAGCCACACTCATCTGGACTTCCCGGACTTCGACCCGGACCGCCAGGCGCTGCTGGCTCAATGCCGCGCCTTGGGTGTGAAGCGGATGGTGGTGCTGGGGGTTTATCAGCGCAATTGGCAGCGGGTCTGGGATCTGGTGCAAAGCGATCTGGACCTGCATGCCGCATTTGGCTTGCATCCGGTCTATGTCGATGAGCATCGTCCCGCTGACCTGACCGAGTTGGCCGACTGGCTGACGCGTCTGGCCGGCCATCGGCAACTGTGCGCCGTGGGCGAAATTGGCCTGGATTACTTTCTTCAGGACCTGGACCGCGAACGCCAGCAAACGCTGTTTGAAGCACAGCTGCAACTGGCGGCAGACTTCCAGTTGCCGGCGCTGCTGCATGTGCGGCGCAGCCATGCGGCGGTGATTGCGACCTTGAAACGCTTCAGGCTCAAACGCGCCGGCATCATCCACGCCTTTGCTGGCAGCCAGGAGGAGGCCCGCGAATACCTCAAGCTCGGTTTCAAACTGGGATTGGGCGGTGCGGCAACCTGGCCACAAGCCTTGCGCATGCACAAAGTAATCGCCGGTTTGCCGCTGGAGTCGGTGGTGCTGGAAACCGATTCACCGGACATGGCGCCCGCGATGTACCCCGGACAACGCAACAGCCCTGCTCACTTGCCGGCGATTTGCGCGGCATTGGCGCAGATCATGGCCATCAGCCCCGAGCAACTGGCCGCCGCCAGCACCGCCAATGCCTGCGAGCTGTTCAACTGGTAATAACTGACAGCACAAAACACCACATTTATTCGTGGTGAGGCTTCAAACCCTGAACGCGCTGATCAAGTGCTTCAACTGCACCACTTGGGCCGACAGTGCGCGGCTGGCATGCTCGGTCTGGTGCGCCCCTTCAGCGGTGCGCTCGCCGGCCCGGTTGATCTCGACAATGTTCTGGTCGATATCGTGGGCCACCGCGGTTTGCTGCTCGACTGCCGCGGCAATTTGCTGGTTCTGATCGACGATCATGCCCACCGCGCCGAGGATGTTTTCCAGGGCTTGCTGGACCTTTTCCGACTGACCGACCGTGCCATTGGCCATCTGGTGGCTGACGCCCATGGCCTTCACGGCGGCGCCAACGCCAGCGTGCAGCCTGGTAATCATCTGCTCGATTTCTTCGGTCGATTGCTGGGTCCGTTTGGCCAGGGTGCGGACCTCATCGGCCACCACCGCAAAGCCACGTCCCTGCTCACCCGCACGGGCGGCCTCGATGGCCGCGTTGAGCGCCAACAGGTTGGTCTGCTCGGCGATGCTCTTGATCACTTCCAGCACGCGACTGATGGACTGACTGTCGCTGGCCAGTTGATTGATCACCAGCACTGACGAGTCGATCTCGCTGGCCAGTTGCGCAATGCTGCCTTGTTGCGACTCGACCAAGCCGCGACCGCTAATGGTTTCATCGTTGACGCTGTGGGCGCTGCTGACGGCAGCCGCCGCACTGCGCGCAACTTCCTGAGCGGTGGCCGACATCTGGTTCATCGCCGTAGCGACTTGCTCGATCTGCGTACGCTGACCGGCCACCGCCTGATTACTCCGGGCCGATACCGTTTCCACCTGACTCGCCTGACGCTCCACTTCGTTGACGGTCTTGCCGACCAACTCGATCAGGTCATGGATCTTCGCCACGGTGCCATTGAAGACGTTGCCCAACTCACCCAACTCATCACGGCTGTGGGCGGTAAACGTGATGGTCATGTCACCGGCCGCCACCTTGTCCATGACTCCGCCGAGACGCTTGAGGGTGGTGCGGGTGGAGGCATAGAAGCCGCCATAGAGGTAAAAAATCAGCACGAACACCACCGACAGTGCCACCGCCTGCAGCACCATGTGCGTGCGGTTCTGTTCCAGGCGTTGCTGCAATTGAACGCCGAGAAACTTAAGCGTCGCATCGTTCAGTTGATAGGTCTTGTCCATCAGCCCGGTGACCTGATCGTAAAAACCCTGCCAGGGTTTATCGAGGGTATCGGCCACCACCACTTGCTCTTCAAACAGCTCGCTGGCCTGTTTGAGCGTGGCTTTACTGGCATTGGCCGAGGGTTCCAGCACCTCACGCGCCGCTTTGCCGGCCGCCAGTGCGTCCTGCAACTTCAAGGCGTATTCGGCCTGAAGCTTGTCGATCTGCGCCAGCAGTTCATCGAACCGGGTGCTCGAAGCAGAGTTAAGAAACCCCTGCCCCAGCGAGTAAGCCCCCATCGCCCGGCCTTCGCCGAGGGTTTGCGTCACACGCGGGGTAACGTTAGTGATCAGCTCACTCAATTGGCGCAAATCACTCTGGTTGTCACGACTCAGGCCGGCCTGGCTGGCGATGATCTGACTGAAAATCTGTGCGTTGCCGAGCAGTTTGCCAATCAGCGCACTCTTGCTTTGCACAGACGTCTCCGTTTGTTGAGCCTTGAACGCTGCGATCATTTCATCGCGCTTGCCATCAAAAACACTGACCTGCTCAGGATCGATGGTCGTCGCGGTCAGGCTTTGCAGGCGTGTTAGCACGCTCTGCTCAAGGGCGCTGATTTTCGATTCGGTATCGCCCGCCTTGCCAGACTGGCCGAGGGTCGCGTTGATCTGTACCAGGTTGTTCAGGGTTTCCAGATCCCGCCGCAGCGTCAGGCCACTGCCCAGCAGGTCGAGGCTTTGCAATTCGACCTGGGTGCCCTGGAACTCTCGATACGAATCCCGAACCAGATAGAAATTGGTCACCAGCATGGGGAAGAAAAACAGCACGCTGATCAGGCTGAACTTCATGCCGAAGCTCAGGTGATTCATCAGCGCAACGGCGGGATAGAGCAAACTCTTCACGGACGTCCCCCTTTCATTTCTTATTTTTTGGGCAGGCACGCAGATGCAGCAGATAGCCACTATGGCGCGCTGCTTCTGTATAGCTCAAATCGAAAGGGGGTTTTGTAACTTAAGGTTAACGACTCGAACGCGATCACTCAGGCCGGAAGAAAAACCTGTGGCGAGGGGGCTTGCCCCCGCTGGGGTGCAAAGCGCCCCTAAAATCGAAGTACGCGGTTCGTCAGGAGAAGTGAGTCAACCGGTTTTACGACTGCTCTGCAGCCGAACGGGGCAAGCCCCCTCGCCACAAAAGCGTTCGCCACACAGCTGGATCAGGGCAGCACGGTCCAAATGGCAAACCCGGCATACCAGACCACCGCCGCTCGCAGCAGCAGTTCCCAGATCTGATCCAGGTTGTGAACCCCTTCTGGCCCCGCCACTGGTGCCGGAATCTCACCCGCTACCACGCCGACGTTCTCGATCAACTGCGCGGCGCTGATATTCCAGTTCAACAATTCATGGAGCATCACCCGGCTGACCGCGACGAAGTTACCGACCAAAGCAAAACTCGCTGCCAGCAAGCGCACCGGCAGCCAGTCAAAGGCATGTCGCAATTGTGCGGCGCGCTCGACCACCGCCGGGTTCTTGCCGTGCTCGGCCGCCAGGGCCAGCAAGCGATAACTCAGGGCCGCCACCGGACCGAGCAGGAAATACCAGAAAATCACCGCAAAAAAACTCTGGTAAGCCTGCCACAGCAAATGGGCTTGAACCTTCTGCAGCAATTGCTCGCCGCTGTCGGCGCAAATATCCAGGTCACGTTTGGCGACAAGCGCCGCCGCTTGCAGGTCTTCCCGGCGCCAGGCATCACGAAACGGTCCCAGGCCGCCGAGCAAATCACCACGGCCCAGGCTGTAAATCACCACCAGCAAGTGCACCGGCAGGGCCAACAAGCCATAGGCCACCGGCTCCAGTACCAGCAACAAAAAGCCGAGTAACGCCACAGGGAACAGCACCAGCAATGCCAGTACCAGCCAGGGCCGACTCGCAAGCTTTGGGCTCGCTTCATACTTGGCCAGCTCCCGCAGCCATCCACCGTCGCGCTGAACTTGATGACGCAAGGCCGAGAACTTCTCGATCCAGACCGCCAGCAGTAACACCAGAAAACTCATTGTGCTTCCCCTTTTTCCAGAGCCCCGCGATAGCGTGCCCAGTCGAACGCCGGTCCCGGATCAGTCTTGCGTCCGGGGGCGATATCGCTATGCCCCTGGATACGTGAATGGGTGATGGCTGTAAACGTAGACTGCAATTGGCGGGTCAGGGCAATCAGCGCGTGATATTGAGCCTCGGTGAACGGCAGATCGTCAGTGCCTTCAAGCTCGATACCAAGGGAGAAATCGTTACAGCCTTCACGCCCCTCAAACCGGGACACGCCTGCGTGCCACGCCCGATCAAGACAAGAGACAAACTGTGTGATCGCGCCGTCACGCTCGATCAGAAAATGCGCAGACACGCGCAAGTCGGCAATCCCTTCAAAGTAGGGGTGCTCGGTGACATCCAGGCGGTTCTGAAAAAATTCCTGCACCTTGCCCGTCGCGAATTGCGCCGGTGGCAGGCTGATGTTGTGGATCACCAGCAAGGAGATTTCGCCCGTGGGGCGCGCATTGAAGTTGGGTGACGGGCAATGGCGCACGCCTTCAAACCAACCGCTCGCGGGGTCCAACTGCATACAGGCTCCTTCAGTGACGTCTCTGACGGGCTCCAGTATGCCGTGATCGCCCCTCAGGTTGCGATCACTTGGCGCAATTGAGGGTCGGCGAGAATGAATTCGAAGAGCATCGCGATCAGATTAATCACATCCTCATCCGCTACCCCGACCACCCGAGACTTGCCACTTTTGACACTGACCCGGGTCAGCAACTGTTCAAGCTGATTGCGCAGGTCGAAATCATCCAGGGCGGCAGGGGCCAGTACGAACTGCTGCAAATGCGAGAGCAGGCGCAGCAGGTCGCGGGTCGAGATGGGCTGGCTCTGGGCGCTGGCTTCGAGGGTCGGCGCAACACTGCCGCGCACGGGGTACAGCAACGCCTGCAAGGTGGCGAAAACTTCCTGCACGCTGTCATCGACGGGCGTGCTGTTGGATCTGACGCCCGACTCGCTGGACTCCGCATGAACACTGGCCGCCGCCCGGCCCGTGACACGACGTGCGGGGGCGGTCTTGAGTTCAGGCAGAACGCCAGTGGCGATCAGCAATTGGTTGGCTTGCGCATAGAGCTGATCGGCATCGCTGAGCACATAGCGTTCGAACAATTTGAGGATGATCAGCTTGACCTTGATCTCCACCCCCAGATTGCGTCCGGCCTGCAAAAAATACTCGCAGAGCATCGCCGGCCCCATGGGATTGCGCGAATCATCCAGAGGCTTGCCCAGCAGAGAGCTCAGGCGCGCGGTCAGCTGTCCAAGGGCAAAGCCGTCCCGGTTGAGCGCCTTGGCGACCATGGCTTCAAGCGCCGCTTGCCGCTCAGGCTGGTCATCGGGGAGTTCGATCGAAGGGTCTGGATTCATCGCCAACGGCAAGGCGGCGTGAGTCGGGTCGTACTGGATGAGGCCGGCAAAGGCCTCGAAGAAAAGCTCGTGAAAGCCGCGCTCGATGTTTTTGCGCTTGAGGCGCAAATCGCGCATGGCTTCAAAGAAGATGTTCTGCTCGACATTGGTCTGTGCCCGGTCAGCCATTTCGAACAAGGTGTCGTCGGCATTATCAAACATCTCCTGCAAACCAAGCATGAGTTGTTGCGCAGCCTTGTCGCGAACCTGAAGCAGAATCACCGGCAGGCGGGCGAGCGGCGATGGATTCGCCTGACCGGTAGCGGCCTTGTGCAAAGGCACTACATTCCCGTCGTTGTGCATCCAAGCCTCCTGCAAAGGGGGGATTCCTCCATTCAATGTGAAGCGACAAACGCACACGGCCGGCTCACAGCGCAATCGTGATGCACCGCGCTGCATTTCAAGTGTCGGGAAGCCAAAGAAACGTCAAGGCCATGACGTCAAACGCAAGGCGCGATTATCTGCAAAAGACCTCCCGAGTGCCAGCAGACTCTGCATCGACCCATGAAACAGCGCTCGATCACAGATCGGCACGCAGGGGTAATGCGGGCGAGTCGACCAAGTGCAGGTTTTAGAACCTGCTGAAAGTGCTGGGCGTCTTGGGTTCGCTTGCAGCATGGCCCTATAATCGAGCCACTTTGTTTGTGGAGCCCGTTATGCCGAATCTACGCCTCGCCGATTTGACCGCCGAAATCGAAGCCAACGTGCGCCGTGCGTTGCTGGAAGACATCGGCAGCGGCGACATCACCGCACAATTGATCCCGGCCGAGCGCTTGGCCAAAGCCACGATCATTACCCGTGATGCAGCCGTCATCAGCGGCACCGCTTGGGTCGACGCGGTGTTCCGGCAACTGGACCCGCGCGTTGCGGTGCACTGGCAAGTGCGCGACGGTGAGCGCGTGAACCCCAATCAGGCGTTGTTTCACCTCGAAGGCCCCGCCCGTTCGCTGCTGACCGGCGAGCGTAGTGCGCTGAATTTTCTGCAACTGCTTTCCGGTGTCGCCACTCGTGCGCAATACCTGGCCGACTTCGTTGCCGATACTCAGGTGAAACTGCTGGATACCCGCAAAACCCTGCCTGGGCTGCGATTGGCGCAAAAGTACGCCGTGACCTGCGGCAGCTGCCACAACCACCGCATCGGCCTGTACGACGCTTTTCTGATCAAGGAAAACCATATCGCTGCCTGCGGCGGCATCCCTCAAGCCATCGCCGCCGCGCACAAGATCGCGCCGGGCAAACCGGTGGAGATTGAAGTGGAAAGCCTGGAGGAGCTCAAGGAGGCCCTGGCGGCGGGCGCCGATATCATCATGCTCGATGAGCTGAGCCTGGACGACATGCGCGAAGCCGTGCGGCTGAATGCCGGCAAGGCGAAACTCGAGGCCAGCGGTGGCGTCAACGAAAGCACCTTGCGGCCAATCGCCGAGACGGGCGTGGATTACATCTCGATTGGCGCGATGACCAAGGATGTGAAGGCTGTAGACCTGTCGATGCGCTTGAGTCTCTGACAAAAAGAAACGCCAGCCTCATGAGGCTGGCGTTGCTTTCAAACCACCAGATTGTTCATCTCGCAGTATTCTTCCCACTCGACGCCCAGCACCTCGGCTGCTTCCTTGTGCAACGCAAGGCGCGTCGCCTCGTATTCTTCCGGCGTTGAGGTGTACTTGAGCGTCAGCTCCCAAGGCTGCAAGCCCTGCGCTTCTGCCTCGTCCTCGAACGCCCACTGAATCTGATCTTTCTGATCGTCGGCGCTCAGGTTCTTGATCTCTTCCATCAGTTCCGGCGCATCAAGCATGTACTTCTTGAGGGCCTCTTCGTGTCTTTGTTCTTGAGTCATTTCGTTCACGGTCATGGCGTTCTCGCTGATCATGGGAATGGAAGATGGATCTGGATCATCAAGGATCTCTCTGACGCAGAAAACCGTTTGAAGCCCGGTTTATCTGGCCTTCAGAACCATTCGGGATCATCTGAAAACTGCTGGGCGATGCTCATGCAGGCACCGAATATAGGACGTTTGGCCCGCGAATTACACGGCTCTTTACATCTATCCCACAAAAAGTTTCACGCAGGGTGCGTCGAGAGCCTCGGGAACATAATTTCAAATCCAAACTCATAGCGATGTGCCATATCGGTACTTCACAAGGAACCTCAGTGATGCGCAGTTTTTCGAAGCTTTCCTCTGTTCTGTCCGCCAGCGCAATGACCGCCCTGCTCGGTGTCCTGGCTCTGCCGGGCACCGCAATGGCCAGCATTGAGCTGAGCAACAGCGGTCCGTCTTACGATGACAAACTCTCCGCCATCCACTATGAATACGGCAAGGACGTTCTGGTCAAAAGCGATTTGCGCATCGACGAACTGAAAAAGATGCAGGAAACCATCAACAATCAGACGCGCCAGATCGAAGAACTCAAGCGCAGCAGCGGTTCCAGCTCAAGCTCCAGCAGCAAGGAGATCGACGACCTCAAGAGCAAGGTCAAAGAGCAGGAACGTGATCTGGATAAGCTCGGTCGGCAGGTGGAAGACCTCAAGCGCAACAGCGGCTCCAGCTCCAGCTCGAACAGCAGCGAGATCTCGAACCTGAAACGGACCATCAGCGATCAGGATCGTGCGATGGATCAGCTCAAACGTACCGTCGAGGAGCTGAGTAGAAAGGTGAAATAACAGGGGGAAGTGGTGCCCGAGACAGGAATCGAACCTGCGACCTTCGCGTTACGAGTGCGCTGCTCTACCGGCTGAGCTACACGGGCGGTGGGCTAAAGCTAGCACTGAGTTTGGGGTCGGGCAACCTGGACAAGCGCCTCATTTTTCACGGATTTGCTCTGAGCCTCTGTAGCAGCTGGCTTCGCCAGCTGCTACAAGGGCGCATTTACTGCACACAGCAAAACGCCCCGAACCAGTCGGGGCGTTTGCTTGTTCAGCGCTTAAGCTGCGGGGTAATTAAACGCCCGAAGCCTTGGCTGCTGCTACGTCTTTGATGGACAGCTTGATACGGCCGCGGTTGTCCACGTCCAGTACCAGTACTTCCACTTCCTGGCCTTCTTTCAGGATGTCGGTCACTTTCTCAACGCGAGCGTCGCTCAGCATGGAGATGTGAACCAGACCGTCCTTGCCCGGCAGGATGTTGACGAATGCGCCGAAGTCGACGATGCGCTCAACTTTACCGACGTAGATCTTGCCGATTTCAGCTTCAGCGGTGATGCCCAGAACGCGCTGACGAGCGGCTTCAGCGGCTTCCTTGGTTTCGCCGAAGATCTTGATCGAGCCGTCGTCTTCGATGTCGATCGAAGCCTTGGTCTCTTCACAGATCGCACGAATGGTCGCGCCGCCTTTACCGATAACATCACGGATTTTGTCGGTGTCGATTTTCATCGCGATCATGGTCGGAGCATTTTCCGACAGCTCGGTACGCGACTGGGCAATGATCTGGTTCATCTGGCCGAGGATGTTCAGGCGCGCTTCCAGGGCTTGGCCCAGAGCGATTTCCATGATTTCTTCGGTGATGCCTTTGATCTTGATGTCCATCTGCAGCGCGGTAACACCTTTGGAGGTACCGGCTACTTTGAAGTCCATGTCGCCCAGGTGGTCTTCGTCACCCAGGATGTCGGTCAGGACGGCGAACTTCTCGCCTTCTTTAACCAGGCCCATGGCGATACCGGCAACCGGCGCCTTCATTGGCACGCCAGCGTCCATCAGGGCCAGGGAAGCACCGCAAACCGACGCCATCGAGCTGGAACCGTTGGATTCGGTGATTTCCGATACCACACGGATGGTGTACGGGAACACGTCGGCAGCAGGCAGCATGGCCTGAACCGAACGACGGGCCAGACGGCCGTGACCGATTTCACGACGACCAGCGCCACCCATGCGACCACACTCGCCCACCGAGAACGGAGGGAAGTTGTAGTGCAGCATGAACGGGTCTTTTTTCTCGCCTTCCAGGGTGTCCAGCAGTTGTGCGTCACGGGCGGTGCCCAGAGTCGCTACCACCAGAGCCTGGGTTTCGCCACGGGTGAACAATGCCGAACCGTGGGTCTTCGGCAGAACGCCGACTTCGATGTTCAGCGGACGTACGGTGCGGGTGTCGCGGCCGTCGATACGCGGCTTGCCGTTAACGATGTTTTCGCGAACGGTACGGTATTCGATTTCACCGAAAGCTGCTTTGACTTCGCTGGACGAAGGCTGGCCTTCTTCACCGGACAGCTTGGCTACAACCTGGTCTTTCAGTTCACCCAGGCGAGCGTAACGGTCGGCCTTGACGGTGATGGTGTAAGCCTGAGAAATCGCGTCGCCGAACTCGGCACGGATAGCGCCCAGCAGTGCGGTGGCTTCAGGCTGAGGAGCCCAGGTCCAGGTTGGCTTGGCAGCTTCGGCAGCCAGTTCTTTAACAGCATTGATCACAACCTGGAACTCGTCGTGAGCAAACAGTACCGCGCCCAGCATCTGGTCTTCGGTCAGCTCTTTGGCTTCCGATTCAACCATCAATACCGCTTCCGACGTACCGGCAACGACCATGTCCAGGCTCGAAGCTTTCAGTTGCTCGTAAGTCGGGTTCAGCAGGTAGCCGGTGCTTTCGTGGAATGCAACGCGGGCAGCGCCGATCGGGCCATCGAAAGGAATGCCGGAGATCGCCAGCGCAGCCGAGGTACCGATCATCGCAGCGATGTCCGGATCAGTCTTCTTGCTGGTGGAGACGACGGTGCAGACAACCTGCACTTCGTTCATGAAACCTTCCGGGAACAGCGGACGGATCGGACGGTCGATCAGTCGGGAAGTCAGGGTTTCTTTCTCGGAAGGACGGCCTTCGCGCTTGAAGAAACCGCCAGGGATCTTACCGGCAGCGTAGGTTTTTTCCTGGTAGTGAACAGACAGGGGGAAGAAGCCCTTGCCTGGATCGGCTTGCTTGGCACCGACTACAGTCACCAATACGCTGACGTCGTCGTCAACGGTGACCAATACTGCGCCGGAGGCCTGACGGGCGATACGGCCAGTCTCGAGGGTAACGGTCGACTGACCGAACTGGAATTTTTTGATTACCGGGTTCACGGTGTCCTACCTTCTTTGTGGCTCTTGGGGGAACTGGTTTTCTTGCGAAATTCTTGGGCAATGCCGGGAATCGGCCCGACTTTGATTGTCCAGATAAAACTGTTGTCCAGATAAAACTTGAGGCTGGGAGCCTGCCATGCGCCGGCGGGAAACCCGCTGACGCACGACAGACAACCAACCTCTAGCGCAATCGCTTATTAGCGACGCAGACCCAGGCGAGCGATCAGAGCGCTGTAACGGCTCACGTCCTTGCCTTTCAGGTAGTCCAGCAGCTTGCGACGCTGGTTTACCATACGGATCAGACCACGACGGGAGTGGTGATCTTTACCGTTGGCCTTGAAGTGACCTTGCAGTTTGTTGATGTTGTGGGTCAGCAGTGCAACTTGCACTTCTGGCGAACCAGTGTCACCAACAGCTTGCTGGTAGTCAGCTACGATTTGAGCTTTTTCTTGAACGTCGAGAGCCATGAGGCAATCCTTTTATCAGGAAACTGTTTCAAAGAAACAGCTTCAACAGGCCAGGGACAAATCCCTGTATCTAAAAATGAGTAGTGACCGTGCCTGTTAACAGCCACCCTCGTTCCAGTTTGTGTAAAAGCTGCTGCGCTCGGTAATCCTACGTCAAAAACCGGCTCGGAATGCTCATTGACAGCAGTCAACTCCGCTTCCTCGCCTGTTTTTTCCTTGTCTTCCCTTCGCTCGCTACGCTTTTACCTCAAACTGGTTCCGGTCATTCTGACCGAATCAGTCGACGTGGCGCGATGCGCCCATCTTCGCTCACTTCACCGATACCGATGAAGCGACCATTGTGATCCTGTACGCGTACCATACCGAACTTCGGTGCATCCGGGGCGCGTACCGGCTGGCCGTTTAGCCAGTAGAACGAGCTGTGCTCCGAGAACTGCAACAGTGGCCAATCCAGCAAGCCGCTGTCCGATGGCATCAGGAAGCGATCAACCGCTTCGTTGCCGCCTTCGGCATGTACTGCTTCCAACTCTTCCAGCGTGACCGTCTGCGCCAGGCTGAACGGACCGGCCTGGGTACGTCGCAACTGCGCAACGTAAGCGCCACAACCGAGTGCTTCACCAATATCCTCCACGAGGGTGCGGATATAGGTGCCTTTACTGCAATCTACGGCGAAGCGCGCAGTATCACCTTCAAAGGCCAGCAATTCCAAGCGCGCAATAGTAACAGAACGCGGTTCACGCTCCACCACTTCACCTGCACGCGCCAACTTGTACAACGGCTGACCGTCACGCTTGAGGGCTGAGTACATCGGCGGTATCTGACTGATTTGCCCACGAAATTTCGGCAAAACCGCTTCGATATCGGCGCGACAAACGGTCACCGGGCGCTCCTGCAAAACCTCACCTTCAGCGTCTGCCGTGGTGGTGGTCTTGCCCAATTGCGCCAGGGTTTCATAGCCCTTGTCGGAGTCGAGCAGGTATTGCGAGAACTTGGTCGCCTCACCGAAGCACAGCGGCAACACGCCGGTGGCCAACGGATCAAGACTGCCGGTGTGCCCGGCCTTCTCGGCATTGAGCAGCCAGCGAACCTTCTGCAAGGCCGCGTTGGAGGTGAACCCCAGCGGCTTGTCGAGCAGGATGATACCGCTGACGTTACGACGGATACGTTTGACCTGAGCCACCGATTACTCCTTGGTGTCTACGGGTTCTGCCGCAACCGGGTGCTGATTGTCTTCAGCCACAGCGCGTTCGATCAATGCCGACAGATGAGCGCCACGCACGACGCTTTCGTCGTAGTGGAAGTGCAGCTGAGGAACGCTGCGCAGCTTCATCTCGCGAGCCAACTGCATGCGCAGGAAACCGGCGGCCGAGTTCAACACCTTGATGCTTTGAGCGATATCGTCTGCGCTGTCCTGCCCCATCACGGTGATGAAAATCTTGGCGTGACCGACGTCACGGCTGACTTCAACAGCGGTAATGGTGACCAGGCCGACGCGCGGGTCTTTGACTTCACGACGGATCAGCTGTGCCAGCTCACGCTGCATCTGATCGCCGATACGTTGGGTACGGCTGTATTCTTTTGCCATGTCTTGTTACCTGTTACTGCCTCACGGTGAAACCCGTGTGGTCTGAAAGCGGCAAACGCCCGGCCTGACAGAAGCCAGACCGGGCGTTGCGTTTAGAGTCCGGGTGATGCGCCGTGCATTTGCATGCGGCTGCCCATCACGGCTCTTGAAGTGCGCGAGTTAGAGGCTGCGAGCAACCTGAACCTTCTCGAAGACTTCGATCTTGTCACCGACTTTGACGTCGTTGTAGCTCTTCACGCCGATACCGCATTCCATGCCGGCACGTACTTCGGAAGCGTCATCCTTGAAGCGGCGCAGGGATTCCAGCTCGCCTTCGAAGATAACGATGTCTTCACGCAGTACACGGATTGGACGGTTACGGTGCACAACACCTTCGATAACCATGCAACCGGCGATCGCGCCGAACTTCGGCGAACGGAACACGTCGCGGACTTCAGCGATACCCAGGATGTTCTCCCGAACGTCGCTGCCAAGCATACCGGTCAGGGCTTTCTTGACGTCTTCGATGATGTCGTAGATCACGTTGTAGTAACGCATATCCAGACCTTCCTGCTCGACGATCTTGCGAGCGCCAGCATCGGCACGCACGTTGAAGCCGAACAGTACAGCGTTGGAGGCCAGTGCCAGGTTGGCGTCGCTCTCGGTGATACCACCGACACCGCCACCGACTACACGCACTTGCACTTCGTCGTTACCCAGGCCGTTCAAGGCGCCGTTCAACGCTTCCAGCGAACCACGGACGTCGGATTTGAGGACGATGTTAAGCGTCTTCTTCTCTTCCTGGCCCATGTTCTCGAAGATGTTTTCCAGCTTGCCTGCGTGAGCACGAGCCAGTTTGACTTCACGGAACTTGCCTTGACGGAACAGAGCCACTTCACGTGCTTTCTTCTCGTCGGCAACCACGCTCATCTCGTCGCCAGCGTCCGGGGTACCGTCCAGGCCGAGAATCTCGACAGGGATGGAAGGACCGGCTTCCTTGATTGGCTTGCCGTTCTCGTCGAGCATGGCGCGAACGCGGCCATAGTTCGAACCGACCAACACCATGTCGCCTTGGCGCAGGGTGCCGTCCTGAACCAGAACGGTTGCAACCGGGCCACGACCTTTGTCGAGACGCGATTCAACCACGACACCACGGCCAGGAGCCGAAGGAGTCGCTTTCAGTTCGAGAACTTCAGCTTGCAGCAGAACAGCTTCGAGCAGCTCGTCTACACCGGTACCGACTTTCGCCGAAACCGATACGAACGGAGTGTCGCCGCCCCACTCTTCCGAGGTCACGCCGTGAACCGACAGTTCGCTACGGATGCGATCGAGATCGGCGCCCGGCTTGTCGATTTTGTTCACTGCAACAACCAGTGGAACACCAGCAGCCTTGGCGTGCTGTACGGCTTCAATGGTCTGCGGCATCACGCCGTCGTCCGCTGCAACCACCAGGATCACGATGTCGGTCGCCTTGGCACCACGAGCACGCATAGCGGTAAACGCGGCGTGACCCGGGGTATCGAGGAAGGTGACCATGCCGCGTTCGGTTTCAACGTGGTACGCACCGATGTGCTGGGTGATACCGCCGGCTTCGCCAGCCGCTACCTTGGCACGACGGATATAGTCGAGCAGCGAGGTCTTACCATGGTCAACGTGGCCCATTACGGTCACGACTGGCGCACGGGAGAAAGCCTCACCTTCAAACTTCAGGGACTCGGCCAGGGAATCTTCCAGGGCGGTGTCGCTGACCAGGGTCACTTTGTGGCCCAGCTCTTCAGCAACCAATTGAGCAGTTTCCTGGTCAAGTACCTGGTTGATGGTCGCTGGAGTACCCAGTTTGAACATGAACTTGATGATTTCAGCAGCCTTGACCGACATCTGCTGAGCGAGATCGCCAACAGTGATGGTTTCGCCGATCTTCACTTCGCGCACGACAGGGCCGGTTGGGCTCTGGAAACCGTGGGCGTTGCGTTTCTTCAGCTTGGCCTTGCCGCGACCACCACGACGGAAGCCATCGCTTTCTTCGTCGGTAGTCCGTGGAGCAACGCGTGGAGCAGGCGCCTTTTCCTTGACCGAAGCGCGATGTGGAGCGTTTTTGCGCTCACCATCACCCGCGCCACGACGATTGTTATCGTCGGCGCGTGGTTTGTCCGGACGACGCTGTTCGTCGCGTTTGCGAGTGTCAGCCGCTGGCGCTGCTGCTACAACCGGTGCTTCACGCACTGGCTCGGCAACTGCGACAGGTGCTGCAACAGCTTCAGTAGAAGCAGATTGCACAGCAGCAGGCTGGCGACGCGCTTCTTCTTCGGCGCGACGCTTGGCTTCTTCTTCAGCCTTCTGACGTGCAGCATTTTCTACTGCGCGACGCTCTTCCAGTTCGCGTTTGCGCTCGGCTTCGATTTCTTCCGGGCTGCGCTGTACGAAGACTTTCTTCTTGCGTACTTCAACGCTGATGCTTTTGCTGCCAGCAACACGCAGGGTGCTGGTGGTTTTACGCTGCAACGTGATTTTGCGCGGTTCTTCCACTTTCGCCTTGTGGCTGCTTTTCAAGTGAGTCAGCAAAGACTGCTTCTCACTGTCGGTCACATGTTCCTCGGCGGCGGTGTGCGGCAGACCTGCCTCACGCATCTGCTGCAGCAGGCGCTCTACCGGTGTTTTGACCTCATCGGCCAGTTGTTTCACCGTGACTTGCGTCATGCACTTCTCTCCTCAGGCCGCGCCTATTACTCGAACCAATGGGCTCGGGCGGCCATGATCAACTTGCCGGCACGATCATCGTCAATGCCGTCGATGTCGAGCAGGTCGTCAATAGACTGCTCGGCCAGGTCTTCGCGGGTAATTACGCCGCGCACCGCCAGTTCCATCGCCAAATCCTTGTCCATACCCTCAAGCGAGAGCAGGTCTTCGGCCGGATGGGCGTCTGCCAGCTTTTCCTCAGTAGCGATGGCTTTAGTCAACAAACGATCCTTGGCCCGAGCGCGAAGCTCGTTGACGGTGTCTTCGTCAAAGCCATCGATGTTGAGCATTTCTTCCAACGGTACGTAGGCAATCTCTTCCAGGCTGGTAAAGCCCTCATCAACCAGCACCTGTGCCAGATCTTCGTCGACTTCCAGCTCGTCGATGAAGTTGCGCAGGATGTCGCCGGTTTCTGCTTGCTGTTTAGCCTGGATGTCCGATTCGGTCATCACGTTCAGGGTCCAGCCAGTCAACTGGCTAGCCAGACGCACGTTCTGACCACCGCGACCGATGGCCTGAGCCAGATTGTCTGCGCCAACGGCGATGTCCATTGCATGGGCATCTTCGTCAACGATAATTGCCGCAACCTCAGCCGGGGACATGGCGTTGATCACGAACTGCGCCGGGTTGTCGTCCCACAGGACGATATCCACACGCTCACCACCCAATTCGCCCGATACCGCCTGGACGCGCGAACCGCGCATACCAATGCAAGCACCTTGCGGATCGATACGTTTGTCTTTGGAGCGAACCGCGATCTTGGCGCGCGAACCCGGGTCACGGGACGCAGCCATTACTTCGATCAGGCCTTCAGCGATTTCCGGCACTTCGATGCGGAACAACTCGATCAGCATTTCTGGCGCGGTACGCGACAGAATCAGCTGCGGGCCGCGGTTCTCGGTGCGGATTTCCTTGAGCAGTGCACGCAGGCGCACACCCACCCGGAAAGTTTCGCGAGAAATGATGTCTTCACGAGCCAGCAGCGCTTCAGCGTTGTTACCCAGATCAACGATCACGTTGTCGCGGGTTACTTTCTTCACGGTGCCGGAGATGATTTCTCCCAGACGCTCGCGGTAGGCATCAACGACTTGAGCGCGCTCGGCTTCGCGAACTTTCTGCACGATAACTTGCTTGGCAGTCTGCGCAGCAATGCGGCCGAATTCGATGGACTCGATTTTTTCTTCGACTACATCACCGACCTTCGCGCCAGGATGCGTTTCCTGAACCTTGCTCGGCCAGGTTTCAACAGCCGGATCATCCAGGTCTGCTTCTTCGACTACCGTCCAGCGACGGAAAGTTTCATAAGCACCGGTGTGGCGATTGATTTCCACACGCAGATCAACTTCGTCTTCAAAACGCTTTTTGGTAGCGGTGGCCAGAGCCAGCTCCAGCGCTTCAAAAATTACGTTTGCCGGTACGCCCTTTTCATTGGATACCGACTCAACAACCAGCAGTACTTCTTTGCTCATCGTACGCCTCGCCTTTCGCAAGCCATTGGATCCGCGGGATCCGCGTCTCAGTCAAAACTGGGAATAATGTTGGCCTTGTCGATCATATCGATCGGCAACAGGAATTCATGGTCTTCAACCTGCACCACGACGTCCTGCTCTTCTACACCGCGCAGAAGGCCCTGAAAGTTGCGCCGACCTTCGAAAGGCGAGCGCAGCTTGATCTTCACTTGGTCACCGGCAAACTTTGCAAACTGTTCAAGCGTGAACAGCGGGCGTTCCATGCCAGGCGAGGAAACTTCAAGGGTGTATTCAACGGAGATCGGATCTTCAACATCCAGTACACCGCTGATCTGACGGCTGACGATGGCACAATCGTCCACCAGCACACCGCCTTCTTTATCGATATAAACGCGCAACAGTGAGTGGCGACCTTGAGCCGAAAACTCAATACCCCAGCATTCATAGCCAAGGGCCACGACCACCGGGGCCAACAAGGCCTGCAACTGTTCTAGCTTGCTCGACACCTGAACCCCCTCGTGCATGTAAATGCATGCTATGCAAAATAAAAAAATGGGCGAAACGCCCATCCCTGAAACGCCGTTGAACAGCGGCGTTATAAAGTGTCCAGCTAACAAAAAGCCCCTGAAAAGGGGCTCCTGAAACTGGTTGCGGGGGCCGGATTTGAACCGACGACCTTCGGGTTATGAGCCCGACGAGCTACCAGACTGCTCCACCCCGCGACAAAGCTGGGGCGGAAGTATACGACCGATCCCTAACAGGGTCAATGTAACCTTCCACCTACAAGAAAGCCCGCAACAGCGGGCTCTCCTGATAATTGGTACCGAGAAGGGGACTCGAACCCCTACACCCTATGGGCACAACCACCTCAAGGTTGCGTGTCTACCAATTCCACCACCTCGGCAATACTACGTTTGAAACCCTTCTTACTTTTGCTCTTGAGCTGGAGGCACGTCAGTCGCATTGGTTGCCGACTTTTGCTCTTGAAGCACCGGGACATCATCAGAAGCCGGTTTTTGCTTTGGAACTTCCAACACTGCTGGGTTTGGCAAACCTACTTGAGTCAGCTGGTGAGCTTTCTCTTTAGCAAAGTAACCTAACCCTAAGCTGGTTATGAAGAAACCTGCGGCAAGTATAGCAGTAAACTTACTAAGAAAGGTAGAGGAACCTTGGCTTCCGAACACAGTATTTGAAGCACCTGCTCCGAAAGACGCGCCAGCGTCCGCACCTTTACCCTGCTGCAGCAATACGAGAGCAACTACGCCCAGTGCACCCAGCAGATGAAAAACGACTACGACTGTTTCCAGCATTTTTTCAGTTTCCCGCGGCGCGACAAATCGCACCGAACTCATCTGCATTCAGGGAAGCTCCACCAATGAGCCCCCCATCGATATCCGGCATGCCGAACAGTTCGACCGCATTGGCCGCCTTCACGCTGCCGCCGTATAGAAGCCGCACACCTTGTGCGACCTCAGAATTCTCTGCCGCCAACTGCGCACGAATGGCTGCATGCACATCCTGCGCCTGTTGCGGCGAAGCAGTCAGCCCGGTGCCAATGGCCCAGACTGGCTCGTAAGCGATTACTGCCTTTGCAAATACACCAACACCCAGCTCGTCGATGATGCTGCCCAGCTGATGCCCGACAACCTCAAGCGTTTTTCCGGCCTCACGCTGCTCAAGGGTTTCCCCTATGCACAACACCGGAATCAAGCCACATGCCTGCGCCGCTGCAAACTTGCGAATCAGCGTCTCGTCACGCTCGCCGATGATCTGGCGACGCTCGGAGTGCCCAATGAGCACCAGGGAACAACCTGAATCCACCAACTGACTCGGCGCAATCTCACCGGTCAATGCACCTTGCATGGCTTCCACCGCAGAATTCTGCGCGCCGACCGAAATCGACGTACCTTCCAAGCCATCAATCACTTGATTGATATACAAGCAAGGCGGGAATACCGCGACCTCAACACCGCTCGGCAAGGCCAGATGACGAAGGCCGTTTATCAGCTCAGCGACGCTGGCGCGGGTACCGTGCATCTTCCAGTTACCAGCTACCATAGGGCGACGCATGCTGTACCTCGTCGGTCAAAGTGGGCGCAGATGTTACCCAACCACATCATTACTGGCAAGCCGAAATCAGGCAGAAACTTCAGCAACCAGTTTTGCCAGCTCCTCGGCGTAACCGCGAACCAGTGTTTCGTCCTCACCTTCGACCATGACCCGTACCAGCGGCTCTGTGCCAGACTTGCGCAACAACACGCGACCACGCCCAGCCATAGCCTTGGTGACGCGCTCGCTGACTTCTTTGACAGTCGCATGCTCGACCGGATTTTCGCCGCCGCCGAAACGCACATTGATCAATACCTGAGGACACTTGCGCAGTGCCTGACGCGATTGCGCAAGACCTTCGGAACGGCGCTTCAGAGACATCAACACCTGCAACGCAGCGATAATCGCGTCACCCGTGGTGGTATGACTGAAGCACACGACGTGACCGGAGTTTTCACCACCCACCAGCCAGTTACGCTCAAGCAGTTCGGCGATTACATAACGGTCACCGACGTTGGCCCGCACAAAAGGAATCCCCAGATCCGCCAGGGCCAGTTCCAGCCCCAGGTTACTCATCAAGGTTCCAACAACACCACCCTGCAACTTGCCACGCTCATGCAAGTCACGCGCGATGATGAACAACAATTCGTCGCCATCGACGATCGCTCCAGTGTGATCGACCATCAATACCCGGTCGCCATCACCATCGAAGGCAATGCCCAGATCTGCGTGCTCAGCCAATACAACTGCCTGCAATTGCCCCATATGGGTGGAGCCGCAATTGTGATTGATGTTCAGACCGTCAGGCTGCGCAGAAAGCACCGTCACCTGCGCACCCAACTCACGAAAAACACTCGGAGCCACCTTATAGGTAGCACCGTGTGCGCAATCGATCACGATTTTCAAACCAGCGAAATTGGTGCCGGTTGGCACACTGCTTTTGCAGAATTCGATATAACGACCTGAGGCATCGTTGATTCGCGAAACCTTGCCGATCTTGCTCGACTCAACCACGGTCATCGGCATATCGAGCAATTCTTCGATCATCAGCTCAACATCATCCGGCAGTTTCGTGCCTTGCCCAGAGAAGAACTTGATGCCGTTATCATCATGAGGATTGTGCGAAGCGCTGATTACAATACCGGCCTCAGCATTGAAGGTGCGCGTCAAATAGGCGATAGCCGGAGTAGGCATCGGCCCCAGCAGCATGACATCAGCCCCGGCAGAGGTAAGCCCGGCCTCAAGCGCCGATTCGAACATATAACCAGAGATTCGAGTGTCCTTGCCGACAAGAACCTTGCAAGCACCCTTACTGCGAAAGGCCATACCGGCAGCCCAACCAAGCTTGAGCATGAACTCAGGGGTAATCGGATATTCGCCGACCCGACCACGAATGCCGTCGGTGCCAAAATACTTCTTAGTCATAAGTGCTCCATCATTCTTATTCGGCTGACTCAACTGCTGCGATCATCCGCACCACATCGACTGTTTCGGCCACGTCATGCACCCGCAAGATGCGCGCCCCCTTGACGACAGCCAACGCCGCGAGAGCCAGGCCGCCATGCAGCCGCTCTCCCACCGGGCGATTCAATGCCTGCCCGATCATGCTCTTTCGCGAAACCCCGACCAACAGGGGCCGTCCCAAGGCATGCAGGGCTTCCATATGCTTGAACAGACTCAAATTGTGCTGCAAGTTTTTCGCGAACCCGAAACCCGGATCAAGAATGATCCGTTCGGCCGGAATACCGACCGCAGCACACGACGCCATACGCTCGGCAAGAAACTCACCAACCTCTCTCGTCACGTCATCATAATACGGGTTGTCCTGCATATCTCCCGGCTCACCGAGCATATGCATCAGGCACACCGGCAATCCGGTGGCTGCTGCTGCATCCAGCGCTCCGTCTCGACGCAGCGAACGCACGTCGTTGATCAGACCTGCTCCCAGGCGTGCAGTTTCACGCATGACCGCAGGTGTCGAGGTATCGACCGATATAATAACGTCCAGTTCGCGATGAATACGCTCGACGATCGGCGCCACGCGCTCCAGCTCCTCAAGCGGCGAGACCGCCCGTGCGCCAGGCCGGGTCGACTCGCCACCCACATCAATGAGGGTCGCACCAGCAGCCACCATCGCCTCAGCGTGTCGCAGAGCAGCATCGAGCTGACTGAAGCGACCACCGTCGGAGAAAGAATCGGGAGTGACATTGAGGATGCCCATGACATGCGCATGAGCCAAATCAAGAACCCGGTTACCGCAAGGCAACCGGGTTGAGGACTGTACAAGAGTCATTTCAAACCTTAGACGTCAGCGGCCGGGCCACCGATGGGAGTTTCCGGACGCTCTTCCTGTACGACAGGAGGAGTACCGGTACCACCCGACCAGTCACGAGGCTCACGCGGCGTGCGGCCAGCCATGATGTCATCGATCTGTTCGGCATCAATGGTTTCGTACTTCATCAGCGCATCGGCCATGGCATCGAGCTTGTCGCGGTTATCCGTCAAGATCTGCTTGGCCGTGCCGTAGCACTGGTCAATGATGCTGCGCACTTCCGAGTCGATCAGCTTGGCAGTCTCGCCCGAGAAGCTGGCGTGCTGACCACCGCCGCCGCGACCGAGGAACACTTCACCCTCTTCTTCGGCATACATCAAAGGACCGAGTTTTTCCGACAGACCCCACTTGGTGACCATGTTTCGTGCAATCTGACTGGCACGCATGATGTCATTCGATGCACCCGTGGTCACGCCATCGAAGCCCAAGGTCATCTCCTCAGCAATACGGCCACCGTACAGCGAGCAGATCTGGCTGATCAACGCACGCTTGGACAGACTGTAGCGATCCTCTTCCGGCAGGAACATCGTCACACCCAACGCTCGGCCGCGCGGGATGATCGAGACCTTGTAGACCGGATCATGCTCGGGAACCACACGACCAACGATCGCGTGTCCCGCTTCGTGATAGGCAGTGTTCTGCTTTTCTTTTTCGGACATGACCATGGACTTGCGCTCAGCGCCCATCATGATCTTGTCTTTCGCCAGCTCGAACTCTTTCATCTCGACAACGCGCTTGCCGGTGCGGGCAGCAAATAGCGAAGCCTCGTTCACCAGGTTGGCCAGGTCGGCACCGGAAAAACCAGGCGTACCACGTGCGATAACCGCCGGAGCAACATCATCACCCATCGGCACTTTGCGCATGTGGACTTTCAGGATTTGCTCACGACCACGAATATCCGGCAGCCCTACGACAACCTGACGGTCGAAACGGCCCGGACGCAGCAGCGCAGGGTCAAGTACGTCAGGACGGTTGGTTGCGGCGATGACGATGATGCCGTCATTCATTTCGAAACCGTCCATCTCTACCAGCAACTGGTTGAGAGTCTGTTCACGTTCGTCGTGACCACCACCCATGCCAGCACCACGATGACGACCGACAGCGTCGATTTCATCGATGAAGATAATGCACGGAGCGTGTTTTTTCGCCTGCTCGAACATATCGCGAACACGGCTGGCACCCACACCGACGAACATTTCGACGAAGTCGGAACCGGAGATGGTGAAAAACGGCACCTTGGCTTCACCGGCAATGGCTTTGGCCAACAGGGTTTTACCGGTACCCGGTGGACCCACCATCAGCACACCGCGAGGAATACGCCCACCCAGGCGCTGGAACTTGCCCGGATCACGCAGGAACTCAACCAGCTCACCCACTTCTTCCTTGGCTTCGTCGCAACCGGCAACGTCTGCCAGGGTGGTTTTCACCTGATCTTCGGAGAGCAGGCGCGCCTTGCTCTTGCCGAAGCTCATCGGTCCGCCCTTGCCGCCGGCACCGCCCTGCATCTGCCGCATGAAGAACATGAAGACGGCGATGATCACCAGGATCGGGAAGCTGGCAACCAGGAGCTGAGTCCAGATGCTTTGCTGTTCAGGCTGCTTGCCCTCAACGACTACGTGATTATCCACCAGATCGCCGATCAGACCGTTGTCCTGAATGGCCGGACGAATGGTCTTGAAGCTGTCGCCATCATTGCGCTTGCCAGTAATGACATAGCCGTCCACGGCTACGCGCTCGACCTTGCCATCCTTGACCTGCTGGATGAAGTCGGAATAGTTGAGGGTCTGTGGCTCGTTAGGGCTGGAGAAGTTGTTCATCACCGTCACGAGGACAGCCGCGATGATCAACCACAGGATCAGATTCTTTGCCATATCGTTCAATTAACTACCCTCTGAAGCAAGCTCCGCTAATGGCGCGCGCTTCGCATGATATTCATCGGCCTAACTTACTACATTACCTACGGCTCTGGCAGGCGCCGTCTGTAACCCTTTGTGAAACACTTTCTACACGATATTCGCTAATGCACGCGGGGCGAAATATGAAAAACCTATCACCCCGCCAAAAAACCTCGTTTTACTCACTACGCCCGCGGTAACCCCAAGCCAGCATGTATTGCTCGCGGGAACTGTCACGGGAAGAGTCTGGCTTGATCATCTGGATCTTGTCGAATTTCCGACGAGCATCCTTCAGGTAAACATCAAACCCTTCGCCCTGAAAAATCTTGATCACAAAATTACCACCCGGCTTGAGTATCCGTTCCGCCAAATCAAGCGCCAGCTCGCAAAGAAACATGGCTTTTGGCATGTCCACTTCAGGCGTACCACTCATATTGGGGGCCATATCGGAAATCACAAGGTCCACCTGCGAATTACCCACGGCTTCAAGGATGCGAGCGAGCACTTCGTCCTGGGTGAAGTCCCCCTGTATGAAAGTCACGTCCGGAATACTGTCCATTTCCAGGATGTCCGAGGCGATCAGACGCCCCTGACCACCGATCAGCCGGCTAGTGACCTGCGACCAGCCACCGGGCGCCGCCCCCAGATCGACGACGCTCATGCCCGGACGGATCAGCTTGTATTTCTCCTGGACCTCCAGAAGCTTGTAACTCGCACGCGAGCGGTAGCCATCCTTCTGCGCCTGCTTCACATAGGGATCATTGACATGTCTTTTCAGCCAACCAAGGCTTGTCTTGGAACGCGCCATTGGGCACCTCGATGATAAGGGTCGTGATTAATTGGGCGGATCCACGAGCCCTCGGGTAAAATGGCCGCCATTTTACAGAATCCAGACGAAAGGGTCAGATTATGCCGCTCACTCAAGAGCAGAAGAAACAGTACAAGTCCATTGGCCACCATCTGAAACCAGTTTTGACTGTGGCTGACAACGGTTTGACTGAAGGTGTTTTAGCCGAACTGGAACGCGCATTGGGCGATCACGAGCTGATCAAGATCAAGCTCAGCATCCTCGATCGCGAATCGCGCCTGGCAGCCATTGCAGAACTGTGCAAGGCCGGCAAAGCGGATCTGGTGCAAGTCATCGGCAAGATGGCGCTGATTTACCGCAAGAACTTCAGCGTCAACAAGCAGTTGTCGAACGTTCATCGCTTCAAGTGATGATACGGGTCAAGGGTGTGCTTCGCGCACCCTGCCACCCCATCCCGGCACCGGCTGTAAAACCAGCAGCAACCCGGAAAAACCCAGCACAAGATAGCTGAACAACAACCAGTGCTGCGCCTGCGGCCAGTCGATTCGCACGACGAAGTACATTGCACTCGCGTATAGCGCCATCAACAGCAGTTGCCCGCGAATATCGCGCCATAGACTGACAAGGCCCTTGGCCTGAACCAGCACCAAAACCTGAAAAACCACGCACGCCGCTGAAAACCCGACCAGCAGCGCACTCAGCATGCTTGAAATTTCTTCGATCAGCAGCGGTGCCAGGCCAATACGGCTCAGCACCGGCAGCAGACCGATGTGCAACAACCACAAGCCACCAACCCATAACATCTGAGTCAGTTGCCAAAGCATGGCGCCCGCACGAAGCAGGCGCTTGCCTTCAGATATGGCGGACTTCGACAATCTCGTACTCGATAACGCCGCTAGGCGTTTTGACCGCCACCACATCACCCTCTTCCTTGGCAATCAAGGCGCGAGCAAGTGGCGAACTGACGGAGATCTTGCCGAGTTTGAAGTCAGCCTCATCCTCGCCCACGATGTGGTAAGTGACACTTTCATCCGTTTCGACGTTGGCGATTTCAACGGTGGTACCGAAAATCACTTTGCCGGTGTGAGGAATGCTCGTGACATCGATGATCACCGCATTCTGCATGCGGCCTTCGATATCACGGATCCGCGCCTCGACCATACCCTGCTGCTCGCGAGCAGCGTGGTATTCGGCGTTTTCCTTCAAGTCACCCAACTCGCGAGCCGTACCGATGTCCTGGCTGAGCTTCGGACGGACGACCTTGGTCAGGTGAGCGTGTTCTTCTTCGAGGGCTTTCGCCCCCTTAACGGTCATTGGGTATTTGATCATGCCTTCAATCCTGCGTGTAGATCCTGCAAGCGGCGCACAGTCTTCTCGGGACCGAACTTCAGCGCTTCACAGATAGCTTCGCCAGCAGCAATGGTGGTAGTGCAGTAGATCTTGTGCTGCAAGGCATTACGACGAATGGAGTACGAATCAGCGATCGACTGACGACCTTCGGTGGTGTTGATGATCAACGTGACTTCGTCATTCTTGATCATGTCGACCACGTGCGGACGACCTTCGGTCACCTTGTTCACACGGCGCACTTTCAGGCCTGCAGCTTCGATCAGCTTGGCAGTACCGGCAGTGGCGACCACTTCGAAGCCCAAGTTGATCAGATCACGGGCTACGCCTGCAACCAGTGGCTTATCATCATCACGCACGCTGATGAAGGCAGTACCGCCGGTCGGCAGCACTTCGCTGGCACCCATCTGGGCTTTGGCAAAGGCTTCGCCGAAGGTGTCGCCCACGCCCATCACTTCACCGGTGGACTTCATTTCCGGGCCAAGGATCGGGTCAACGCCAGGGAATTTGGCGAATGGGAACACCGCCTCTTTCACGCTGTAGAAGTTAGGAATGATTTCCTTGGTGAAACCAATTTCCTTCAGGGTTTTACCAGCCATCACGCGAGCCGCGATCATTGCCAGGGAAACACCGATGCACTTGGACACGAACGGTACGGTACGGGAAGCACGCGGGTTGACTTCGATGACGTAGATGTCTTCGCCTTGCAGCGCCAACTGAACGTTCATCAGGCCGACCACGCCCAGCTCCAGGGCCATTTTCTTGACCTGCTCACGCATCTCGTCCTGGATATGCAAAGGCAGCGAGTACGGCGGCAGCGAGCACGCGGAGTCACCGGAGTGAACACCTGCCTGTTCGATGTGCTGCATGATCGCGCCGATCACCACGTCGGTGCCGTCGCAAACCGCATCCACGTCCATTTCGATGGCGCAGTTGAGGAAGTGGTCCAGCAGCACAGGGCTGTCGTTGGACACTTGAACCGCTTCACGCAGGTAGCGCTTGAGCTCTTCTTCTTCGTAGACGATTTCCATCGCACGACCGCCCAGCACGTAGGACGGACGCACCACCAGCGGGTAGCCGATCTTCGCGGCAGCACGAATGGCTTCGTCTTCGCTGCGCACGGTGGCGTTTGGCGGCTGACGCAGGTTCAGGCGTTGGACCATCTGCTGGAAGCGCTCACGGTCTTCGGCGCGGTCGATTGCGTCAGGGCTGGTGCCGATGATCGGCACGCCAGCAGCTTCCAGAGCCCGAGCCAGTTTTAGCGGAGTCTGGCCGCCGTACTGGACGATCACGCCTTTTGGCTTCTCGACGCGGACAATTTCCAGCACGTCTTCCAGGGTCACCGGCTCGAAGTACAGGCGATCGGAGGTGTCGTAGTCGGTGGATACGGTTTCCGGGTTGCAGTTGACCATGATGGTCTCGTACCCGTCATCGCGCAGGGCCAGTGCCGCGTGTACGCAGCAGTAGTCGAACTCGATGCCTTGACCGATACGGTTAGGACCGCCGCCCAGGATCATGATCTTGTCGCGACCCGATGGCGCAGCTTCGCACTCTTCCTCGTAAGTCGAGTAGAGGTAAGCGGTGTCGGTTGCGAACTCGGCGGCGCAAGTGTCGACGCGCTTGTAGACCGGGAACACTTCAAGCTTGTGGCGATGGGCACGCAGGCTCTTCTCGGTCACACCCAGCAACTTGGCCAGGCGTTGATCGGAGAAACCCTTGCGCTTGAGGCGGAACATCATGTCGCGGTCGATGCTGGTCAGACCCAGGGTCTTGACCTTCTCTTCGTCCTTGATCAGATCTTCGATCTGCACCAGGAACCAAGGATCGATCATGTTCATGCCGAAGATGTCTTCGACGCTCATGCCGGCACGGAAGGCGTCAGCCACGTACCAGATACGCTCGGCGCCCGGCACGGTCAGCTCGCGCTTGAGCACGCTCATGCTTTCCGGATTGCTCAGGTCGAGCTTCTCGTCCAGACCGCAAACACCAACTTCCAGACCGCGCAGGGCTTTCTGCAGGGATTCCTGGAAGGTCCGGCCGATGGCCATGACTTCGCCAACCGACTTCATTTGAGTGGTCAGGCGGGCGTCGGCTTTCGGGAATTTCTCGAAAGCGAAGCGTGGCAGCTTGGTCACGACGTAGTCGATGGACGGCTCGAAAGACGCTGGGGTTTTACCGCCAGTGATGTCGTTCGACAGCTCATCCAGGGTGTAACCCACAGCCAGCTTGGCCGCGACCTTGGCAATCGGGAAACCGGTCGCTTTCGAAGCCAGCGCCGAGGAACGGGATACCCGCGGGTTCATCTCGATGACCACCATGCGGCCAGTGTTCGGGCAGATGCCGAACTGGACGTTGGAGCCACCGGTTTCCACGCCGATCTCGCGCAGTACCGCCAGGGAGGCGTTACGCAGGATCTGGTATTCCTTGTCGGTCAGGGTCTGTGCCGGAGCCACGGTGATCGAGTCACCAGTGTGCACGCCCATCGGATCGAAGTTTTCGATCGAGCAGACGATGATGCAGTTGTCCTTCTTATCGCGGACAACCTCCATTTCGTACTCTTTCCAACCGATCAGCGATTCGTCGATCAGCAGCTCTTTGGTCGGCGACAAGTCCAGACCGCGGGCGCAGATTTCTTCGAACTCTTCGCGGTTGTAAGCGATACCGCCACCGGTGCCGCCCATGGTGAAGGACGGGCGGATGATGCACGGGAAGCCGAGCTTCTCGAGGACCGCGTTGGCCTCTTCCATACTGTGGGCGATGCCGGAACGCGGGCAAGCCAGGCCGATGGATTTCATTGCCTTGTCGAAACGCGAACGGTCTTCAGCCTTGTCGATGGTGTCAGCGTTGGCGCCGATCATCTCTACGCCGAACTTCTCCAGAATGCCTTCGCGCTCCAGGTCCAGGGCGCAGTTCAGAGCGGTCTGGCCGCCCATGGTCGGCAGCAGCGCGTCCGGGCGCTCTTTCTCGATGATCTTGGCAACGGTCTGCCACTTGATCGGTTCGATGTAGGTGGCGTCGGCCATGGCCGGGTCGGTCATGATGGTGGCCGGGTTGGAGTTCACCAGGATGACGCGGTAACCCTCTTCGCGCAGGGCTTTGCAAGCCTGGGCGCCGGAGTAGTCGAATTCGCAAGCCTGGCCGATCACGATCGGGCCAGCGCCGAGAATCAGGATGCTTTTAATGTCTGTACGTTTTGGCATGGGTAGTCACTCAAATCCGCAGGTCCGACGGCAATCCCCGAGGAGAAGCCGTCTTGATCAATCTCTGAAGCCCTTCAGGGACCGCCGGGTTACCGGGGCCACCCTCAGGGACTTCTCGCTACATGCTCAAGCCCGGCGATTAACGTCGCTTGGCCATCTCGTTGATGAAGCGATCGAACAGCGGCGCCACATCGTTCGGACCAGGGCTGGCTTCAGGGTGACCCTGGAAGCTGAACGCGCTCTTGTCGGTACGCTCGATGCCTTGCAGGGTGCCGTCGAACAGCGATTTGTGGATCGCCCGAACGTTGCCTGGCAGAGTCGCTTCGTCTACCGCAAAACCGTGGTTCTGGCTGGTGATCATGACGACACCGGAATCCAGATCCTGAACCGGGTGGTTGGCGCCGTGGTGACCGTGGCCCATTTTCAGGGTCTTGGCGCCAGAGGCCAGGGCCAACAGTTGGTGGCCGAGGCAGATGCCGAACACCGGGATCTCGGTTTCCAGCACATCTTTAATGGCCTGGATCGCGTAGTCGCATGGCTCAGGGTCACCCGGGCCGTTGGACAGGAACACACCGTCCGGCTTCAGAGCCAGAACGTCAGCAGCCGGCGTTTGAGCTGGTACCACGGTCACGCGGCAACCGCGCTCGACCAGCATGCGCAGGATGTTGACCTTGACGCCGTAGTCGTAGGCAACCACGTGGTACGGCAGATCGGAAGCGTCGAGGGTCGCGTGGCTGTCGGTTTTCAGATCCCAGACAGTCGAGCGCCATTCGTACTGCTTCTTGGTGCTGACGACTTTCGCCAGATCCATGCCCTTCAGGCCCGGGAAGCCGCGCGCTGCTGCAATCGCAGCTTCGTCGGAGATGTTGTCGCCAGCCATGATGCAGCCGTTCTGCGCGCCTTTTTCACGCAGGATGCGTGTCAGGCGGCGGGTGTCGATACCGGCGATTGCCACAACGTTGTTGGCTTTCAGGTAGTCAGACAGGGACATCGTGTTACGCCAGTTGCTCGCAACCAGTGGCAGGTCACGAATAACCAGACCTGCAGACCAGACGCGGTCGGACTCGGCGTCTTCCGGCGTGGTGCCGGTGTTGCCGATGTGCGGGTAAGTCAGGGTAACGATCTGTTGGGCGTAGGAAGGATCGGTAAGGATTTCCTGATAGCCGGTCATGGCAGTGTTAAACACCACCTCACCAACGGTTTGACCGTCGGCTCCAATGGCTTCGCCGCGAAAAATGCTGCCATCAGCAAGGGCGAGTATGGCTGGCTTAGTCAAGAAGACCTCCCGTAAATAAAGCCTGAAAGGGCGATCGCAGGTTGCAAAAAAGCGGAGTGACGTATGGACACGTCACCCCGCTTCTTCACTGAATTATTCTGCGCGCTTTTAGTGGACACACTAAAGCTGTAGCTTACAGAAAAAGGCTTTTTTGGTCTACCGCCAATGAGCCTAAAAGGCCGGGGAATGCGACAGGACGTCGCTTGGCGGGATAAATCGGGCTCAAACGCTGTGTTTGAACCCGATTCCGGCTGCATCTTAACGCAGGTCGAGCACGTCTTGCATGTCGTAAAGACCCGGCTCACGACCCTCCAGCCACAACGCGGCACGCACCGCGCCCTTGGCGAAGGTCATGCGACTGGACGCTTTATGGGTGATTTCCAGGCGCTCGCCCTCGCAGGCGAACAGCACCGTATGATCGCCGACCACATCACCGCCGCGAACCGTGGCGAAACCGATGGTTTCGCGCTCGCGCACACCGGTGTGGCCTTCGCGCCCATAGACCGCAACCTTCTGCAGATCACGATCCAGTGCGCTGGCGATCACCTCACCCATGCGCAAAGCCGTACCTGAAGGCGCATCGATCTTGTTTCGATGATGGGCTTCGATGATTTCGATATCAGCATCATCACCCAACACACGAGCCGCCATATCGAGCAGCTTCAGCGACAGGTTCACGCCAACACTGAAATTGGCTGCGAAGACAATTGGAATGTCCTTGCCTGCCTCGGCCAGCAACTGCTTTTGCGCAGCATCCAGCCCCGTAGTGCCGATGACCATGGCCTTGCCCACCTTGCGGCAGAACGCCAGGTTCTTCAGCATGACCTCCGGGAGCGTGAAGTCGATCAACACATCGAACTCAGCCGCCACCATTTCCAGGTTACCGGACAGCGGCACACCGATCCGCCCCAGCGCGGCGAGCTCACCAGCATCCACGCCGATCAGCGTGCTGCCAGGGCGCACGATTGCCGCCGTCAGACCAGTGAGTGGTGCGCGTTGCTGCACCGCTTCGATCAGGATCTTGCCCATGCGCCCGGCAGCGCCCATCACAGCTATACGTCGCATGCCCGACTCCTTACAGATCGCCGAAGAAGCGCTTCACGCCTTCGAACCAACCGGTGGTTTTCGGCGAATGGCTGTTGTCGTCCGCCAGGGAACTGCGGAACTCTTCCAGCAGTTCGCGCTGACGACGCCCCAGATTGACTGGAGTCTCGACCACCACACTGCACATCAGGTCGCCCGCGCCACCGCCACGAACCGGTGCCACGCCCTTGCCACGCACCCGGAACTGCTTGCCGGTCTGCGTGCCTTCAGGAATCTTCAGCCTGACCCGACCATCAAGAGTCGGAATCTCCAGCTCGCCGCCCAGCGCTGCATCGACGAAGCTGATCGGCACTTCGCAAAACAGATGCTTGCCGTCACGCTGGAAGATCGCGTGCTCGCGCACGTTGATCACCACGTACAGGTCGCCAGTCGGCCCACCTTGAGTCCCCGCCTCGCCTTCGCCAGACAGACGAATACGGTCGCCAGTATCAACGCCAGCCGGCACTTTCACCGACAGGGTCTTGTACTCTTCGACACGGCCTTCGCCATTGCAGGAGTTGCATGGATCGGAAATGATCTTGCCCTGGCCATGGCAACGCGGGCAGGTTTGCTGCACCGAGAAGAAGCCTTGCTGCATGCGCACCTGACCGATACCGCCGCAGGTTGGGCACGTGACCGGCGCAGAACCTTTCTTGGCACCCGACCCGTCGCACGGCTTGCAGTTGACCAGTGTTGGAACACGGATATTCACGGTTGTGCCGCGCACCGCTTCTTCCAGGTTCAGCTCCAGGGTGTAGCGCAGATCGCTACCGCGCTGAGCACCGCCACGGGAACCGCCGCGACCACCACCGAAGAAGTCACTGAACACATCACCGAAGATATCGGAGAAGTTCTGACCACCAAAACCAGCACCGCCGCCACCCATGCTTGGGTCGACACCGGCATGACCGTACTGGTCGTACGCCGCGCGCTTGCTGGAATCGGACAGTACTTCGTAGGCCTCGTTGGCCTCCTTGAATTTTTCTTCCGACGCTTTGTCGTCAGGATTACGGTCCGGGTGGTGCTTCATTGCCAAGCGACGGTAGGCCTTTTTCAGGTCCGTTTCGCTCGTGCCACGCTCAACACCCAACACTTCGTAATAGTCACGCTTTGCCATAAGTCTTTGCACTCTTAAGGACGTTCGGCAAACCCCTCCTGAGCTTCGCCAAACTCGTTGAGCCCCAATACAGGCCCGGACCCAACTCACGTCAATTCAACGATCCTGGTCTTTGATTCGATGCGATACCTGTGGATCGGAAAGCAGGAGCATCCCCGTCCGCACCGCCAGCATCCGAACGCTGTCGCATGCTGTAAAAATTCGTCTACTCCAGACACGCCAACGCGGGAGCAAGCTCCCGCGCGGCGACATCCTACCAGTCACCGCACAAAGGCAGTCAACCGGCCGACCAACAACTTACTTGTGTTCTTTGACTTCTTCGAACTCAGCGTCGACAACGTCGTCAGCCTTCTCAGCTTTTTCAGCGTGCGGTGCCGCACCGTCAGCTGGCTGAGCCTGTTCGGCGTACATCTTCTGCGCCACTGGAGCGGAGACTTTCGACAGCTCTTCAACCTTGGCTTCGATAGCCGCCTTGTCGTCGCCTTTAACAGCGGCTTCCAGGGCAACCACGGCAGCTTCGATTGCGGTCTTCTCTTCAGCAGTCACTTTATCGCCAGCGTCAGCGACCATTTTGCGCGTCGAGTGAACCAGCGCATCGCCCTGGTTACGAGCAGTGGCCAGCTCTTCGAACTTGCGGTCTTCGTCAGCGTTGGTTTCAGCATCGCGAATCATCTGCTGAATTTCTTCCTCGGACAGACCGGAGTTGGCCTTGATCACGATCGACTGAGTCTTGCCGGTGGCCTTGTCTTTGGCGCCTACGTGCAGGATGCCGTTGGCGTCGATGTCGAAGGTCACTTCAATTTGTGGCACGCCACGTGGTGCTGGTGGAATCTCGGCCAGGTCGAACTTGCCCAGGGACTTGTTCTGGGCAGCTTGCTTGCGCTCACCTTGCAGCACGTGAATGGTCACTGCACCCTGGTTGTCATCGGCAGTCGAGAACACTTGCGATTTCTTGGTAGGAATCGTGGTGTTTTTCTCGATCAGCGCAGTCATCACGCCGCCCATGGTTTCGATACCCAGAGTCAGCGGGCTGACGTCGAGCAGCAGGACGTCTTTCACGTCACCGGCCAATACTGCACCCTGGATAGCAGCACCCATGGCAACGGCTTCGTCCGGGTTAACGTCTTTACGGGCTTCTTTACCGAAGAACTCGGTCACCAGTTTCTGAACCAGTGGCATACGGGTCTGACCGCCGACCAGGATCACGTCGTTGATCGAACCAACTTCGATACCCGAGTCTTTCAGGGCAATGCGGCAAGGCTCGATGGTGCGTTGAACCAGGTCTTCAACCAGCGCTTCCAGCTTGGCGCGGGAGATTTTCACGTTCAAGTGCTTAGGACCGGTCGCATCTGCAGTGATGTACGGCAGGTTAACGTCGGTCTGCAGGCTCGAAGACAGCTCGATCTTGGCTTTCTCAGCGGCTTCTTTCAGGCGCTGCATGGCCAGCGGATCACCTTTGAGGTTCATGCCGCTTTCTTTCTTGAATTCGTCAACGAGGTAGTCGATCAGACGAATGTCGAAGTCTTCACCGCCGAGGAAGGTGTCACCGTTGGTGGCCAACACTTCGAACTGGTGCTCGCCATCAACTTCGGCGATCTCGATTACGGAGACGTCGAAAGTACCGCCACCCAGGTCATAAACGATCACGGTGTGATCGCCCTTGGCCTTGTCCATACCGTAGGCCAGAGCGGCTGCAGTTGGTTCGTTGATGATGCGTTTTACGTCCAGGCCAGCAATACGGCCGGCGTCTTTGGTCGCCTGACGCTGACTGTCGTTGAAGTAGGCCGGAACGGTGATAACCGCTTCAGTCACAGTCTCGCCGAGGTAGTCTTCGGCGGTTTTCTTCATCTTCTTCAGGATTTCAGCCGAGATCTGTGGCGGCGACATTTTCTGGCCGTTCACTTCAACCCAAGCGTCGCCATTGTCAGCCTTGGCGATTTTGTAAGGGACCATCTTGATGTCTTTCTGTACGACTTCTTCGTCGAACTTACGACCGATCAGACGCTTCACCGCATACAGGGTGTTGTGCGGATTGGTCACAGCCTGACGCTTGGCCGACTGACCCACCAGGATCTCGCCATCGTTGGCATAAGCGATGATCGACGGCGTAGTACGCGCGCCTTCAGCGTTTTCGATAACTTTGGCTACGCCGTTTTCCAGCACGGAGACGCAGGAGTTGGTAGTCCCCAGGTCGATACCGATAATTTTGCCCATGTTCACTCTCCCGAAACTTTGGATTTGGTTGCCGCAGCAGTGGTGGCTAACTGCGGTAGCACTTAAACGCTTGACATCTAAATGGGGGCCTTACGGCGGATTTCAAGCCTGCTCGTCAATCGAAGGCGAAACCGGCGCCGGAGCCTTGCTGACCACGACCATGGCCGGGCGCAGCAGGCGACCGTTGAGCATGTAACCCTTCTGGAACACCTTGAGCACGCTGTTGGGCTCGACGTCTGCACTTTCCTGCATGGCCATCGCCTGATGATGCGTAGCGTTGAACGGCTCACCTTCAGGATCGATCGCTTCCAACTGATAACGCTTCAGGGTGTCCTGGAACATTTTCAGGGTCAGCTGGATGCCTTCACGCATAGGGCGGATGCTTTCGTCGTCCGGGTTGGACAGCTCAAGACCACGCTCCAGGCTATCGACGATCGGCAGCAAGTCGTTGGCGAACTTCTCTAACGCGAATTTGTGAGCTTTTTCTACATCCTGCTCAGCACGACGGCGGACGTTCTGCAGATCGGCAGCAACACGCAAAGACTGATCCTGCGCGCCAGCCAGTTGCTCTTCGAGCACTTGTACACGAGCCGCCAGGTCTTCACCCGATGCTTCGGGAGCCTGATTGGCGTCTGGATTTTGCATATCCAGCGTCTGTTCGTCAGCCATAGATTTCTCCTTTCAAAATCGTGCGCGAACTCGACTCGCGCTTCTGCCCCGGTATATGGGGTCGCAAATTCCAGGTTCAAGGGCTGCCGGAGCGCTGAACGCTATTACCCTTACAAAACGACTGATTTAATATCCCAGCGGTTTTAAAAAAATCCATTTCCCAAGCAAATCGAGCTAAACGCGGGCATTGTCAGCCAGAAACAAAACACTGTATAAATAACCAGACCTAAAGCCTGGGAGCGGCCTCTATGCTGGTGCACCTGTCCGTACATAACTACGCCATCGTTGAACATCTCGATCTGGAACTCGATCGCGGGATGAGCGTGATCACAGGGGAAACCGGTGCAGGCAAGTCGATAATGCTCGACGCCCTGGGCCTGACCCTGGGTGATCGCGCCGACAGCGGCGTGGTTCGCCCAGGCGCCGAGAAGGCCGACATCCTGGCCACATTCGACCTGGCCGATATTCCGGAAGCCAGTACCTGGCTGGCCGAGCGCGACCTCGATACCGACGGCCCGTGCATCCTGCGCAGGGTGATCACCGCCGAGGGTCGCTCGCGCGGCTACATCAATGGCAGCCCCTGCCCGCTGGGCGACCTTAAAGCCCTTGGCGAACTGCTGATCGATATCCACAGCCAGCATGAACACCAATCGTTGCTGAAAACCGACACGCACCGTCGGCTGCTCGACGAATATGCCGGCGCCACGGACCTCGCCCGCCAGGTGCAACTGGCCGCCCAGCGCTGGCGCCAGACTCGCCAGGAGCTGGAGCGCCTCTCCAACTCCGGCGACGAGCAGCGCGCTCGCCACCAATTGCTCAGCTACCAACTCGAAGAGCTGGAAAACCTCGGCCTCGGCGAGAGCGAGCTGGAGCAACTGGAGCAGGAACACAAAAACCTGACCAATGCCGAGACCTTGCTCGGTATTTGCCGACAAGTGGTCGAGCAGTGCAGCGAAAGCGATTCCGGCAATGTACTGAACGCCCTGACAGCCAGTCTCAATCGCCTGTCGAGCGTGAACAATTCGGTCGGCGCCCTGGGCGAAGCAACCAATCTGCTGACCAGCGCGCAGATTCAGGTGGAAGAAGCTGTCGGCGAACTGAACCGTTTTCTCGACCATTTCGATGCCGATCCGGCACGCCTCCAGCAACTCGAAGAACGCCTGGATTCGATCTACACCCTGGCGCGCAAACACCGGATTCAGCCCACCGAAGTCGCAGAACTTCAGCAAAGGCTGCTGGACGAAATCGAGACGCTGAATGCCAACGACGAGTCCATCGAACGACTGAGCGAAGAACTGGGTGCATTCGCCCGGCATTACCAGGAAAAAGCCCGGGAGCTAAGCGATCTGCGTCATCAGGCTTCGACCAGCCTGGCCAATGCCGTCGAACAGGAAATTCAACGCCTGGGCATGCCCGGCGGCCGCTTCACCATTGAGCTACGCCCCAACACCAGCACTGAACTGCTGCCCAACGGCCTTGAGCAGGTGGAACTGCTGGTCAGCGCCAACCCAGGGCAACCGCTCAAGGCACTGGCCAAAGTCGCATCGGGGGGTGAGTTGTCACGAATCAGCCTGGCCATCCAGGTGATCACCGCACAAACCTCACGAGTGCCAACACTGGTGTTTGACGAAGTGGACGTCGGGATTGGCGGCCCGACAGCGGAAATTGTCGGCCAGCTCTTGCGCCGCCTCGGAGAGCGCGGACAGGTGCTGACCGTCACGCACTTGCCGCAGGTAGCCTCCCAGGGCCATCAGCATCTATTTGTCCACAAGGTGCGCGGTGACGATGCCACGCACACCGCCGTGTCCAAGCTGAGTAAAAACGAGCGTATTGAAGAAGTGGCGCGAATGCTGGGAGGGATCGACCTGACCAAGGAGTCCCTGGCCCACGCAAAGAAAATGGTCGTGACGGCAAAAATCTAAAGTCACCAGACAGCACGAAGGCGACCCTTGGGTCGCCTTCGTTCGTATCGCGGACCAGAAATCCGCGCGACATGCTTACTTTTTCTTGCGTACGTACAGCACCAGGTTGTGATCCACCAACTCGAAGCCGTGCTTCTCGACGATTGCCTTCTGAAGCTTTTCGATTTCTTCCTCGAAGAACTCGATCACTTCACCGTTCTCCACGTTAACCATATGGTCGTGGTGACCGCCGTCAGCCAGTTCGAAGACCGCGTGACCGCCGTCGAAATTGTGACGGACCACCAGACCAGCCGCTTCGAATTGGGTCAGTACACGGTAAACCGTGGCCAGACCGACATCCTCGCCAGCTTCCATCAGCGCCTTGTAAACATCTTCAGCACTCATGTGACGTTGCTCGGCGGAATCGAGCATTTGCAGAATTTTGACCCGTGGCAGGGTCACTTTAAGGCCGGCTTTGCGTAGTTCGCTATTTTCAACCATGGTCAGCTTTCTCGCGATGCTGCTTCGCAGCTACTCTTAATGCGGGTATGATCGGCGTTTACGTTGTCCCAGCCAAGATAGTGGAAGTCGCCCACCGATGCAAAACACCAAGCTCTTGCTAACCAGTTTCACCTTTGTGGGACTGCTCGCACTCGCCGGTTGTTCATTCCCCGGGGTTTACAAAATCGACATCCAGCAGGGCAATGTCGTCACGCAGGACATGATAGACCAGTTACGCCCGGGAATGACCCGTCGGCAAGTACGGTTTATCATGGGCAACCCTCTGCTGACCGACACGTTCCATGCCGATCGCTGGGATTACTTGTATAGCCTGCAGCCAGGCGGCGGTGAACGCCAACAGGAACGCATCAGCGTTATCTTCAACCCTAACGACCAGCTTGTCAGCCTGTCGGGTGATTTCATGCCTGGCGTGAGCCGTGACGAAGCGATTCTCGGCAAGAACAGCGGCACCACCGTAACCGCCCCTGCTGAAAACGCCGAGAAGCCAAAGCCAGAGAAACCGGTAAAACCAGGTTCGCTGCTGGACCAGATCCAGAAGGACGTCGACAAGGTCGAAACCGTTCCGGTCCCGACGCCAACACCGTTGGACACATCGCCGCAATAAATTGCGACACAACAAAAAGCCCGGCATGCCGGGCTTTTTGTTGCCTGTCATTTGGGAAATCTACTGATCCCGGGCCTTGGCCTGCGCCGCAGCCTTGGCCGCACGTAATCGGCGCACCTCTTTTGGATCCGCCAGCAACGCTCGATAGATCTCGATGCGATCACCCGGCCGGACCTGATGATGCTCGGGATCGGCAATCACCTTGCCGAAAACCCCTACCGGACACGTAGCCAGATCCAACTCGGGGAATTGCTCGACGATGCCCGATTCAGCCAATGCCGCTCGCAGAGTAGTGCCCACAGGCACCGCCACCTTGAGCAACATCTGGCGATCGACGGCGGCATACACCACCTCGACGTCAATCACCGGCTTAACCATGCAACTGCTTGGCGCGCTGACAGAACGCGTCCACCAGCGTGTTAGCCGCCTGATTGAACAACGGCCCCAGGGTCGCCCGAACAATCGGCCCGGCATAATCGAACGACAGGTCCAGGCTGATCTTGCAGGCTTTCTCGCCCAATGCCTTGAACACCCAAACACCATGCAACTGATTGAACGGCCCCTCTTCGAGATGCATCTCGATCGAAGACCCGGCTACCAGCGTATTGCGCGTCACAAAGTGCTGGCTTAACCCGCCCTTGGCCACGCCTACGCTTGCACGCATGTGCACGGCAGAGCTTTCCAGCACTTGCGCCTCGGAGCACCAAGGCAAAAATTCCGGATAGCGCGCCACGTCATTGACCAGGTCATACAGCGCTTGTGCCGGATACGGCAACAGGGCCGAACGTTGAATATGTGTCGTCATGTCAGCGTCACTTCCACAGCTGGGCGGCAAACACTACAAGAATGCCGATTGGCGCCACATAGCGCATCAAGAACAATGTCAGAGCAAACAATGCCGGGCTGCGCATCGACAGTTCGTCGCGCACCGCTTCACGGCCCATCACCCAACCTGCAAACACCACAAAGCACAAACCACCGAGCGGCAACATGATCCGCGAGGTGAAGAAATCGATCACACCAAAGAAATCCAGACCATTTTGCGCCCCCCACTGGTAGAGGTGAAACGCACCGCCATCATTCACGAAAAACTTGGCCTGCTTCCATATATTGAAGGAAAACACCGTTCCCAAACCAACAAACCAGCAACTGAATGCCAGCCAGAACGTCACCCAGCCACGACGGATGTTGGTCCGCTCAACCAGGTAGGCCACCATCGGCTCCAGCAAGGAAATCGCCGAACTCCAGGCCGCAATCGCCACCAGCACGAAAAACACCACCCCCATCAACTGGCCGAATGCGACGTTACCAAAGGCAAACGGCAGGCTGACAAACATCAATCCTGGCCCTTCGCTTGGGTTCAAACCGGCAGCAAACACAATCGGAAACAACGCCAGGCCGGCCAGCAACGAAACAAAGGTATCCAGTAACGCAACGCCGACGATGGTCCCGGAAATCGACGAATGCTTAGGCATATAAGCACCGTAGATCATGATCGAGCCCACACCGACGCTAAGGGAAAAAAACGCATGCCCCATGGCTGGCAGCAAGCCGTCCAGCAATTTGTCCGGGTTGAAGTCGAACATGAAATGCACGCCTTCCATGAAGTGCCCGGTGGTCAGGCTGTAGCCCAACAGAATCACCAGCATCACGAACAGCAACGGCATCATGATCCGCAAGCTGCGCTCAAGCCCCGCGACGACGCCTTTGGCGATAACGAATGCCGACAGCAACATGAAGAGGGTATGCCACAGCGTCAGACGCCAAGGGTCGGCGATCACCCCGCCAAAATAGGCGCCGACCTGATCGGCCGTCACGCCCTGGAAATCACCGCGCCCCATATCAATGATGTAATCCAGCGACCAGCCACCCACCACACTATAGAAAGACAGGATCAGCAGCGCCGTGATCATCCCGGCAAACGCGCCCCAGGACCATTTCGCCGAATGCCCGGCTTCAAGTGCCAGAACCTTCAAGGCATTTGCCGGACTTTGCCGGGCACGACGACCGATCAGGGTTTCGGCCAGCATCACCGGCACGCCGATCAGCGCAATACACGCCAGAAACACCAACACAAACGCGCCGCCGCCATAGACGCCGACCATGTAGGGAAACTTCCAGATACTACCCAGCCCCACGGCTGAACCGGTCGCAGCGAGTATGAAAACCCAACGGCTAGCCCAACTACCGTGGACTGAAACCTTGTCTGACGACATCCTGAACACGCCCAACCGATCAAAAAAGAGGGCGCATTGTCCGGGATTCACTCAATGCGCTCAAGCACGCAGGTTCACCGTAGCCGACTCGCGCGCAACTCCCTATAATGCCGCCCCTATGGCTAAACAGAAGAAACACCCCGAAGGGACCATCGCGCAGAATAAAAAGGCGCGACACGATTACTTCATCGAACATCGATTCGAGGCTGGCATGGTCCTGGCCGGCTGGGAAGTAAAGAGTCTGCGTGCAGGCAAGGCACAACTGGTCGACAGTTATGTGCTGCTCAAGGATGGCGAGGCGTGGCTGCTCGGCAGTCATATCACTCCGCTGACCACCGCCAGCACCCACGTCATCGCCGACCCGACGCGCACGCGCAAACTGCTGCTCAACCAGCGCGAGCTGGAGAAGCTGTTTGCCGCCGTGCAACAGAAGGGTTACGCCTGCGTCTGCCTGTCGCTGTACTGGAGCAAGCACTTGATCAAGTGCGAGATCGCTCTGGGCAAGGGCAAGAAGGAATACGACAAGCGTGATACCGAGCGCGAACGCGATGCCGGTCGCGAGTTGCAGCGAGCGGTGCGGAACAAGGGCAAGGAAGATTAATCTTCTTTTTGCCTGAGACCGCTTTCGCGAGCAAGCCCGCTCCCACACGATCTATGGATGCCGACATTTATTTGGCAGACCTGGAACCTGTGGGAGCGGGCTTGCTCGCGAAGACAATCGCACAAGCGATAAAGATTTAACTGACAAAACCCAACCTACATCCCCTTGCGCCGCTCCGCCCGAGCCATGCGCTGCATTTCCTGACGCACTTCTTCGAGCACTTCCTGCACATACAAAATATGTCGGCTGGAAATTTCTCGCGCCTGCTCTGCACGCCCTTCGATAATCGCCTGATACAACTCCCGGTGCTGACTGATCAGCATGTCGCGGGTTTCGACGCGCTGCTTGTACATGCCACCGATGTTGGTCACCACGTTGCGCTTGAGCAGATCGAACAGTCCGCGAATTGTGTGCAACAGCACCGCGTTGTGACTGGCTTCGGCAATGGCCAGGTGAAAGTTCGCATCCGCCGCCCCCTCTTCCGCACGACTCACCTGATCATGCCGCGAGTAGCAATCCTGCAACTCTTCGAATGCCGCAGTCAGTCGCTCACGATCAACATCCGTCGCGCGCAATGCAGCGTAATAAGCGCATGAAGCTTCCAGCGTATGGCGAAACTCCAGCAGATCACGCTGGGCTTCGGGGTTGCTTTCCAGCAGATGCAGCAGCGGATCACTGAAGGTTGAACCGAGTGATTCAACCACATAGTTGCCGCCGCCCTGGCGACTGACCAGCAGCCCCTTGGCCGCCAGTTTCTGGATCGCCTCACGCAATGAAGGGCGCGATACACCGAACTGCTCAGCCAGAGCGCGCTCCGCCGGCAATCGCTCACCGGACTTCAGCGTGCCCTCCAGGATCATCCCTTCGAGCCGCTCGACAATATCGTCAGACAAACGGCGCTGACGAATCTGATCAAACCCCATAACTCATTCTCCACGATCCCGACGGCTCGCCGGGCTCTCTATTCTGGCCTATTGGCGTCGTGCCAGCACCTACCAGACGGCGTTTGATCGAACAGATCAGATGACCTCTGCACCGCTCATTCGACGAAAGTTTCAGGGCGGCAAATTGACACACCACACCCAAGGCTTTTACCCTAGCCAACAGCGATTGTAAATTGGTATTACCAATTAACCAAGAACGCTGACCAGTGCCTGACCAACAACAATTAGGGGCCACCCCATATGCAAACCTGGCAACAGCTCTACAGCCCGCTCGGCAGCCTCGGCTTGTCCGCACTCGCGGCCGTTATCCCCATCGTATTTTTCTTCCTCGCTTTGGCCGTGTTTCGCCTCAAAGGACACGTCGCCGGGAGCATCACCCTGGCGCTGTCGATTCTGGTGGCGATCTTTGCCTTCCAGATGCCTGTCGACATGGCCTTCGCCGCGGCGGGCTACGGGTTTGCCTACGGGCTGTGGCCGATTGCCTGGATCATCGTGGCCGCAGTGTTCCTCTACAAACTGACGGTCAAGAGCGGCCAGTTCGAAGTGATCCGCAGCTCGGTGCTGTCGATTACCGACGACCAACGCCTGCAAGTGCTGCTGATCGGCTTTTGCTTCGGCGCGTTCCTGGAAGGTGCCGCCGGATTCGGCGCACCGGTAGCGATTACCGCCGCGCTGCTGGTAGGACTGGGATTCAACCCGCTGTACGCCGCCGGCCTGTGCCTGATTGCCAACACTGCGCCGGTAGCCTTCGGCGCACTGGGGATTCCGATCATCGTGGCCGGGCAAGTAACCGGTATCGACGCGTTCAAGATCGGCGCCATGGCGGGTCGCCAACTGCCACTGCTGTCAGTGTTCGTGCCGTTCTGGCTGGTGTTCATGATGGACGGGCTGCGCGGCGTCAAAGAGACCTGGCCGGCAGCGTTGGTGGCGGGCTTGAGCTTTGCCGTGACCCAGTTCTTCACCTCGAACTTCATTGGCCCGGAGCTGCCCGACATCACCTCGGCACTGGTCAGCCTGGTTTCCCTGACCCTGTTCCTCAAGGTCTGGCAGCCCAAGCGCTCGTTCGCCGAAGCGACCGCCAGCGTCGGTGCCGCAACGGTGAGAAGCGCCGGCGGCTTCGGTCAACCGCGTACGACCCAGCCTTCGCCGTACAGCTTCGGCGAGATCTTCAAGGCCTGGTCGCCGTTCCTGATCCTCACCGCGTTGGTGACCATTTGGACCCTCAAGCCCTTCAAGGCAATGTTCGCCGCCGGCGGTTCGATGTACAGCTGGGTGTTCAACTTCGCCATCCCGCACCTGGACCAACTGGTGATCAAGACGGCCCCGATCGTAGCCGCCCCGACTGCGATTCCTGCAGTGTTCAAACTTGATCCGATTTCGGCGACCGGCACGGCGATTTTCTTCTCCGCACTGATCTCGATGCTGATCTTGAAGATCAATTTCAAAATTGGTCTTACCACTTTTAAAGAAACCTTCTTTGAACTGCGCTGGCCTATTTTGTCGATCGGCATGGTGCTGGCCTTCGCCTTCGTCACCAACTATTCGGGCATGTCATCGACCATGGCGCTGGTACTGGCAGCCACCGGCGCGGCCTTCCCGTTCTTCTCGCCATTCCTTGGCTGGCTGGGCGTGTTCCTGACCGGTTCGGACACCTCGTCCAACGCGCTGTTCAGCTCGCTGCAAGCAACCACCGCACACCAGATCGGCGTCAACGACGTGCTGTTGGTGGCAGCGAACACCAGTGGTGGCGTGACCGGCAAGATGATCTCGCCACAATCGATCGCCGTGGCCTGCGCCGCGACCGGCCTGGTGGGCAAGGAATCCGACCTGTTCCGCTTCACCCTCAAGCACAGCCTATTCTTTGCCACTATCGTCGGCCTGATCACACTGGCCCAGGCCTACTGGTTTACCGGCATGCTGGTGCACTAAGACTACGAGCAACACAGAAAGAACCGACGCCGGACTTTAACTCCGGCGTCAGCGACTCACCACCCGGTCTGCAAGGCAGCTGAAAGCTTCCCGCTTTATAGTCAGCAGCCTCAGCGGACGGATAACCGGGCCCACCCGGAGACACGCCTGATGAGCGAGCTTTTTTACAACGCTGTGCCGAACGCGACCCGTGTCGCCCCGCCACTGCCTGAACCGCGCCAGTACCCCAGCGAGAAACCGCAGCGGGTCTACCTGTTCGGCACGTGTGTGGTCGACCTGTTTTATCCCGAAGCCGGGATGGACGCGATTCACTTGCTCGAACGCGAAGGCATTCGCGTGGAGTACCCGCAAGGGCAAAGCTGCTGCGGACAACCGGCCTACACCTCGGGTTACACCGAACAGGCCCGGACCGTAGCGCGCTCGCAACTGGCGCTGTTTGCCGGGGATTATCCAGTGGTGGTGCCTTCGGGCTCCTGCGCAGGCATGCTGCGCGAACATTACGCCGACTTGTTCAAGGACGAGCCGGACACCTTGAAACAGGTCCAGGCCCTTGCAGCACGGACTTATGAGCTGGCCGAGTTTCTGCTGTTCGTCTGCAAGGTGCAGCTCAAGGACAGCGGCAAGCCGGTCAAAGTGGCGTTGCACACCTCGTGCTCGGCACGGCGGGAGATGAACACCCACTTGCATGGTCGCGAGTTGTTGTCGCAGCTGAGCAACGTGAAGCGGGTCGACCACGATCACGAAAGTGAATGCTGTGGCTTTGGTGGGACATTCAGCGTCCGAATGCCAGACATTTCCGGTGCAATGGTCGCTGACAAGACCAAAGCCCTGAAGGAATCCGGCGCACACACGGTGCTGAGTGCCGACTGCGGCTGTTTGATGAACATCAACGGCTCGCTGGAAAAACAGAACGAAGCGTTACGCGGCCAACATCTGGCCAGCTTCCTCTGGCAGCGTACCGGAGGTGCGAAATGAGCACTTCCACGCTGATTCCAACGGTGGCGGTTGAAGAAGATTTTCGCACCCGGGCTCACGAGGCGTTGGGTGACAAGCAACTGCGAAACAACTTTCGCAGTGCAATGGATTCACTGATGGCAAAGCGGGCAGCGTCGTTCAGCGATGCCTTCGAGCGAGAACACTTACGCGCACTGGGCAATGCTATTCGTGCCCGCGCGTTATCCAAGTTGCCCGACCTGCTCGAGCAACTGGAACAGAACCTGACCCGCAACGGTGTGACAGTGCACTGGGCGGAAACGGTGGACGAGGCCAATGGCATCGTCTTGTCGATCATCCGTGCTCACGAGGCGCGGCAAGTGATCAAGGGCAAATCGATGGTCAGCGAAGAGATGGAGATGAACCATGTCCTCGCTGAACAAGGCGTTGAATGCCTTGAGTCGGACATGGGCGAGTTCATCGTCCAGCTCGACCACGAGAAGCCTTCACACATTATTATGCCGGCGATCCACAAGAATGCCGGTCAGGTCGCGTCCTTGTTCCACGACAAACTTGGCGTGGAATACACCAAGGACGTTGACCAACTCATTCAGATCGGTCGCAAGGTCTTGCGGCAGAAATTCTTCGAAGCGGACATCGGCGTCTCCGGCGTCAACTTCGCCGTGGCCGAAACCGGCACCCTGCTGCTGGTGGAAAACGAAGGCAACGGCCGCATGTCGACCACCGTGCCGCCGGTACACATCGCCGTCACCGGGATCGAGAAAGTCGTCGAAAACCTGCGCGACGTTGTCCCCCTGCTCTCCTTGCTGACACGCTCGGCCCTCGGTCAGCCAATCACCACTTACGTCAACATGATCTCCGCCCCGCGCAAGGAACATGAACTCGACGGCCCGCAAGAAGTGCACCTGGTGTTGCTCGACAACGGTCGCAGCCAGGCCTTTGCCGACAGCGAACTGCGCCAAACGCTGAACTGCATTCGCTGCGGCGCCTGCATGAACCATTGCCCGGTCTACACACGCATCGGTGGCCATGCCTATGGCGAGGTTTACCCGGGTCCGATCGGCAAGATCATCACGCCGCACATGGTTGGCCTGGCAAAAGTCCCGGACCACCCGAGCGCTTCGTCGCTGTGCGGTGCCTGCGGTGAAGTCTGCCCGGTAAAAATTCCGATCCCGGCACTGCTGCGCCGCCTACGCGAAGAAAACGTCAAAGCCCCAGACAGCCCTCATCAAGTGATGCGCGGCCAAGGCAGCAAGTACTCGCGCAAAGAGCGCTTCATCTGGAACGCCTGGGCCAAGCTCAACAGCTCGCCGACGCTGTATCGGCTGTTCGGCTTTTTCGCCACTCGCCTGCGCGCCCTCACGCCAAACAACATTGGCCCGTGGACACAAAACCACAGTGCGCCGAAACCTGCCGCTCGTTCACTGCACGACATGGCCCGCGAGCATCTGGCCAAACAGGGAGATCGCTGATGAGCGCCAAGCAAAACATCCTCGCCAAACTGCGCAACAGCCTGACCGGCACTACGCCAGTGCCTGACAATTTCGACGAAGCACTGGTGACCGAGCCTTACACCTACAGCCCAGAGCAACGCATCCCGCAACTGCGCAAACTGATGGAAGCGGTGCACACTGAAATACACCTGACCAGCGAGCGAGGCTGGCCCGAGTTGCTCGCGCAATTGCTGCGCGACCGACAGTTGCCGAGCCTGCTGATCGCACCGACTACACCGCACGGTCAACGTGTCACGCAGCACTGGGCGAACAATCCCGAGCTGCCCACACTCAAGGCCTACGACCGTCCGGTGGAAGAGTGGAAGGCGGAACTGTTCAACGACACCCCTGCCAGCCTGACTACCACCCTCGGAGCGATCGCCGCCACCGGCAGCTTGATCATCTGGCCGACCCGCGAAGAACCACGGCTGATGAGCCTGGTGCCGCCGGTGCATTTCGCCCTGCTCAAGGCCAGTGAAATTCGCGACAACTTTTATCAGGTGCAACAAGAGTACGAGTGGGCCCAAGGCATGCCGACTAACGCCTTGCTGGTATCCGGCCCGTCGAAAACCGCCGACATCGAGCAAGTCCTGGCTTACGGCGCCCACGGCCCGAAAGACCTGGTGGTGCTGATCCTGGAGGACCAATGAGTCTACCGGCGGCTTTCCTGCGTGATACGCAGCAACTGATTCCACAGGAGCGACGTTTCGACGATCCGCTCTCGACCCTGGCCTTCGGCACTGACGCGAGCTTCTATCGGCTGATCCCGAAACTGGTGATTCGCGTCGAGTCTGAAGACGAGGTGGTTGCCCTGCTGAAACTGGCTCAGCGTGATCGGGTCCCGGTGACCTTTCGCGCCGCTGGCACCAGTCTCTCTGGCCAGGCCATCAGCGACTCGGTGTTGATCGTCCTTGGCGACAACTGGAACGGTCGCGAGATCCGCAGTCAGGGCACACAAATCCGTCTGCAACCGGGCGTGATCGGCGCACAGGCGAATGCTTGGCTGGCACCGTTTGGGCGCAAGATCGGCCCCGATCCGGCGTCAATCAATGCCTGTAAAATCGGCGGCATCGTCGCCAACAATGCCAGCGGCATGTGCTGCGGTACCGCGCAAAATACCTACCACACGCTGGCCGGCATTCGCCTGGTACTGGCAGATGGCAGCCGACTCGACACCGAGGACGCCACCAGTGTCGCGGCATTTCGCAGCAGTCATTCCGAGTTGCTGGAGCGTCTGGCGACCTTGGGCCGCGAGACCCGCGCCAATGCCGAATTGGCCGCAAGGATTCGCCACAAATACCGTCTGAAAAATACCACCGGCCTGTCGCTCAATGCCTTGGTGGATTTCGACGAACCTGTGGATATCTTGAGCCACTTGCTGGTGGGCTCCGAAGGCACGCTGGGGTTTATCAGCGCAGTGACCTACGACACGGTGATCGAACATCCGAACAAAGCCTCGGCGCTGATCGTCTTTCCGGATGCCGAAACCTGCTGCAACGCCGTGACGGTGCTGAAAACCCAACCGGTCTCGGCCGTGGAATTGCTCGACCGTCGCAGCCTGCGCTCGGTGCAGGACAAACCCGGAATGCCGGCCTTCGTCCAGCAACTGTCGGCCAACGCCTGCGCCTTGCTGATCGAATCCCGCGCTGCATCAACTGCGTTGTTGCACGAACAGCTGGCGCAGATCATGAATTCACTGGCCGCGTTCCCGGTGGAGAAACAGGTCGACTTCACGCAAGACCCGGCAGAAAACGCCAAGCTGTGGGCGATCCGCAAAGACACCTTCCCCGCTGTCGGTGCGGTGCGCAAAACCGGCACCACGGTGATCATCGAAGACGTGACCTTCCCGGTGGAAGAACTGGCGGCTGGTGTGAACCGTTTGATCGAGCTGTTCGACAAACATCACTACGACGAAGCAATCCTTTTCGGCCATGCGCTGGAAGGCAATCTGCACTTCGTCTTCAACCAAGGCTTCAACAGCCCGGAAGAAGTCGCACGCTACCAGGCGTTCATGGACGACGTGGCGCAATTGGTCGCCGTCGAGTTTGGCGGCTCGCTGAAAGCCGAACACGGCACCGGACGCAACATGGCGCCCTTCGTCGAACTGGAATGGGGCAGCGATGCCTATCAGTTGATGTGGCAGCTCAAGCGCCTGCTCGACCCGAACGGGATTCTTAACCCGGACGTGGTGCTCAGCGAAGATCCGCAGATCCACCTCAAGCACCTGAAACCGCTACCGGCCGCCGACGAGATTGTGGATAAGTGCACCGAATGCGGCTTCTGCGAACCGGTCTGCCCGTCAAAAGGCCTGACCTTGAGCCCGCGCCAGCGCATCGTGATCTGGCGTGACATTCAGGCGAAAAAACGCGCTGGCGTCGACACCTCGGCGCTGGAAGAGGCTTATCAATATCAAGGCCTCGACACCTGCGCCGCCACCGGCCTCTGTGCACAACGCTGCCCGGTGGGAATCAACACCGGCGAACTGGTGAAAAAACTCCGTAGCCACACGGCAACCCGGACGAAAACCGCCAACTGGCTCGAAGGAAATTTCGCCACCGCGCTGCAAGGTGCGCGCTTCACGCTGCACGTGGCCAACGGTGCGCGGATGCTGCTGGGTGCGCCGCGGCTGACGAAGATTTCTGCTGCGCTGACCAGGCTGTCGAAAGGGCAAATCCCGCAGTGGACCAACGCCATGCCGCAACCGGAACGAGCGATTCGCTTCAGCCCGACGGTGACCGACGAGCGCCCGCGCGTGGTCTATCTGGCGGCGTGCGTGTCGCGGGTCATGGGTCCGGCGGCGGGAGACAAGGAGCAAATGTCACTCTACGACAAGACCCGTGGCCTGCTGGAAAAGGCTGGCTACCAGGTAGTTTCGCCGGACAATCAGGACAACCTCTGCTGCGGTCAGCCATTCGCCTCCAAGGGCTATGCCGAACAAGCCGAACACAAACGCCAGGAACTGATCGGTGCGCTGCTGCACGCCAGCCGCGGCGGGCTCGACCCGATCTATTGCGACACCAGCCCCTGCACCTTGCGCCTGGTGCAAGACCTCGGCGATGTGCGCCTGGACCTGTACGACCCGGTGCGCTTCATTCGCACGCATTTGATCGACCGACTGGACTTCACGCCCCAGGAAGCGCCGATTGCGGTGCACGTGACCTGCAGCACTCAGCACCTCGGCGAGAGCCAGGCGTTGATCGATCTGGCGCGACGTTGCAGTAAGAACGTGGTGATTCCGGAAGGCATTCACTGCTGCGGGTTTGCCGGCGACAAGGGCTTCACCACGCCCGAGCTGAACGCTCACTCACTGCGCACATTGAAAGACGCCGTGCAGCATTGCAGCGAAGGCATCTCCACCAGTCGTACCTGTGAAATCGGCCTGAGCCAGCATGGCGGGATCGACTACCACGGGCTGGTTTACCTGGTAGACCGGGTGACCCAAGCCAAAACGGTCTGAAATCGACGCTATCCAGCAAGGGGCACTCGGCCCCTTTGCTGTACTCTCCTGCCGACGAAATACAACGCTATTTTTCCTACACCACAAGAACCCTTGTGCGCCGCCACAGTCTATCTGTTAAGCCCAAGCCCCTTGCTTCCCGACGCTGTTCAAGGAGAAACCCCATGAAGCGATCCGCCCTGGCCGGACTGCTTATCTGCGCGACACTGACAACCTCCCACGCCTTTGCCTCAAACGAGAGCGATATGTGCGCAAGGAATCTTCAAACACTCACCAGCGAACTGGCCAATGCGACCAAGCTCGATGCCGCCACACAAAGCGACGCCACGAGCAAACTCCAGCAAGCCAAATCCGCCTATGACGCGAAAAACGACCGGGAATGCGTAGCCCTGACGCAGCAAGCGCTGCAGTCCGTCCAAAGCCACAAGAACAGCCAGTAATCCGCCTCTGATACGCAAGCGTGGACAGAAGGTCGACTCGCTCCACGCATTGGCGTACACTGTGTTCACCTGCTGGTTACACACAGCAGGTTCGGGGCCGTTTAGGATTCGACGCCGGTTGCGAAACTTTAGGTGCATGCCGAGTTGGTAACAGAACTCGTAAATCCACTGTTGCAACTTCCTATAGTTGCCAATGACGAAACCTACGGGGAATACGCTCTCGCTGCGTAAGCAGCCTTAGCCCTTCCCTCCTGGTACCTTCGGGTCCAGCAATCATCAGGGGATGTCTGTAAACCCAAAGTGATTGTCATATAGAACAGAATCGCCGTGCAGTACGTTGTGGACGAAGCGGCTAAAACTTACACAACTCGCCCAAAGCACCCTGCCCGTCGGGTCGCTGAGGGTTAACTTAATAGACACGGCTACGCATGTAGTACCGACAGCGGAGTACTGGCGGACGGGGGTTCAAATCCCCCCGGCTCCACCAAACGAAGCATCAACAAAGCCCGCCTAGTGCGGGCTTTGTTGCGTCTGGGTTTGGGGGTTTGGGGCTTCTAGCTTGTTGCGCAAGCACTCTTTGTTGAAAGCCGGCCCGGAACGCGGCATTACGTTGTTTTCCAATCCGTGCCAGCAGCTCAACCTCGCGATACTCAACCCGGATCAGGCCATGCTTGAAAACGACTTTCAGCTTGCCAGCCTCCACCTTGATATCCTCCGCGACCCGAATGTGAGCAGGTACGGCTACGCCTCGACTCGCAAGCCACCGCATTTGAAACCAGCAACGCCGTGCTCTTCGCGATGCTAGACCCAGTCAGCAAAAAAATGATCGTTGCCTGCAACTTCACTGGCATCACTCGCGGTGCTGTCCAAGCCTACTTCCTTGGCTACGTCCTAGCCGAACTCCATCGGGGACACCCGTCAAAAATAAATTTGCCCTCTTTTCCACAGCTTTTATCTAATACTCGCGGCCGCCCTTAGCATCAGTGCCTTGTTGGTTGCCAAACGAAAGTTGAAGTTGTTGTAACTCAACCCATCTGACCGCACACCTCACCAAAACCAATAAGGCAGAAACTTTGGTGTCGGCTCATTGGCCAACTCCAAATTGTAAGTAATAGAGTTAAAGAAAAACATATCCAATATAAGGAAAGCGATAGCACCAAAAGAAAAAATCACAAACTCACGATGTGGATGCGCGCAGAAATTCGACTCCATCCAGGGCCGAACTGCAACAAGGGAAATCAACCCCAGGAACGCACCGAAATAGTTTGGCCGAAGAGGAGTCACAGCATAAAAACCATATGCAAATACAAGCAGCAACAGCCCCAGCCCAATAACTGGCAAGTTCAAGCAAAAGCCCAACAGCTTATCTCTGGCGCTTGCAAATAGTTGGCTGCGATCTACAAAAATGTAGGCAGCCAACAAGGAAATGGCGGGGGTAATTGAAAGTACATAACGCGCCTTTTTAGAGCTTGGAATCGTGAACAGCACGACTACCACAAGGAGCCAGCCCGTGAGATACAAGAGCATGTTCGTGGTCGGATGAACTGAACGCTCAAAAAAGTACTTACCCGTCTTGATGATGACGCTCAAAGCAATAAAAGCGGTTACGCCATAGGTCAGCAAGCCTGCAGAGAAATAGAAGTAATAACGGGGCGCGTGATCACTGCCAAACCGCCCCAACCCCTGCATGATCAAGACCTCTTGTAGAAAGGCGTCACCACCTTGTACGTAGGCAGCCCATGCCAGCACTGCAATACCTGTGGCCAGGACGAGGCCCGCGAACAAGGAGAACACCACCAGCATGCGCCACTGCCGGCTTAACAGATAATAGGAGGCAACTACACTGGCAGGGCCGATCAGGCCAATAGGGCCACGAAATGCAAAGCCCAGCGCAAGCCCCGCGAGTACCAGTAGCAACCGAAAACGTTGTTTATGCATCTCTCCCGAATAGGCCAGGTAGAAGCACATCACGGTAAAAAGTGCAGGGTATACATCCAGCGCCAAGGAGTTTACGCCGTCCAAGAATGACCAAGTGAACAGAGCAAACACAACACCATAGGCACCCCATTTTTTTTCATGCAGCGCACCCAGCTTGTAAATAAACACCAGCATCAAGGCGGCGGCAACACAAAAAGGGAAACCCATCGAAAGGATGGATACACGGCCAAACGGCAAGGAAACCAGATACACGAGGAGCGTGTTGAGCACCGTATAATCAGGGTATGGCTGCAGATCATCAGCGATTGGAAACAGCGTAATCCCATGCTGCAACATATACTGGGCAAAGTCGACAAAGCGCGTGGTGTAATTGAGCACGGCAGGCTTATATTGCAGAACAGCCAATATAACAAATGCCATTATGAAAATAAATGAGCATGGCTTATTTACAGCCACTTCCTTTAACCGTTTCATGTGACCCTACCGCCCCTGAAAACGCGCAGGCTACCATGTTGTTTTTGGGCCATCCAGATTGCAAAAGTAAAGAGTTGTTAAAAGCAGTACAGTCTATTTATTCAAACTATCCAGATGCGTGCGCTTTCTGAACGCGAGCTGAACAGCACTTAAAAAGGTGTACACATTCCATTACAGGCCTTGTTTTTTTACAGATAAACTCTAACAACGTGAAGGCTCAGGGTGTTTAAGAAGTTGGTTTTAACTGACTCCGACAACCTCATGACTCCGACATCACTACCATCACTTCAGCAACTGCCCCCTCCTCGCCTTCCGCCAGATAGATATGACCAATTGAGCTATTGAAATAGGCTGTTTCGCGGCAACCGATGCCGAGGGATTCGCCGGTCTCGAACTGAATCCGCACGCGCCCCGACAGGACCCCGGCCCACCAAACAAAGCATCAACAAAGCCCGCCTAGTGCGGGCTTTGTTGCATCTGGGGTTCTAGCTTGTTGCGCAAGCAACTCTGCCAGAAACGCGGCATGACGTTGTTTCCCATTCCGAGCCTGCGGATCAACCTCGCGATACTCAACCTGGATCAGGCCCAGCTTGAAAACGATTTTCAGCTTGCCAGCCTTCCCCACCTCCCCCCTTGATATCCTCCGTCCCCCGAATGCGAGCAAGTAAGGCTACGCCTCGACTCATAAACCACTGCATTTGAAATTGGTTACGCCACGCTCTTCGCGATGCCAGACCTGGTCAGCAAAAGAAATGATCGATTCCCGCAACTCCACCAGCGTCATTCGCGGCGCTGTCCAAACCTGTTTCCTGGCTACGTCCTAACTGAACTCCATCGGGGACACACTTCGTTTTCTTCTTCAGCGCCTTTTTTATATGCAGGTCAATGCAACGAACATCTAAAGATCGCGTAACCGAATTGTCATATTCGAAGCCCTTAATGCGTTTCAAAATATTGCAGCGATTCAAATGCTTGACATCAGCGCTGCAAAACTGCCGATGCATGGGTAAAGGATTGCCTTGGATGAACAAGTCCGTCGGCAGGGTGAATTACCCTGTGAACGAGATCCATGATGATCAAGAAACTAGCCGTATCCCTCGTTGGCGCTTTGCTGGGAGGCGCGATGTTGCCTGCCCATGCGGACTTCATCGACGACAGCCATGCCGACTTGACCCTGCTCAACCGCTACCTCAATCAACAAGGCCGTGACGTGGTGGGCAGCACCGCCAAGGCCAAGAGTTACCGCGACTGGGGACAGGGTTTTCAGTTCAATTTCCGCTCCGGTTATACCGACGGTGCTGTGGGTATCGGCCTGGATCTTGAGGCCTTTTACGGCCTCAAGCTCGACTCTGGTGGTGACCTGAATAACAAGGATCACCAGAGTCGTTATCCCGGCAGCATGTTCCCGCTGGATGATGGGAAATCCGCCAATGACTTTAGTGTCTTGAGCCCGACCTTCAAGATGCGCTTCCTCAAGGATGAGTTGCGCGTTGGTATGCTCAGCCAAAATAACCCGATGCTGGCCAACACCGATGGGCGTCTGTACCACCAGACCAACACCGGCGTGCAACTGGTGTCGAAAGACCTGTCCGACTTCACCTTCACGGGTGGCGACATCGTCCGGACGAAAATTCGCAATGAAAGCAACGACAGTGACATGACCACTGGCGGCGGTGCGAAACTCAGCGACCGCTTCCTCTATGGAGGTGCTGACTTTACAGGCCTTGCCGACACCACCTTAAGCCTGTGGTACTCCAATCTTCAGGACTACTACCAACAGGCCTTCATCGGCGCCAAGCACACCAGCGCGCTGCCGGTCGGTAGCCTCCTCAGTGATTTCCGCGCCTACCGCAGCTTGGGCGTAGGCGGCAACGCGAATGGTGACAGCGACTTTGCCACCGCGGGCTCTTACGGTGACGGCTTGACCAAGGGGCGTATTAACCAGTCCACTATCAGTTTGATGGAAAGCTACAGCCTGGCGGGCCACACCATTGGCTTGGGGGCCCAGAAAAACACCGGTAACAGTGACTTCCCTTACCTGGACTCCGGGCTTAACAGTGGCGATGCCCGACAAGGTCCTGGCGCCGGCGCTGATACACCGGCACTGACCAACCTGCAACTGAACAAATTCCAGCATGCTGGCGAAGAAACCTGGATGGCTCAGTACAAATACGACTTCGGTCAGTTGGGCATCAAAGGCCTTGGCTTTCTGGCCACCTACGCGCACGGCGATAAGATCAAAGTAACTAAAGGCGGCGACAGCGAATGGGAGCGCGACTTGGCGCTGAGCTACCAGGTGCCTGATGGCAAGTTGAAGGGACTGGGCGTGACCTGGAAAAACGCCCAGGCCAACCCTAGCCTGACGGGCCAGACCAAGCAGGATGAAAACCGGCTCTACGTGAGTTATGTCGTACCGCTTTGGTAAGCACTGACTAGTACAAAAAAAGCCCGCACTTGGCGTAATGCTGTTCACTTAAGTATTTGAGTCTCAGCAGGGCTTCCCCGAAAATCCGATGCCAGATCTCTGGCATCGGATTTTTTATGTTTGTTCAGCAGCATCTGCTCGACCTCGGCGACCTCTTCAACTTTTCTGATCTGAGTACCTTTACTCAAAATATTCCTGTCGAATGGGTGGCATCGGTGTTGGACCTTTCTACGCAGGCAACCCTCCGGCGTCGTCGCTTACTCCCAATCCCCCCCGAGCAAATAAGCCACCACACCAACTTTCACATGGCTGTCCGGCATCCCGTTCGACATGACGAGCCGATTGAGTCCTTCCTGGACGAATTGCTGAAGGTCTTCGACTCAAAGTAGAAGCCTAGAAGCCTACCGACTCCAGATCTTCAACGGCTGACGGCACGTCGTTCTGCCCTACCATGACAACGCTTGCGCAATCTGATTCGCCTCGGTCCTGGTTTGGCCACCGGCCATGATGGGTGCCCTTAGCAACGACCGCAGGTCCTTGCGGTCCACGATCCAGAACGCCATCTTCACGGGTGTTTCCCGCAGGACACCGGTGACAGGGTCCTTGTCAGAGGCGCCTTTATCGTCAGGCAGCTTCGTCACATCGAACTCCCATCTGCGGCCGGTTGCCTGCGGCTCTCCATGTTCGGCCGATTTGGGCGAAAACTTCGTCCTGCGCATTTCTCCGGCTTGCAGCCCCAACTTTTCCGCCATGAAGGAGCGCAGCAACGGCTCAAGCTCCTCGTCAGATGACTGAGCCATGCCCACTGTGAGGCCAAGTTGCGCCCCTGTTTGCAAATTTTCGTAGTAGAAACGACTTTCTGTGTCCAATCTCAGGCGGTAGTCGCCCACACGCAAGGGCAGACGCATGTCTTTCCGGCGGTTGACCAAGGCATTTTCATCCTTCGGTATTGTCCAGCCCAGCGTAGCATCGCTTTCCTGCCATTCGATGAGCCTTCGGTTCAGTGCGACGGCGTCGTGACCTCTGCCCTGGCGGTAAGCGATATCCGCTGCATAATCTAGCGCAGTGCGATAGAGGCTTTCATCGGTAAAGCCAATCTCCCAGGCAGGCACGGCCAAACCCAGCGAGCGACGGGCGGCATCCAGAGCGCCGCGCCGGTACTGCGACACGCCGATATAGGTCTGCACGCGCGCAATTTCCTCTGAGAAAAAGGCATCGGGCAGCGCCTGCTCTGCCAGTTCAGCAGCCTTGGACCAGCCGCCAGGAACATTCCAGTACGAATCCATGTCTTGGATCTGCTCGACTATCGTGCGCTCACGGAACAGCGGTGGCGCGCTTTGCCATTTCAGCGCCGCGAACAACTTGCGCACTTGCTCAACTGCCTGGGCCTCGTCTCGCGATCTGAAAATCACATTGATGTCCATGCGCCAGTCGCCGTTTAACGCTATCCAATGAACATTGACGCATTGCTCGCCGTCACACTCCTCTTGCCTCCCTAGTTTGACGGATGTCAGGCCGTCGAAGGGGAGATCGGGCATTGCCGATGCAAGCGCCTGTGCCTCATGCTGTCCCTGATAGGACTTGCCCCATTCCTGCCGTTGTGCGGCGCTCTGCTTGCGTTGTGTTTCGTCATAGGACAGCGAAATCTCGGCGCTTAGGTGGCTGTCTGCCAACACCTGTGTATAGAGGACGCGGGTGATGAAATCCCGTTTCTTTGCTGGCTCAAACTCCGTCAGCTTCCACTGTCCCAGCATTAGTGGCATCGAGAAGTCAGCCAGCTCGTAATGCAAGCGCGGTTCGTCCAGCGACAAGCGCCATAGACCGGGATCGGGGCTCGCGACCGCGAATAGCTTTTCCTGCAGGCGTGCGACCTCTGCTCTTTCACCCGCCATCATGCTTGCTTCGATTGCCAGGCCAAGCATGTTCGTGCTGCGGCTGTCGCGCCTGCCCGTCGACCCGGCAGATGCTGCTTTCTGCTCCCAATACGCAATCTGCTCTTCGGCGGCTTTCCGGGCCTCGTCGTATCTCCCCTGCTTGTGCAACAGGTTGACGAGCAGGACGCCCGCATCTAGCTCGGTGAAATCCAGGGCGCTGCCCTTGCGACCAGCCTCCATAGCCGCCCGGGCTGCGACCGTGGCCTCCGCCAATGACTCCTCGCTGCTCAGGCGTTGTGCCTCGCGCATAAGCCCGGCAGGGCTTGGTGCCCGGGCCTCCGCCTGAACCGCCGACGCCGTCCAGGCGGCGATGCTGGTTGACAACAGGACTGCGGCAAAGATGGGCCAGTTTCGGCTTCGTTTTGAATTCTTCATATTTGTCTCTCTGGCACATGCTTAATGGGCTTGTTGCATAGACGTGTAAAAACGCGCTGTTCGGTGCAAAGACGTCGACAGGAACTTTTAACCCGTATTACTTCACTCTTTAACGCGCCAGGGATGTCGATGAGAGTACTGACTATCAATCGCGCGGAGCTACCGTCCTCAGGTATGGCTTTGAATCGGTATATGGGAACCGTCCAGAGTTCGTTTGAAGGGGAGCCATGGCGAAAATACGTAATCTGAATGGCCCCCAAGCTCTCAGGAATCTCGAGACCTGAACTCACCGGGGCCGCTTGACTACCCATTTTTTTATAGCTGGGTCTATTGGCTGTTCGGCTTCAATCTCTGCCGGGGTTTGACTGATCGCCATACCGTTTCCACAGAACGCAGTGAACACATCCCCGTTGAAACTGTAGAGCTCGACACTCGTCACGGTCTCACAGGCATCACTCGCCACTATTTTTCGTGCAAGTTTGACCCGAGACGACTGGTAAGTGTCGTACCACTCCTTGAAATATGCTTTGGATCGGGTCGCTGATGCGCCGGGATTCAGGATATCGCTGGCAATCCTGGCATCTAGGGGGCTCGCTGCGAAACTCGTATACGGTTGGATATCCTCGGGGTCAACAGGATATATACGCGCATATCCTTTTTGCACGTCGAGTTTAACCACCTTCAACTGCGCGTCTTCTGGATAAACTTTATAGACGACATCCAAAAGCCCCAAGGATGGGTTGGGTGTTTTGTTACCCGAGTAAATAAACTTCTCGTCCTTCTTCAGATTGAAGCGCTGGACTATTGAGTCGATTCGGTCGAGCCGCTTCCGCTCCTCTAAGTTGCTCTCCGCAACCGCGACAGGCTTCAGACTCTTCAACTGCTCGGGCATCGGCGATACCTGAACCTGAACATCCGCCTGCGCGCTACAAACGGCCGCTGCCAAGACCAAGGGAATAATGGGTTTCAACATGCATCCTGCTCCTTGTAGATAAATCTTCCGTGTCGTGCTGTGTGTTCTAAGTCGAAGCGTGATCTCTGGGTAGCCCTCAGAGATGTAAGTCGTGCCGTTTGTTTATCACGGTTCACTCCAGTCCGCACACGGACTTGTTCACCAGGTACCGGCCTACGACCTCCGCCTTGGCGTCGGGGCATTTATCTCAACGAACGACACCCCCTGAGCATCAATGAAATTTTGGGCTTCAGAGACAAGTTCAAATGCCCCAGGCGCCAAACGAAACATCAACAGAGCCCGCCAAGTTCGGGCTTTGTTGCGTCTGGGATTTGGAAAACTATTTTCCCTCCCGTAGAAACGAGGCTTGCTCGCAATGGGGGCAGTGTTGTGTCCAAGGCTCGAGCAAAAGGCTTTTCATCTCCCGCAATCAGATTTCAACATCGCCAGTTCCCTCGCGTCTATTGCCCAGCCTGCGCAATCCGCACCCGCTCGCGCCCCTTCATCAACCCCACTGCGAGCGCCGATAGAATCAACGCAATCGAAATCCCTTCGTTGAAATCAACCCGATGCCCGAGCATCAGCATCGAACCGGCGACGCCAAATACCGGTATCAATAAAGACAGCGGTGCCACCCTGGAAACCGGGTACTCTCGCAGCAGTAGATTCCAGCCCCAATAACAGAAGTGTGTCGCCGCGTAGACTTGAAACAACAGCGAGAACACTGACACCCATTCAAGGTGGGTGACCAGGGAGGTAAACGGAGCGGAACCGTGCGCCAGCCAGGTGAGCGCCAGTAAGGGGATCGGCGGGAACAGGCTGGCCCACACCACAAAGGCAAACATTTCCCGGACCTTTGATTGTTTGATGATGATGTTGCCGACACTCCAGCTAAATGCACTCATCAGCAACAAACCATAACCCACTGTCGTTGCCTGGCCCGGGCTGCTGAAAATAATGCCGATCAAACCCAGCGCTGCGAGCCCCATCCCAAGCGTCTGTCCAAGGCTCAATTGTTCGCGAAACAGCAATACACCCCAGCCCAAGGTAAAAAACGCACTGAACTGAATCAACAGGGCTGCGGTCCCTGGTGGCACACCCAGTTCGATGCCCAGGTTAATCAACGCCCACATCGCGACCCCGAAAATCAATCCATAGGCGGCCAACCACCCCATGGCGATCGACGGCCGCCGGACAAAAAACACCCACGGCAACGCCGCCAGCGTAAAGCGAAGAGCCGTCAGCAGCAGTGGATCAATAGCCGCCAGACCCAGTTTGGTGATGGGAAAGTTCAGACCCCAGACAGCCGTCACCAACACGGCCAGGATCAGGTGTTTTTTCTGCATGAAGTTCTATTTCCAGTATGCCGGGCCAGTGGCTGTATGCCCCAACCGCGACGCCACTATGCGCAACAGGGGCAATGGCTCGCTTGCACTGTCAGGTCATAAATCATTAAATTCGGGCCATGCGCGAAACTGAAATAGATCCCTACGAAAACACTCCCCGCGATGCAGTGGTCACGGCCAATAACTATCTGGATGGCCAACACTTTGCTCTGCATACGCACCAACGTGGCCAGTTTGCCTACGCCGCCTGTGGCGTCATCACGGTATTCACTCGCCAGGGCAACTGGGTCGTCCCCCCACAAAGAGCTATCTGGGTACCGGCGGGCGTCCCCCATGAGATGAGCATGAGCGGACCGGTGACCATGCTTAATACCTACATCCGTAACCGCGCCGCCGCTCGACTAGGTCTGCCTGCGCACTGCCAGGTATTCGGCGTCTCGGCATTGCTCAAACAACTGCTGATCCGGGCCATGGACGTTCCGGCACTGTATGCCAAGGAAGATCTGGACGGACATTTGATGACCTTGCTGCTCCACGAAATAGCCGGCATGTCGCCCTTATCGCTCAATGCACCTCTTCCGAGCGAACCACGACTGGTGCACGTCTGTCGAAAGCTGCTGGAGCAACCGTCGCTGGAAACCGGAATTGATGATATGACTCGGCAGGTCGGGATGAGCCGCCGCACATTTACCCGGCTGTTTCGCCAACAAACCGGTATCAGCTTTGTCGAATGGCGTCAGCAGGCATGTCTGTTGGCGGCCGTGGTGCGTTTGGGTAACGGAGAGGCAATTACGCGGGTGGCAACTGATCTGGGCTATAGCAGCCCGAGTGCCTTCACCAGTGTTTTCCGTCGAGTACTGGGCGAAGTACCCAGTCGGTATTTCCCGAAAAAAATGCTTTGAACTTTCCCCGGCAGTCTCAAAATCCCCACAGACCTATCAATAAACATTACCATTTACGACGTAACAGCCGAAAACGATGGAAACTCGAATGCGCAGGTCTGCTGTATTTCTTTTGGTATCCATGCTGACAGCGTGCGGGACTGGGCTGCCCGTCGAGAAAACGAAAGCAGTGGAGAACGTAGCCTCCGCAAATGGGCACGCCCCACTGAACATGGATGGTTATACCGCCAGCAAACTGGATGCCCTGCTCAAAGAACGCTCAGCGATCAATCCCGAAGACATAGGGCAGATGAACAATCTGATTTCACGGGAGTTTTTGGGACGGCCCTATTCCGCGAACAGGTTGCAGGGCTCTGCTACCACGCCGGAAGCATTGGTCGTCGACTTCAGGGGCCTGGACTGTTTCACCTATCTGGATTACGTCGAAGCGCTGAGAAAGTCCAACAATGAAGCGGACTTCTTCAAAAACCTCATTCAGACGCGTTATGTGAACGGCAATCTCGATTACCTGCATCGCCGGCACTTCTTCACCGACTGGTCGCAGGCCGAGCAAAAACTGGCCGACGACGTCACCGCGCAAATCAGCCCTCATGCGGTAACCGTGGTTAAGCGCCTCAATCGAAAAGCCGATGGCAGCGCTTACTTGCCGGGTGTGCCCATGACCGAGCGCACGATTACCTATATCCCCAGCGCGTTTGTTAACGACCATGTGATCAGCCGTTTGCAGACTGGCGATTACGTTGGCATTTACACCCAACTCGCCGGCCTCGACGTCACCCATACCGGGTTCTTTATCAACAAGGACGAAGGGCCTGTGCTGCGTAATGCCTCTTCGAAGAAAAAGAACCGGGAAGTCGTAGACTCTCCCTTCAAGGACTACATCGCGAAGACCCCGGGGATCGTGGTGTTGCGGGCACGGCAATCTGTGCCTGAGGCTCAATGAGTTCTGGTTCGCCCATCTTGTGCGAACCCTCTCCCCTCAAACATCAACAAAGCCCGTCTTGTGCGGGCTTTGTTGCATCTGGGGCTTTGTCTATCACTCACCTGTTCAAGGCGCGGGCGCCAACGCCAGATCGGCTCGCCCAGTCTTCGGCACCTCGGCGGGACTTGCGCAGGCGACAAAATCCTCCTTGCGCAGTAGCACCAGTGCGATCAGCGATACCACGCCCGTGCCGATGTAAAAGTACCAGGGCGAGGTAATGTCGCCGGTTACCTTGATAAGCCAGGTAGAAATCAGCGGTGCGCTACCGCCAAATACCGCCACCGGAATGTTGTACGCCACCGCGATGCCGGTGGAGCGGATTCGCGTGGGCAACAACTCGCTCATCAACGCGTAAGTCGACGAGGCATACAGGCCGAACAAAATCGCCACCGTCATCAACGGATAGATAAACGAAGCCGGCGTCGCCGTGGGTGCCGATTTGAACAGCCAGTACATCGCCAAAGTGGCCAGGGTGCCGACCACCAGCAAAAACGGTTTGCGCCCGTATTTATCGGTGAACGCGCCGCCGAACGGCATGACCACTGCGGCCGAGAGGCTGGCGACGAAGACGTAGAGCAAGGTCGTGCCGCTGTCGAACTTGAGGATGCTCGACATGTAGGTCGAGGCGAAGGTCAGCACCAGATAGAAGATCGAGCTGTGCAGGGTAATGATGAAGAACACCAGGGCAATCGCCCGTTTCCACTGCCAGACTTCTCGCAGAGGAGCTTTGGAGGTTTCCCCTGCGCGCTGCAGCGCGAGGAACTCGGGACTGTCTTCGAGCTTCAGGCGGATGTACATCGAGATCAGGCCCAGCGGCGCCGCTATCAGGAACGGAATGCGCCAGCCCCAGGCTTGCATCAGGTCAGCGCCCATCACCCAGGTCATGCCGTTGGCCACCGCACCGCCCAGCAACAGGCCGAGTACCGCCGTCACCATCAACCAGCACGTCGCAAATCCACGTCGCCCGGGCCCAGCGTACTCGGAGATGAAGCTGGTGATGGTGCCGATCTCGCCACCGGCCGAGAAGCCTTGCACACAGCGGATCAACACCAGAAGAATCGGCGCTGCGATACCCAGCGTGGCATAGGTCGGCAGCAGCCCGAGCAGAACGGTAGAGCCGGCCATCATCACCAGCACCGTGATCAAGGTTTTGCGCCGGCCGATCTTGTCCGCCAGCGGACCGAAGAACAGCCCCCCCAGCGGACGGATGAAAAAGCTCAAGGCAAAAGCCGCAAAACTGGCGAGCAGGCTGCTGGTCGGGTCGTCGGATACGAAGAACGCCTTGCCGATATAGACGGCGAGAAAACCATAAACGCCGTAGTCGTACCACTCGATCAGGTGGCCGGACGTTGCACCGATAAACGCCCGACGCCGTTGCCGGGCCGGGTTTTTCTGTTGAATGCCCACGAGAGGGACTCCTGTCTGATTTCTATCCATGGAAAACACAACTCAAGGAACTGCAGTGCCGCTCGCGGCCTCCTTCAACCAGAGGCGCAAGTCGGTCTTGAGAATCTTGCCGTAACTGTTCTTGGGCAGCTCTGTGCGAAACACATACTTCTTCGGCTTTTTGAACGACGCCATGCGCTCGATGAACCAGGCATTGAGCAAAGACTCGTTGAGCCCCTCTGCACTGCGGGGGACGACAAACGCTACCACCGATTCCCCCCACTGCACATCCGGCTCGCCGACCACGCAGACTTCAAATACTTCAGGGTGTTGCGCCAGCACTTCCTCGACTTCCCGCGGGTAAACGTTGCAGCCTCCGGAAATGATCACATCCTTGGAGCGATCGGTCAGCGTCAGATATCCCGCGCAATCAAGAAAACCGATGTCGCCGGTCAATAGCCAGCCATCCAACAAGGTCTGGCGAGTCGCGGCGTCGTTGCGCCAGTAGCCCTGCATGACGGTGGATCCGCGCACGGCGATTTCCCCCGGCTGGCCGGGCGGCAACGGCCGGTGCTCGGAATCCAGAATCCTGATTTCCACACACGAATGTGCTCGCCCCACGGAAGCGGCCAGTGAAGCCCAGTCGGGACGGTTGCGATCCGCGATCAGCTCTCGCGACAAGGCGCTGATCGTCATCGGGCTCTCGCCCTGACCGTAGATCTGCACCAGCCGTGCACCAAAGGTCTCGACCGCGTCTTGCAGATCCGCCAGGTACATTGGCGCACCACCGTAGACGATGGTTTTGATCCCGTCGCCGCCATAGCCTTGACGACGGGCCTGCTCAACCATGCGCTTGACCATGGTCGGTGCGGCGAACAGGGTGATATTGCGCAGCCCGCTCGCCAACTCGAACAGCTCGTCGGCCTTGAAGCCACGGGATTCGGGGACCACATGGCGAGCACCGCAACGCACATGGATAAAGTTGTAGAGGCCGGCGCCATGGGACATCGGGGCCGCGTAGACCACCGCGTCATCCGGACTGACCGGATCAACGTCGAGCGGATAACACAGCGACATGGCCGTCAGGTTGCCATGAGAGAGCATCACCCCCTTGGATCGTCCGGTGGTGCCGGAGGTGTAGAACAACCAGGCAAGGTCATCGGCATCACGAGCACAGGGATCTTCCAGCGTCGTCGCATCGACCGAAGCGCACGCCAGACTGGCCGCTGCATTCAGTTCTCGACAGCCCTGCGGCAACGCCTCGGGCGAGAACACCTTGCCGCCATCGGTGAGAATCAGCCGGGCTTGCGCATTGTCGACGATCCAGCCGGCTTCAGCAGGGTGCAGCTTGCAGTTGATCGGCACCACCACCGCGCCCACCCACCAGACGGCATAAAGCAGTTCGAGGTATTCGCAACTGTTCTTCATGAACAGCGCGACACGGTCGCCGGGCGCAATACCGTGCTCGTTTATAAGTTGCGCTGCACGGCTACGGACAAGGACGGCAAACGTGGCGTAGTCGGCGACTTGCCGCTGCCCCTCGAACAACGCTGGACGCTCTGGCCAGCGTCGGCCGGCGTCGTTCAACCAGTTAGCAATATTCATGTTCAAGCCCTGCGTGCCTGAAGCACCGAAGCATAGTTGGCGACCGCCATGCCGCCCATGTTGAACAGCAGACCGAACTCGGGATTCGGCACAGCCAGGCCAATCGGCTCGCCAGTCAGCTGCCGAAAGGCCATTGCGTGCATCGACACTCCCGTGGCGCCCACCGGATGCCCCTTGGCCTTGAGCCCGCCCGACAGGTTCACCGGCAGACGTCCACCCGCCCGCACGATACCGTCATCCAGCGCCCGATGGCCCTCGCCTTTGGGCGTCAGGCCCATGGCTTCGTAGATCAGCAATTCGGCGATGGTGAAGCAGTCATGGACCTCGGCAAAGCTCAGGTCGGCCAAGGTGATATTGGCCCCGCGCAGAGCCGAATGGATCGCGCGCTGCGGGCCTTCAAACGCGAGAATGTCGCGCTGGGCAATCGGCAGGAAATCGTTGACCTGCGTCGCCGAGCGAATCAGTACGTCACGCCGAAACCGCCTGGCGCGCTTGGACGAGGCCAGCACAATGGCCGCAGCCCCATCGCTGATCAGCGAGCAATCGGTCAGGCGCAACGACTCCGCCACATACGGATTGCTCTTGGACACGTTGTTGCAGTGTTCGAAATCCATCACCCGGTGCATCTGCGCCAAGGGGTTGGCCATGGCATTGGAGTGGTTCTTGGTGGCGATCGCGGCCATCGATGCCATCGGGCACTGGTAGCGGTCACGGTACTGTTGCGCGGCCAGGCCGAACAGCTGCGGAAAACTGAGCCCGGCCTCTTCGACATCGTTCTGATAACCGGCACCGGCCAGGGCCTTGGTGACGTCGGCCGTGGAGTTGGAAGTCATCTTCTCGGCGCCCACGATCAATACCAGCTCCGCTGAGCCTGAGCGGATCGCGTTGATCCCTGCATGAATCGCCGCCGAACCCGAAGCGCAGGCGTTTTCGCAACGGGTCGCGGGCTTGAAGCGCAAGCCTGGGTCGGCTTGCAGCATCAACGAGGCGGGAAAACCATCCGCAACCATCCCCGAGTTGAAATGCCCGAGGAACATCGCGTCGATTGCCGAGGCGTCGATGGCGGCGTCTTCCAGGGCTTCGCGGGTGACCTGAACGATAAGGTCTTCCAACGTGGAACCGTCCAGACGGCCAAATCGAGAGTGCGCGGCAGCGACGATGGATACGGAATCATGGGGCATGGTGATTTTCTTCTGTGCTTGGATCAGGCATTCCCTACAATGACCTACCGCCCGGATCGCTCGCTAGTTCGTACAACTACGTACATGAATAAGTAAGCGCTCTGATACAAAGCGTCGTCAGTACCGGATTTAATCGAGGCAGGATGCCCAATGACCGTCTTCGCACATCAACTGAAAGACCTTGAGCGCCTGGCATTCAAGGTGTCGCCCGCCCCGCAACTCATCACCGGCAACCGCGTGATGCTCGACTGCAACGAGGCATTTCTGGAACTGTTCGGCTACCAGCGCGAAGAGCTTCTGGGTCATCTGACCCTGCTGATCTATCCCTCCCAGGCGGACTACAAAGCCATCGGCAATCGCAGCCAGACCTGGTTGCGCAACAGCCAAAGCGGTTCCTACTCCGACGAACGCTTCATGCAACACAAAAACGGTGAAGTGTTCTGGGCCAGGTCGCACGGCTACAGCCTGACCCCCGACGATCCATTCAAACTGATGGTCTGGCACTTCGAACGCATGGACCGGCCGCACCACGCCACCGTGAACCTCACGCCCCGTGAACGCGAAATCTCGATGCACATCGTCAACGGCCTGACCTGCAAGGAAGTGGCCAAAAAACTGGCAATTTCCCACAGAACCGTGGAAGTCCACCGCGCCCGCCTGATGAAAAAGCTGCAGGCAAAAAACAGCGCGGAGTTGGTGTCGAAGATTATTTTTGTGAGTTGACGGGTAAGGCCTTCTCCCCTATTCCGCCTGGTAGGGTCTGTCCCCGGCTTCCTGAACCCAGCTAGACTCAAACTCGTTGAAGCAATATTCGGAGCCTTATATGGAATGGCGCGAAGTGGATGCACGCGATATCGATCTGATTTGTCGGCATCGGGAGGAAATGTTTCGAGAAGCCGGAAGTGATGACGACACGCTTCGGCACATGGCCGAACCGTTCCGTGCGTGGTTGTTACCGCGCTTGATTGATGGGTCGTACTTTGGATTTGTGTTGCTCGATGGGGGCGTGCCGATAGCGGGTATTGGCCTGATGTCTATCGATTGGCCGCCTCACCCGCTGCATCCAACCCAGGACAAACGCGGGTATGTGCTCAACGTGTACACGGAAAAAGACTACCGCCGTCGTGGTTTGGCCCGACAGATGATGGCGCTGGCAGAAAGCGCATTCCAGAAGCGAAATATCGGCTACGCGATATTGCACGCAACAGCGAAGGGCAGACCTCTCTATAGCGACCTGGGCTGGACGCAGACTAGCGAAATGGCCAAGTCGATGATGATGCGGTTTCTTTGTAACTGCGCCTTGAGCAGTAAGCCACTGAGTTTGAAACCGGCAACGCCGTACACTTCGTGACGCAGGACCCCGTCAGCGGAAAAATGATCGGCGCCTCACTCAACCGGCACAAACTCTACTGGTTTTCCAGATACATCAAGGACCCTGAACCACCCCTTCACGCACTTGGTACTGCGAACTGCGAGCTGGATATGAGTCTCGTGCATAAAATCTGTACCAGTGTAAAGCGGTTCACCCTCCCAGAACGGCGAGCGTACAGAATCGTAAGGCTCCATTTGAGCCATTTCTCGGAATGCATGAAGCGCTTCGATCACCTGACAGTCAAGACGACGCAGATAAGGCGTATTTTCCTTTAGCGGTTGGCCACCCTCTTGCTTCGACGCGGCTTCAAGCCCAAGAAAGCTTTCGCGGATTTCGAGCAATGCGCTTTGCGTGGTGAAATCCAAACAGCGGCCCAAATCGATCACAGCCCCCACGACGAAGGGGTCTTTGATTTTTTCTCGTTTCTGCGCGTTAGTAGCAAAACTCAGCGCACGCTGAGGGTTATTTTCCCAGAAGTAGACGCCACCACCGAGCCAATCATAATCGTTGGTACTGTCGTAAAGGGTTTGTTCGCCGGCCAAAACGCGCTCGCCTACTTCTCGCTCGCATCCATGGAAACCAAGAACGAAGGACGGGGAGATTCTATACATCAGCTAGCCGAAGCTTCCCCATTCACTCGAGCGAAAAAAGCACGAACCTTTTTCGGGTCTTTCAGCATTTCAGAAGCTGACTCTTTGATGCGCTTATAAGCTTCGCTAGGAGCCGACGCCGCAGCAGCATTCGCTGAAGCAATTACCCACATAACCTCAGGTCCGCTGCTGGTAGCTCGAGGAGCTGAGGATATGTGGTGAAAGCAAGTGTCAGAATTTGTGGAAGCAGCAATGTGGGAGATCGCGTAGTCCAATGCAGCAGCACTCGTGTGCAAAAGCGAGGAAGCTTTCACCCCTTTGCCATCAAGCCCCTTGACGTATTTGGCGTGAGGGAGCCCTTCTGGACCGATAACAACCACCAATCCGCGACCTTCGTCGTCAGAAATTTGGGTGGTTACATTTTCGAGTTCCTTGGACATAACTTCCTCGAGCTGAGCGTTATTTCAATGCTCAAATTTGAATAAAGAAAACCTAATATAGTCGGTGACGGATGTTTCGTCACCAATACCAACAAGTTCTCAGACGATCTGCACGTAAAATTTGGTCTCGCCCGATGTCTCCGTCACACATCGCAAAAATCAAAGTCAAAATAAACCAACCCCTTTCCGTTTCAGCACTTCTTTGTCTGTTCTTTCGCCTGCGCCCACACACGCTCCTCCTGCTCACGCAGCTCCGGTGTGAACTCGGCGCCGAAATCCTCCGGCTCGAACACTTGGCGAATCTCGATCTCGGCCTCTGTGCCCGGCATCGGGTTGGGGCAGCGTTTGACCCAGTCGATGGCTTCCTGCTTCGACTTCACCTGCCACAGCCAGTAGCCGGCGATCAGCTCTTTGGTTTCGGCGAACGGGCCGTCGATCACCGTGCGTTTCTCGCCCGAGAAGCGTACGCGGGTGCCCTTGCTGCTGGGGTGCAGGCCTTCGCCGCCGAGGAGGATGCCAGCCTTGACCAGCTCTTCGTTGTAGTTGCCCATCGCGGTCAACAATTCCTGGCTGGGCATCACGCCGGCTTCAGAATCCTGGCTGGCTTTTATAATGATCATGAATCGCATCGTCGTCTCTCCGTTGGATGTGAACTACTCACTACCTTGTCGAACGGTAGCGCCGCAAATCGACAGCCCTTCATTTTTTATTACCGCGCGCCCAACGATCCTAGGACATTTCCCGCACACTGCGGCGGCATTGATGAACTGGAAAGTCTCTTGTCGTGAAGATACCTTTGAATCGTCGCTGCAAATGAGCGACCGGTTGTGACAGGCCGTAAAAGTGTAGGCCTCTCGAGACTACCGGAGTTCCAGCATGAAAAAGTTCACCCTCAATATCCCCGAAAAAGCCACCTCTCCTGTAAGCAATCTCTTCACCCTTCGTCCTGACATCGACACCGAAACCCTGCTGATCCACACCAGCGAAACCCTCGCCTCGCTCAACGTCATGACCAGCGACCTGGCCTTCCAGCTCGAAGACTCGCGTCGCAACGTGGCGCTGGCGATTCAGCAGTTGATCGTGCTGGGTGAGTTGCTGGTGAATCGGGCGCTGGAGCACTTCGACACGCCGGACGCAGCGCACGAACCTCAACCCGCCGCTCACCACTGAGTCGTCACGTTCTGCTTATGAATGGAGGTTCTGCCATGACTCGATACATGCCCATCACCGGCATCGACTGCACCGTTGCATCCCTGTTGATCGACACCGAGGCACCACTCGACGTGTTGCATGAAACAGCCGCCTACCGCATCCGCACCACGACCCAGTTGCTGGAGATCGTCGCCACCGGCGAGGGGATTCACAGTGAACTGGCACGAGCGCTGGTGGTTTCACTGCGCGATGGTTGTGATTTGCTGGATGTCGTTGGGCGACGATTGCAGGCGCAGGTTTTTCCGTCGTAAGGAAAAAATGGCCCTGGTGAGTAATGCCTGCCAGTTAAGAGATGACAGGGGCATCGCATGACCCGTAGCAGCTGGCGAAGCCTGCGTTCGGCTGTGCAACAGTCGTAAATCCTGCCTCCTCGGTCGATCTGGGAGACCGCACCGCATGATTTTACGACCGCTTCGCGGCCGAACGCAGGCTTCGCCAGCTGCTACGTGTCATGCGTTGTACTCGGAATTTCTTAAGTCGACCAAGCTGACGGATTATCACCTCTCAAAAATGCCTAGGCATCTTCCGAGACAGAGCTCGGACATTTCCCGCAAGCCAAAGCGTCGTGTGTGAACTTGTGCGGAATGAGCCGCAAACCTAATCTGGGCAAACGATACAGACGGTTCGTCTCAAACCGATTGATCGAGATCGCCACTGCCACCAGACTCCACCTTCCGCACTACCCGCTGACAAGGAGGCCACATGCAACGCACTGCGCTACCCAGCCATCTTGTTGGCATTGGCTTGTATACCCCGGCAGAAGCCGCGCTTTACACCGGCATTCCGGCCGCCGATATCCGCCGCTGGTTGTTCGGGTATACCGCCCACGGTGCTCTGCATCCTGGTCTGTGGCCCTCCGAACTGGCTGATCTGGGTGAACCCATCCTGGGTTTTCACGACCTTCTCGAAATTCGCTTTGTTCACGCTTTCCGTAAGCACGGCGTTAGCTTGCAAGCTATTCGCAGCGCTTCGGTGCAAGCAAAAGCGATGTTTGATCAGGCCTATCCCTTTACCTGCAAACGATTCCAAACAGACGGACGGAGCATTTTCGCCACGGTTCTGGATGAACTCGGCGATGACGCCTTGCTTGACCTGGTTAAAAAGCAATACGCCTTCAAACAGGTCATCACGCCATCGCTCTATGAAGGCATTGATTACACGGGCTCAGGTGCCGCTCAACGCTGGTACCCGATCAAACGCAGCAAGGCCATTGTTCTCGACCCCTCCAGAAACTTTGGAAAACCTGTGCTTTCCGTTACAGGGATCGACACGGCAACTGTTTTCAGTGCTTATCAAGCCGAAGGGAACGATGCCAAGCGCGTTGCTCAACTTTACGAGATACCTGCCAACGCAGTAGACGCGGCAGTTAATTTCGAGCTTGGGAATGCGGCTTGAACTTCCTGCTGGACAACAACCTCCCTCCCGCTCTGGCCCGTGCCCTTAACGAACTCTCCAAATCCGAAGGCCACACCGTGACGCCACTGCGGGACAGTTTCCGCGTTCCGTGTGCCTTGGAAGTTTGCGACTCATGGAAAACTTGATCAGATAAAAATCTAAAGCCAGGCCCTACACCGCAATGCTGTTCACTTAAGGAAGTCTGGAGGCCTGAGAAGTATCTGTGGCGAGGGAGCTTGCTCCCGCTGGACTGC
>NZ_JBYSXY010000021.1:0-64906 GCF_058782685.1 Pseudomonas sp. FW306-02-D09B
CTGGACTGCGTAGCAGGCCCAATTCAGGGCCGCTTCGCGCCCCAGCGGGAGCAAGCTCCCTCGCCACAACTGCGGATGTGCCTGAAACATCGGCTTAAGTGAACAGTATTGCGGCCCTACACCGGACTTTTTCATTTCAGAGCGGTCCTGCCCCCCCACCACCGCTTCACCCACAACGTCCCCACAATCCCCACGACAATAGAGGCCAATGGCAACGTCGAGGTCAAATTCAGCGTCGGGAATACCAGCAAAATCTGTGAGTCGTTGCCGCCGAGCATCATCGACGCGCCAATGCCCATCAGCACCCCGGCCAATAAGTGCACGCATGCCTTTGACAGGTTGAACGGCTGATAGCTGAAAGTCTTGCGGCGCAGGGTGAAGCTGAGCATGCCCACCAGCAACATCACGAACACCACGACGCGCTGGCCGGTGAGGGTCGTTTGTTCGGGCATCCAGAACAGCTGTGACAGGTGGTAAAAGAACACGCTGGGCGTCCATTGCGGTTCGAAGGTGTACAGCGCGCTGGTCAGCGCCCCCAGCAGCATGCTGGAGAACACCAGATGTTTGTCGCCGTGAACATAGGCCAGAAACAGCAACGCCATCAGCACCACACCCAGGGTGAGCAGGTAGTGGCTGCTGGAGATTTCGGGCATCAGCAGGGTTCTGTGCTCGGGCAACATGTTGAGCCGATACCAGAGCACAATCCCCAGCACCCAGCCGACAATCGTAAAGGCTTTATTGAGATTGCCGCAGGTGAGTTTGGTCAGGGTGCCGACGCTGCAACCGTCGTTGAGCACCGAGGCGACGCCAAATAACAGTCCGCCACCGATCAGCAACGGATACCCGACTTCGGGCGTGAACAACGGCTGGCTGATGCCGAAATGGTGATAAAGCGGCGCCAGGAGCAGGCCAAACAACCCGCAGGAAACCAGTGCTACGAACAAGGTGGGCCGGCGTTTGAGCATTAAAGCGCTGGCTTTGACCAGGCACATGCCCATCCGCTGCGAAACCCAGCCAATCAGGAATGCCAGCAACCACGCGATCAGCAACGAAAGCACACGCCTCCTGACACCTCGACAGGCCCATCGATGGGTTAAAGACTAGTCGGCTTTTCAGTGGGCTCGCCAAGGCGACAACTACGCCATCGTATCGACCCGCTCAATGTTGTCAGCCAACGCAAAGACTGGCTAACAGCGGGATTCCTGCTAGCTTTCAAGCGAGTCCTACACTTCGCCAAGCGGCGCCTTCCCCGCCTGCGCCAGCCATTCAGCCCACCTCGAAGGGACCTCATGAACACCCTCAAAGACCGCCTGAAACAGGGTAAGGATGCGCGCAAGCAGTGCTCGCGCAATGACCAGGCGCTGCACGGGAAGACCGATCGCGACCCAGTGCCCTTGATCAAAGCCTCCAGTGCAGGGCGAATCCGTTCGCTGAACGAATTGCGCTTCGGGCGCATGCTGGTTTCGCCTTTCGCCTTCTATCGTGGCAACGCTCTGCTGCACGCCCACGACCTGTCCGGGACGCCGGACATGGGCCTGCATTCAACCATTTGCGGCGACTGTCACCTGATGAACTTCGGTGGTTTTGGCACGCCGGAACGCAACCTGCTGTTCAGCGTCAACGACTTCGATGAAGCTCACCCGGGTCCATGGGAGTGGGACCTGAAACGGCTGGTGACAAGCTTTCTGGTCGCCATTCGCGACCTGCGCCACGTTGCGTCAGTGGAGGAAGACATCTGTCGCCGCGTGGTCTCAGCCTATCAAGAGAGCATGGCCGAATGCGCCGAACAGAGCGCCCTGGAGATCTGGTACGACGCCCTCGGTTACAACGAATTGCTCAAACAGGAACCCTCCACCAGCACGCTGGAGCATGTGAAAAACGCCATTAACAAAGCCGAGCATCGTACCCATGCCGAACTGCTGCCCAAGATATGTGAGCGCGATAAACACGGCCGCTTGCTGATCCGTGATGATCTGCCACATATCTTCCATCTGCACAAAGACTCCACGCTACTGGACGCCAATGATGACTGGATGCGCGTGGACGATTGGCGACCACCGTACGACAGCCTCATGCACGATTACCGAGCCACGTTGATGGGCGATCGTCGTGATTTGCTGGCGCGCTTCCAGGTCCAGGACCTGGCGTTCAAAGTCGTTGGGGTGGGCAGCGTCGGGACGCGCTGCCTGGTTGCTCTGCTGACCGACGATCAGGAGCGACCGCTGTTTTTGCAGCTCAAGGAAGCACGCCGTTCGGTGATTGCCGATTACGTCAAAGCCAAATCGCGGATACGTCACGACGGCCAGCGCGTGGTTGAAGGCCAGCGCCTGATGCAGTCGGCCAGCGATCTGTTTCTCGGTTGGACCACCAGCCCCAACGGCCAGCACTTCTATGTGCGCCAGCTACGGGACATGAAAATATCGGCGGAGCTGGAAACCTTCGATGCCGAAACGTTTTCCGCGTATGGCCACATCTGTGGCAAAGCCCTGGCTCGAGCCCATGCCAAAGCCAGCGGACAAGCTGCACAAATCAGCGGTTACATTGGCAAGAGCGAGGTTATGGCCAATGCCCTGTTCAAGTACGCCAAGGCCTATTCCGACCAGAACGAGCGCGACTTCGAACGCTTTCAACGAGCCTGCCGCAAAGGCAAACTACAGGCCCGTTCGGAAACTGATTTTGCCGCTGATCATCTGCCTTAGGTGCGCACCTCAATCAATGCAAAGGGTGACCGACCCGGTTCTACTGAGCTATAAACCGGTCGCTCTTGCGCATAATTTTTCCGATTCACATTTTGTTAAGAAGTGGCCTCGTATACTTCCGAGTCCTGTTTTACTCTCGGCCCTCATCCTTTGGTAGCCTGATGCCTATGTCACGCCCCGCCCCACTCCTGTTGTTACTCACATGCCTGCTGTTCTTCTTCGCCCTTGGCAATCACCAGTTGCAAGGTTCCACCGAACCCCGCGTTGCCGGGATTGCGATGGAAATGCACCTGGACAATGACTGGGTGACTCCGCGCCTGTTCGGTCAGCCCTTTCTAGAAAAACCACCGCTGAGCCTTTGGCTCGATGCCGGAGCGATCCGTGCGTTTGGTGGCACGCCATTGGCCGTGCGCCTGGCCTCGGCCTTCGCCGGGTTGTTCAGCGTGATGCTGCTGTACACCATGCTGCGCCGATTTGGCCGTCCAACGACCATCGCCTGGGTTGCCGGGATCATGCTGGCGACCATGGCCAGTTACTGGGGCAACGTTCGCGGTGTTGGCGAAGATGCACTGCTGAGCCTGGGCGTAACCCTGGCGCTGCTGTCGTTCTATCAGGCTCATCGCCAACATGCCGAACAGCGCGCAGCCTTGGGTAGCTGGCTGCTCTTCGCTGTCGGCATCGCCATCGCCACGTTGAGCAAAGGTGTGCTGGGCCTGGCAATGCCGGGGGTGGTGATCTTCGCCTACCTGCTGGCCGAAAGCCTGATCGACAAACGCTTCAGCCTGCCGCGCTGGATGGGGCCGGCACTGGCGACCCTGCTCGGGCTGATCCCTTTGGTGATCTGGCTGTTCATGCTCTATCAGCGCGGTGGCTCGCAGGCACTGGCCGAAGTGCTCCTGACCAACAGCGTCGGGCGCTTCAACGGCTCGTTCGTTGAAGCCGGCCACTACGAGCCGTTCTATTACTACCTGGCCAAACTGCCGGAAGCCTTCCTGCCGTGGAACATCCTGGTGTACCTGGGGTTGTGGCATTTCCGTAAGAGCCTGGTGAACAATCGCTACCTGCTGTTTTTTACGCTGTGGCTGCTCGCCCAGTTCTTCATGCTGACCCTCGCGTCGAGCAAGCGCACGGTGTACCTGATGTCGCTGACGCCGGCCGCCGCCGTACTGGCCGCAGAATATGCGGCAGTGTTATACGAGCGCTTGCGCAAGCACACCGAAGCATCAACGTTGCTCGGCAAAATCGCCCGCAATCGTCGCGGTATCGCAATCGGCATCATCAGCGTGCTGTTCGTCAGTTATCTGGCCGCAGCCCAATGGATCGTCCCGCGTGCTGACCGCAAACTGTCGTTCCTGCCATTGACCGAGCAAATCCAGACCATGCAGGCCAACGGACAAGAAGTTGCGCTGTATCAGGCGAACGAACGGACTGCCGGGGCAACGGTGTTCTACACCCACACCCTGCTCAAGGACTTGCAGACCGAAGCCGAGCTGACGGCATTTCTCGCCGCCTCTCCCACGCATGTGGCGCTGATTGCCGCCGAGACTGAGCCCAAGGCCCCGTTGAAGGTACTGAAGAAAATGCTGGTGGGGCGTCAGGATTACTATTTCGTCGCACAGTAAAACGGCCAGCAAAAAAAACGGCACCTGATACAGGTGCCGTTTTTTATTGCCTGGCAAAAGTAGCCTGGGAGGATCAACCCTCCGGGCTATTTGATATCGACTGATTGCCAGTCAGAGGCTTCGATCAGCCCCAGCAGTTTCGGCTGGGTTTGCGCGGTATCCAGCGTAAAAAACAGCGACGCGCCATACCCAGGGGTCGATGCTGGCAACTTCAGTTCTTTTTCCAGATCCGCCATGCACTCGCTGTGGGTGACCAGCACCAGGTTACGGCCGGCGACCTTGTGCGCCAGCACGTCACGCAGCATCGTGCCTTTGCAGTTGAAGAGCCAATCCTGGGCACTGCCGAGCGTATTGAACATATAGCGCGACGTTTGCGTGGTCCGCGTCAACGGACTGTTGTAGATGTCGGCGTTAGTCAGGCCCAGGTGTGCGAATTGCGAACCTATCCCGACAGCCACCGCACGCGCGCGTTCGGTAATGCCATCGGCACTGTCCAGGCAAGGGGCAGTGGAGTGGTCGCATCGCTCAACGTGACGGATCAGCACAATCGTATCGCCCTTGGCCCAACTGGCCGCCAGGGCCTTGTCCCCGGCAATGTTGCCGTGGGCCAGGTCCGCCGGACCGACTGGGCGCAGCAGCCAGAATGCCAACGCGATAACAAAGAGTGATGCCAGTAGTGCAAGGGCAATGTATTTAGCGCGAGTGAGCCCACCCCGGTTCAGTGAACGCTTGATACCCGCAAAACCCAATCTTGACTCCACCTTCACACTGCCTCGGACACACGAATACCCAATTGTACGGGCAACATTAAAAGTCGATGCGTAAGTACCCAGTGAAATGAATGTGAAAAAATGCTCAACCGACAAGCATGCCCCGTATTTTCTTGTTACGAAAAACGTTTCAGCTATCGCGCCTGCCGCCGATACGCCCTCTACGAATACATTCTGCTGGCCTCCAAAAACAATAATCTTCCAGCCAACTGACGATAAGCAGCACAACGTTCCTGGAGGAATTTTTGATGAATAGCTGGTTCGCCAACATCAGCGTCAACCTGAAGCTGAGCTTAGGCTTCGGCCTGGTGCTGGCCCTTACGTGCATTCTCGCCCTGACCGGCTGGACCAGCCTGGGTGGACTGATCGACCGCAGCAACTGGATGAGCGATATCACTCAGCTCAATGCGGGTCTGACCAAACTGCGGGTTACCCGTTTGCAGTACATGCTGGCCAACGGTGACGAAACCGTGGCGCAGACTGTGCAAACCGCCCTCGACGGCTTCAAGGCCCAGCAGCAAAAACTGCTGTCGAGCCTCAAGAGCCCGGAAAACCTCAAGCTGCTCAATGAACAGGGCACAGTCATCGATGCCTACCAGCAATCGCTGAACAAAATGCGCAGCGCCTATCGGACCGTGAGCAGTGTGCGTCAGACCATGGGTGAGAATGCCGAAAGCGCCAACACGCTGATCAATGACATCGACACCCGTGTGCGCCAGATGCCCTTGAGCGATCAACGCTTCGAACAACTCCTGGCCATCACCGAAGCCAAGGAACAGTTTCAGCTCGCCCGCTACGAGGTTCGCGGTTACATCGCTGACAGCAATCCGGCCACCGAGCAAAAAGCCTTCGCCCAGATGGACGCGGCCATTGCCAGCCTGAAAACACTCAACACGCATTTCGCCGACAGCCAGCAAGATGCGTTGCGCCAATTGCAAAGCGCCTTGCTCAATTACCGCAACGCATTGCAGGCCTACAAAGCGGCCAACAATGACGCGGTCGTGGCTCGCCAGGAAATGACTGTCCAGGGCAATGACATCGTTACGCGCAGTGACGCGCTGTATCAGATCCAGCTGGATCGCCGTGACGCCGAAAGCACTCAGGCGCGTACCCTGCAACTGATCAGTACAGTGCTGGCATTGCTGGTTGGCGTTCTCGCGGCCGTGATCATCACCCGACAGATCACTCGCCCACTGCGCGAAACCCTGGCGGTGGTCGAACGCATCGCCGGCGGCGACCTGACCCATGATGTCCACGTCACCCGTCGTGACGAACTTGGCGTATTGCAGCAAGGCATCGCACGGATGGGCGTCACCCTGCGCGAACTGATCAGCGGTATCCGCGACGGCGTCACCCAAATCGCCAGCGCTGCCGAAGAGCTGTCGGCGGTGACTGAAGAAACCAGTGCCGGGGTCAACAGCCAGAAAATCGAAACCGATCAGGTTGCCACCGCCATGCACGAAATGACCGCCACCGTGCAGGAAGTCGCGCGCAACGCCGAAGAAGCGTCGCAAGCGGCAGCAGCGGCTGACGGTGAAGCCCGCGAAGGCGATAAAGTGGTCAACGAAGCGATCGCTCAGATCGAACGCCTGGCCAGTGAAGTGGTGCGTTCCACCGAAGCCATGACCGTGCTGCAACAGGAAAGCGACAAGATCGGCAGCGTCATGGACGTGATCAAGGCAGTGGCCGAACAGACCAACCTGCTGGCGCTCAATGCTGCCATTGAAGCGGCACGCGCCGGTGAAGCCGGCCGTGGTTTCGCCGTGGTTGCTGACGAAGTGCGTGGCCTGGCCCAACGCACGCAGAAATCCACCGAAGAAATCGAAGGCCTGGTCGCCGGCCTGCAGAACGGTACCCAGCAAGTCGCCGCGGTGATGAACAACAGCCGCAGCCTCACCGACAGCAGCGTCGAGCTGACCCGCAAGGCCGGTGTATCACTGGAAAACATCACCCGCACGGTGTCGAACATCCAGTCGATGAACCAGCAGATCGCCGCCGCTGCCGAGCAGCAAAGCGCGGTGGCCGAAGAGATCAGCCGCAGCATCATCAACGTGCGCGACGTCTCCGAGCAAACGGCTGCCGCCAGTGATGAAACAGCCGCGTCCAGTGTTGAATTGGCACGGCTGGGTAATCAGTTGCAGATGATGGTCAGCCACTTCCGCGTCTGACCTGCCAACCTTCAATACTCTCGGCCCGTAACGCGCCCATTCAGCCCCTTTCCTGCAACTGGTATGGGGGCTGAATACCGGCGTTCTCTCAACGATAAATCCGAACAACGGATTGCTTTTTCGTACAACCCAATCCCCAGCCAACCTACCGCGATTCCAGACTGACTCCTGTACGTTTTCTTCTGCCCAAGAACATTCCGTTCGAACAGGAGAATGACAAGACATGGACGTAAGCAACGGCTCGCTGTTACACAGGTTGATTGACTCTCCAGGCAACGAAGACCAGACAAAAGCAGACTTCAAGACAGCCATGCAGCGCATGGGCTTTGAGTCGGTGTTCGACATCGTGCGCATGACCAAAGAGGAGTTCACCCTTGAACTCGCCAGGCATACCGACGCAAACGCCGAGCAGGCGTATGGCAACGCGCTGAGCTATGCCCGACAGATCAGCCGTCTGTATCAGGAGCATCAGCTGTCATCCGGCGATGCCAGTCGACGTGTTCGGCGCAGTGTTGGTACCGAGTCGACGTCAGGGCCCGCCACCTATCAAGCATTGTTCAACGAGAATTGGGAGCAGTTTTGCAAGGACGGTGATATCGCTGCAATCGACTCGCCAGTGGCCTATCTGCGAGTGCTGTATCTGTTTGCCGGGAAACTGGAAAAATCGTCCACACACCCCAACAAGATCACCCTGGAGAAGAGGCGTCCGGACCTCAAAAACCTGATGCTGGATCACCAGAGTGCCTTCGCAGCAAAGCCGATGCTGAGCATCGTCAATGACACCTTGAGCAGTCATGTCCAGGAACACCTGAAAAAAACCAACAACGCGAAGTCCGTTCACGAAGTATTGGCCAGCGAGCGCTACCCGCTCTCTCTGCCCTATGACCTTCATCATCACCAGTGCTTGCTTGGGTTGGGTGCAGATAAACCGGCACTGGGCGAGTTGAATTATCAGGTCAGTCTGAAACTGCCTTTTTTGCTCGACGAGTCTGAATACGGAAGCATTTCCAAGCCCTCTTCCGAGGCTCAGAGACTGATGTCCGGCCTGAGCCCGGAGCAGCAGAAGATACTGATCGAGCCACTCGCCCCCGATATAGAGGTGAAGGCTTACGGTACTAAAGTCTCCGATCCAAGGCTTAGCGTTGAGCGCTTCAAGGAGCTTACCGGGCTGACGATGGAGCAGATTGATCAGTTGCTGGCGCAGGGTAAACACCGTCCGAAAGCCTCAACCAACAGCCCGGGGGCCGGTCGTCATTTTTATGGCTGCGAGTACATCAACACGGCGTCAGCTCGCGACAAGATAATGGTGGTAGCGACGAGCCCCCCGACGTTCAATATCCTCCCCGTAATTTGTTTTGACGTCCTGTTGCGTATGGTCCGACTGCAACGCTGGACCGGTATCCCCGCGACCGAACTGGACACACTGCTCGTCAACGCCATGCACTCGGACGGCACGACATCACTGCCCGGCCTGAAATCACTGTGGCTCAATCCAAACACCTTCCGCGTCCTGGGGGTGTATCGATACCTGAATCAGCGTTACGGCATCGCGCCCGAGGAGTTTGCTTCGCTACTGCACGACATGCCGACATCCGCTTGCGGTGATCGTGCTCCGTTGTTCGATCAAGTGTTTAACCGCACTCAATTGCTCCCGAATCCTCTGCTGCAGAACGAGGGACAGGACATTGATATCAAAGCCCCCAAATCGCAACCGAGCCTCAACTATCTCGGCGCGGGGTTGGGGCTGACCGTCACGCAAGACTCGCTGTTACTGCTCGCGGCACAGACCAAAGAACACCTTTCTTCGCTTAAACACGACTTACCCACGGTGTCTTCACTTTACCGCCAGGCCCGCATCGCACAGATGTTTGGCTTGTCGCCTGTCGAATGCACAGAAGTGGCGCGAACGCTGGGAGGGGAAGCGTTCTGCGAGCTGTTGGCTAAAGGTAAATTGAGCGACCCCTATAATCATTCAACCGACATACTTGACGTATTGATGGCCATGGAATGGGCGGTTGACTGGCTCAAGCAAAACAACCGTGATGTGCTGCAATGGTGTCGCTTGTTCAGTTCAACGAAGGACGACTTACCGTTCCCCCCTGAGCTGGAGAGACGGCTGGAGACATTTCAAGCGGACACCAATCCTTCTGCTGACCATCAACAGCGCCTGGTGGAAACGCTGCTGCATGACATTGCCGACATATCCGCCGAATACGTCCCCAGCGTGATGGCGATGGGCGACACCTCCACAATGGCAGTCGTCACGGAGATCAAAAACTTCTCGCCAGGAAAAATACCCCAATCGTTGGCGAAGGTCCTTCGCGCTGCCGGAGCCTGCAAGGGGCTGCACCTGAACAGCAGCACGCTACAGCAATTGATGAGTAATCCTGCGTGGCTCGCCTCGAACAGCCCAGGAACCCTGACACCTCAAACGCTGTACTTGCTCGAACGCTTCAGTCATTGCGCCCGCCATCAGCCGCAGTCAGAAGAAAACCTTCTGCATTACTTGCGTTTGGCGAATGAGGCCCCGGCGAAAGACTCCAACGGCCTGCTGGCCAACCTCCTGAACTGGAGCATCGAAGAGGTCAGTTGCCTGACCGCGCTATTAGGGCAAAACCGCGCCAGGACAATGGAGGAAGTGGATTGGATCATGCGCTGCCAAGCGTGCTGCAAGAGCACAGGACTCTCAGCAAGCTTCCTGCTCAACGCTACGGCCCTGACAGCCGACAGCTCAACATCCGACTGGAAAACCGTGGGTGAAGCCGTGCTCGCTGCCCGTCATTGACCCGTACACCTCTATTCAAGGATCGAATATGACCGTTGCCATTAAAAAGCAGCTTGATGAACGCCTGCGCGATGCACTGTTGGCGCTGTATCTGAACAAAGTCGTGCCCGTCGACGCCACGACAAAAAACCTCAAGCTCAAGACCGCCCAGGATCTCTACGAATACTGGTTACTCGATGTGCTGGTCAGCCAGGATGTGCCCACCACCCCCGTGGCCTGTGCCATTGCCAGCCTGCAGCACTACATCAATCGCATTCTGATGAACATGGAGCCCGGTTATGACTCGGCAACCGATGCTCCCGAGCATGTGCAGACATGGCGCAATGAGATGCACCAGTACCCAACCTGGGCCGCCCATCAAAAGCTGCTGTACTTCCCCGCGATTTATCTGGACCCCGGCCTGAGAAACAACAAGAGCGATAACTTCCAGCAACTGGAAAACGACCTCAGCCAAAACCGGATTCAACCCGATGCCGTTCAGACTGCCGTGCTGGCCTACCTGACCCGGTTCGAAGAAGTCGCCAACCTGAACATCCTCAATGGCTATATCGAGGGTGCAGATTTCGCCAACAGCACTTATTACTTCATCGCCAAATCCCGCAGCGAGAACACCTATTTCTGGCGTTCGCTGAACATGGCGCAACGCCCCCAAAAAACTGATCAACCCGACCCGTTCGCCTGGTCGGACTGGGAAAAAGCCGATGTGCCCATTCCGGATGACGCCATCGAGCATTCGATTCGCCCGGTCTGGTTCAACAATCGCCTGTTTGTCGTCTGGGCCGAATGCATTCATCAGGATCCTGCCGCCCACTCCAGCGAAAGCCAAACGACCAGGAACAATCCCCTGTTTCGGCTAAGCCTCAGCTACCGTAAACACGATGGCAGCTGGAGCACTGCGCGAACCTGCCTGCAGGGTTACGGCGACGATGTAACACTGCAAGACAAGGACTTGAGTTCAATCAAGTCGCTGACAGGTACCGTCGCCGTCCATCACCAGGAGCATTCGCAGGATTGCCTGCTCATTGGCCTATTCGTCAAACAACACGACATGGCCAATAACGGATTCATCTTCCTGAAAACGGCCAGCTTCGACAAAAACCTCACGCACAGCCCAGGAATATTCATCTCTAAAAAAGCCGCAGAAGAAGACCAACAGCACCCACATTACATACTGACAAGAGACTTTTTCACATTCCACAACAAAAGCTCGCTTCAACTAAAAATCTCTATACAAGCAAAGCTTGGCGCACGCAAGACATTAGAAAAACTCTCCACATCCGCTGAATTAAAGGATAAAAACGTAAAACCACTTGACGGAGGTTTCGCCCTTACCGTCGACATAAACTACGACTCAAGCACAACGAAGATCACCCTACGCTTCAGGTCCATCGGCACATTGGACATCGGTAGAGAGCCGGGTTCTTCATTTAACTACGTTGTACGGCGACCAGAGACCACAGTTTCGCCAACAGAAAGTACCTCTAACAACTCCGGCACAGCGACCATACCGAAAGATTACACATTTAGTTTCCACACCCAGAGATTCAGTGAAAGTGGCGAAAATTTTCACTACGGATATTGCATCACTAACAAAGAACACCAAAAAGAGTACTTCCTTGCTTCCATCAAGCTCAGGTTAGGTAACAACTTCCGCACTCCCGACATTAGACATTCGGACAAGGCACAGTTTCTCGACTTCTCAGGGGCAACGATATCGCTCAGCGAAAGCGGCCTGTCCGCCCGCCAGCCAATCAGACTCAATACCGTGTTTGCTGCCGAGATGATCCAACGTACCGAAAACAGTCTGGACAAACTGTTCAGTATGGAAACACAACGTCTGCCAGAGCCCAAAATTGCAGACACCGATTTCGGAACAACCATGGATTTCCACGGCCCTTACGGTCGTTACTTCACAGAACTGTTCCTGTACCTGCCGTGGCTGATCGCCCATCGGTTGAACACAGAACACCAATACGACGAGGCCGAACGCTGGATTCGCTACGCCTTCGATCCAGGCCGTAAGCAGTCCGGTTACTGGAATGCCGTCCCTTTGACCGGCCCCGATGTCCCTTCATATTCCAGCCAGGCACCTCACGATCCGCACCAGATCGCCCTTAGCCATCCTGTGCATTTTCGCAAGACGCTGTACTTCCTGTACCTCGACATTCTGATCAACCGAGGCGATGCCGCATACCGCGAACTGACACCCGATAGCCTCGGCGAGGCAAAGCGCTGGTATGTGCGGGCATTGGATCTGTTGGGGCCACGCCCGGTTGTTCAACAAGTCGATCAGTGGTCGGCTATCAGCCTGCAAGCGTTGAGCAAGGCACCCAGTAAAAGCCTGCGCACATTCGAAGATTCACTGATCCGTTCAAACCTGCAATTACGCGAAGGCAGTCCGCAGAAATCCTTACCCGCTATCGATACCCCGCATCTGCGTTTGCCGTTCAACCCGGAGTTGCTCAAGCGCTGGGACATCGCCGAGAGTCGTTTATACAACCTGAGGCATAACCTCGACATCGTCGGCAAGCCCTTGCATTTGCCGTTATTCGCGGCGCCATTGGACCCTCGCGCCTTGCTCAGCGCCAATGCATTGAGCGCCTCAAGCGGCGGAGCTTCGAACCTGCCGAGCACACAAATCCCGCACTATCGCTTCACGGTCATGCACAGTCAGGCCCTGAGTGCAGTGGAAAGTGTCAACCAGTTCGGCGCCACGCTGCTGTCGCTGATCGAGCGTAAAGAACAAACCCGGTTGCAGGAATTGCAGCAACAGCACGCCTGGGACCTGGCGAAAATGTCCGTCGGCCTGCAAACCCAGGCGCTGCGCATCGACCGGCAAAACCGCCAGGCCCTGCTGGCCAGCAAAGCGATCGTCCGGGGCCGAATCAGCCACTATCAGCAGTTGCTGGAGAAGGATGTCACTCAAGAAGAAGCTGCCGCCAGCCAACTGTACTTGAGCAGCGGCGCATCCGAACTGGCGGCATCAGCCTCCCAGGTCGTCGCGGGTGGCATGATGATGGTCCCCAATATTTTTGGTTTCAGTAATGGTGGTAGCCGCTGGGAAGGCGGGATGCATGCCGCCACTGCGCTCGCCCAAGGCTGCGCGATAGCGACTCGCACCGCGGCCAGCCATCTCGACCGTACGGCGCAATTCAGTCGGCGGCGGGAGGAGTGGACCCTGACCCGAGATCAGGCACAACTCGAACTGGACCAGATCGACGCACAACTCGCGCACTTCACCGAGCAGGAAACCGCCACACGCCTGCAATTACGCCAGACTGAAACAGCACTGAGCCAGACCAAGGCCAGCTACGACTTCCTCAGCAAACGCTTTACCAAAGCGCAGCTCTACCAATGGCTCAACAGCCAGTTTGCCACGCTGTACTACCAGGCCTACGACGCGACACTAGCCTTGTGCCTGGCCGCCGAAGCCTGCTGGCAATACGAGCGCGCCGACTTCAGCACACGATTTATTCAACCTGGGACCTGGAACACAACTTACCGTGGGCTTGGAGCGGGTGAGCAGTTGAAGCTGAGCCTGCTGAAAATGCAGGCCGAATATTTGCAGCGTAACGAGCGAGAACTGGAGATTCGTAAAACGGTGTCGCTGCGTCAGATCAAAGACAAGGACAGCTCCAGCTCAATCAACAAAGAATGGAAGGACCTTCAAATCGATCTGAAGGACGGTATCTGTGATTTCGAACTGACCCACGCCATGTTCGAAGACGATTACAAAGCCCAGAAGCATTACCTGCGACGCATCAAGACCCTCAGCGTCTCCTTGCCGGCTCTCCTCGGCCCCTATGAAAACATCCGGGCAACGCTGACCCAGACCGCAAGCAAAGTGTTCATGTCTCCAGGTGACCAAGGACAGCTCATGGAAAACAAGCGAGCCAGCCAGCAAATCGCCCTTTCCACCGGAGTCGACGACAACGGCCTGTTCACCCTGAACTTCAACGATGAACGCTACCTGCCCTTCGAATACACCGGCGCCATCTCCACATGGCGCCTGACCTTTCCCAATCCCGAAGCGCAGAAAGCCATGCTGGACTCACTGACCGACATCATCGTGCACGTGAGCTACACAGCCAGAGCGGGAGGTGCGTAATGAGTGAACAAAACGCATTGCCTGTCATCGCGCCGTCGCTACCAAAAGGTGGTGGTGCCATTCACAGCATTGGCAAAGGCTGGGGAGCCGTCGGCGCCCACGGCGCGGCCTCTTATGAGCTTGCCTTGCCGATTTCGCCGGGTCGTGGCTTCGCTCCCTCCCTGTCTCTGAGCTATGGCAGCTCGGTGGGTAACAGTGTGTTTGGTATCGGTTGGGGGATGTCATTGCCCACCGTCGGGCGACGCACCAGCAAAGGTGTGCCGGCCTATACCGAGGATGACGAGATTGTCGGCCCCAGTGGAGTTGTATGGTTGCCCGAGCGCGATCCACAAGGCGTCATCACCTCAACCCGCATCGACCATTACAACGACCTGGAACTAGGCGAAACCTATACCGTCACGCGCCACTTCCCGAGAATCGAAAGCAGCTTCGACCGCATTGAACATTGGGCCTCCCAGAGCGACAAAGCGGGTTTCTGGCTGGTGCACGGTGCTGATGGCAGCCTTCGCGTGTTCGGCAAGAATCCCGCATCGCGTCGTGCCGATCCGCAGGATTCGAACCGTGTCGGCGAATGGCTGCTGGAGGAGAGCCTGAACGCACATGGCGAGCACATCCTTTACCAGTACAAGGCAGATGGCGCCAAGGCCCAGCGCTATTTGAGCCGTGTGAGCTATGGCAATTTCAAGGCCGATGCGCACCTTTACTTATGGAAAGCCGATCACCTGAGGCTTGTGCAATGGCACTTCGAACTGCTGTTCGACTACGGCGAACGGAGCACGGCGTACGAACAGAAACCGGAATATGACGGCCAACAGTGGCAATCCCGCAGCGACGGGTTTTCCAACTTCGCCTACGGCTATGAATTACGTACAGAGCGCCTGTGCCGCCAGGTGCTGATGTTTCACCGCTTTCCCGATGAATTGGGTACCGACCCCGTTCTGGTCCGACGCCTGCTGCTCGATTACCGTCAAACGTCTCTGGGCTATCAACACCTGACCGCGGCCCATGAACAGGCGTTTGGCAACGCGATAACAGCCCATAGCCGTCCTCCCGTTGAGTTCAGCTACAGCCCGTTCAAGCTCCCGGCCGACGCCCACAACTGGCAGCAGTTTCAGGACATGCCCGGTCTCAACGACGGTCAGCGTTACCAACTGGTAGACCTGTACGGTGAAGGGCTACCGGGGGTACTTCATTCCAGTGAAAATGCCTGGTATTACCGTGAGCCCCTACGCGCCAAGGCCAAAAGCAATGAAGTGACTTACGATCAGTGGCGCGCCCTGCCGACGATCCCGACCGCCGATACTGCCAAACCTGTGCGCCAATCACTGAGCGACCTCACAGGCGATGGTCGACTGAACTGGGTCATTGCTCAGCCAGGATTGAGTGGGGTTTTCTCCCTGGGCCCCGATCGAAACTGGTCGAATTTTGCCTCACTCGATGCGTTCCCTACGGAGTTTTTTCATCCACAAGGACAGTTGGCCGATCTGATGGGCGAAGGGCTAAGCGACTTGACGCTGATAGGCCCGCGCAGCGTTCGGCTATATGCCAATCAACGAGAAAAGGGCTTTGCTGCTGCCCGCGAAGTGCCTCGGGAAGAGGACGAAGACGCCCTTCCCGTGCTCACGTCTTCACCCACCGAGCTGGTGGCTTTCAGCGATATCCTGGGCAGTGGCCAACCGCACTTGGTCCGTGTTCGCCACAATGAAGTGAAGTGCTGGCCAAACCTGGGACATGGACGTTTCGGTAAAGGCTTCGTGCTGGGCTCGCCGAAACTTGACTACGAGACATTCGACGCTTCACGTATTCGCCTGGCAGATCTGGACGGTTCGGGCGCCGCCGATCTGATCTACCTGCATGCGGACCATGCGCAGATATTCATGAACCGCTGCGGCAATGCTTTCGACCTGTCAGTTGCCCTGCCCTGGCCGCAAGGTGTGCGCTACGATCGTTTCTGCCAGGTGAGCATCGCTGACCTGCAAGGGCTCGGTTGTTCCAGCCTGATACTCAGCGTGCCGCACATGACAACGCAGCATTGGCGCTACGACTTCGTCAGTGAAAAACCGTATTTGCTCACTGGCACCAATAACAACATGGGCGCCGCCGGCAGCATCCGCTACCGAAGTTCGGCACAGGAATGGCTGGATGAAAAAGCAGAGAGAATCAAAGCCGGCAAGCCCCGCAGCTGTCATCTGCCCTTTGCCCTGCATCTGGTTTCGAGCCAGACCCAACTCGACGAGATTACCGGCAATCAACTGACCCAGAGCTTTTCCTATCGCCAAGGCTATTACGACGGTATCGAACGGGAATTTCGCGGCTTCGGCCTGTTGCTGCAAACCGACAGTGAAGCCAATCCCGGTGATGCCGACTCGCAAGGTTTTACGACACCGAGCCTGAAAAAGAGCTGGTTCCACACCGGACAAGCAGTGGACTTGCCCCGAACCGGTTATCACAGCGCTGACAAAGCAGCGGTGGCACTGGGCAAGGCACTGCTTTGCCAATACCAACCCGAGATCGGGGGCGACACACTCGTTACCCCTGATACTGCGACAACCCTCGAAATGGCGCGCGCCCTGAGTGGTCATTTACTGCGCTGCGAGATCCTCGGAATCGATACACGCCTGAAAACCAGAACGCTTTATTCGGTTCAGGAAAACCGCTATCAGGTCCGTCTGCTACAAGTGCCAGACAGTAGCCAGCGCTACGCCCGGATGTTGCCGCTGCCACTGGAGTCCATCAGTTACCAGTACGAGGGTATTACCGATGATCCGCAATGCCAGCACATCTTCAATCTGCAGCACGACAGGTTCGGCGCACTGATCCACAACGTAAGCGTCCACTGCGCCCGACGTAAAACCGACAGTGATACCCCGCCGTTCAGCGATGCCGACCAACAGCAATGGTGGCGCGATGCTCATGATCCGGCGCAACAGCTCTACTACCTGAACGAAACCCGCACCGAGTTCATTCATCTGGATTCACCCCAGGGATGGCGGTTGGGTCTGCCTTATCGCCAGCGTACCCATGCGTTGAAACGACCCAAGGCGCCTGCATCTGGAGGGCTGGCCACAAAGGACATGACTTACGAAAAGCTCATCGAACTCATCAAGGGAACCGACTGGACGACCCAGAGCATCCTGACGGGCCTGTCCGTGCAACGCTACAAGAACACTTCTACCGCAGAAACCTTGCCAGACGGCACCGCTCACTTCGAAGCCCTGGCCGACCATCTGGAAACCGCCGAGCTGGACGATACAGCCCTGAAAGCCTTCGATGTGTTGTCGCAAGCAACTCGCCCCAAGGGAAAACTGCTTGAACGAAGTGGCTATCACCGCATGACCGATTTTCTCCCGACGTCCACGTCCCCCAAAAAGCTCTGGTCAGTCAAAAGCGGTTTCTCGACCTACGCCACACTGGAGGGTTTTTACAAAAAAAAAACCCTCCAACCGAGCACAAGCCAGGGCGTGACCGAGATCAGCCACGACAAGTACGGCTGCCTCATCACCGCGTTCAAACTGCCCGATGGCTGCATCACCCAGGCCGCCTACGATTACCGCTCGCTAGCGCCCCGACGCATCACCGATCCGAACGGGAACATTCAAGAAGGCCTCTACGACAGTTTTGGCCAGATACTGGCCAGCAGTTTTTATCGCAGCGAGGGTAACAAGCTCACCGGTTTCAAACCTGTTGCCCAATACAGACGTCCGGTATTCACCCGTCCGAGCGAGGCGATCACCAACAAAGAAGACGCTCTGAAAGACGCCGCCATTGCCATCTATTACGCACCCTTTAGCTGGATGGGGCGCGCCTCGGACACCGCTCTGAAGGACACCGACTGGCTGACCCGTTGCGTAGCCAACGGCGACTTACTGCCGAGCGGACATATCTGTGCCTCGATTCGGCGTCGTCTGGCGGACCTTGAGACACTTTCGGCCGATGAAGCGAAACTGAAAGCCGAACTCGACATCTCGGCCCGCGAGCCGGTGCACATTGTTGCACTGACCGCCGATCGTTATCCCGATGACGACCAAAGGCAAATCCGAATCGCCGCGACCTGCAGTGACGGCTTTGGCCGGACACTGCAACAAAAGCTCAAGGTCGAGTCAGGAACAGCCTACGTCGTCAGCAACACAGGAGAGCTGACGCTCAACGGAAAAATACCGCAGCAACAGATCGCCGCGCAGCGCTGGCGCGTCAGTGAACGTGTCGAATACAACAACAAGGGATTGGCGATCCGAACTTACCGTCCTTACTTCGCCGATCAGCACCGCTACATCAACGATGTGTCCTTTCGGAAGTTCGGCCACTGCGATTTGCAGTTTTACGATGCATTGGGGCGACCGACTCACACACGACTCGCCAAACAAGGTGATCTTTCCTGTCTGCGGCGGCAAACCCGTCATCCCTGGTACACCGTGGATGAAGACGAGAACGACACACTCGAAGAGGTCATGCCCAAACCACTCCCGACAACCGGAGGTGAGGCATGAACGTACGCCTTCACCGCAAGACACCCACGATCAACGCCATCGACAGCCGTGGCCTGCCTGTGCGGCACATCGCTTACTGGCGCGGCAGCGCAGACGACAGCCCTCAAGCACGTATTACCCGCCAGGACCACGACACTGCCGGACACCTGGTTGCGCAGTGGGACCCACGACTGTTTGGCAAAATGCCAAAGGCCAATCTGACCACCGTCTACAGCCTGTCCGGCAAGCCGTTGTTGGTCGACAGTGTCGATGCCGGGTGGCGCCTGAGTCTGCCTGGCGACGCCGGACAGACACTGCGCAGCTGGGATCAGCGTGGCAGCCACTGGCAAACGAGCTACGACAATCAGCTACGGCCGACCGACATCCAGGAGCAAGCAGCAGGCCAGGATCTACGCGTAATAGAACGCTTCAGCTATGGCGATAATTCGTCAGCCGCTGCGGCGAGCAACCTGTGTGGTGCACTGACCCGTCACGATGACAGCGCCGGTACCCTGCTCATCCATGAATATGCACTCTGCGCCAAACCTGCTGGCCAGACACGGCGCTTCCTCATCGATCCCCGGCAGCCGCATTGGCCAACAGACGAGAAGGACCGCAATGTACTGCTTGAAAAGGGCGAGGGTCACAAAACGATCTGGCGCTACGACGCGCTCGCAGAGCTCATCCAGCAAATCGATGCCGGTCAGCACCAACAACGCTTCGCGTTTGATGTTGCGGGTCAACTCAAGTCCGTGAGCCTGAAAACAAAAGACGCCGTTTTCGAAAAAAACATCGTGAAGGATCTGCTCTACAACGCGTTTGGCCAAGTGGAATCCCAGACTGCCGGTAACGGGGTTACCAGTCGCGCCCTGTTCGATCCGGCCAGCGGCCGCTTGACCTCACTCGGCGCGTCCGTGTCTGGCAGCACCCTGCAGGACTTGCACTACACCTATGACGCAGTGGGCAATGTGACGCAGATCGAGGACAAGACCCAGCCAGTGCAATTTGGCAGCAACCAGCGAGTCGAAGCCATCAGCACCTACACCTACGACAGCCTTTACCAACTGACCAGCGCGACAGGCCGTGAAGCGGAAGGCCCCAACAACCAACCCCACCTTCCGATCTCCAGCAGAGCACCGATCGACGCCCGGCAATTGTTCAACTTTACCGAGCTTTATACGTACGACACCGGGGGCAACCTGAGCGAACTGCGCCATGTTCGCGATCGTAATAACTACACCCGGACCCTGAACATTGCCGCCGCAAACAATCGCCTCCAGTCCTGGAACAAGGGCGACTCAACTCCTGACATTGCAGCAAACTTCGATGCCAACGGTAACCTGCACGCGCTGCAACCGGGCCAGGCGCTGGAATGGAACACCCGCAATCAACTCGCCAGTGTCACGCTGATCCAACGTGAAGACGGGCACGATGACATTGAGCGCTACAGCTACGACAGCAGCGGTCAACGTGTACGCAAGATTCAAACTACGCACGCAGCCTCGGTGACTCACACCCGAGAAGTTCGCTATCTGCCGGGCCTCGAAATCCGCACCCGCACTCACGAACGACTGGAAGTCATCACCCTGCAGGCGGGTCGCTGTAGCGTTCGCTACCTGCACTGGACCCAAGGCCGACCGGCCGATATCGCGGCCAATCAAATACGCTACAGCCTTGATGACCATCTGAGGTCCAGCTCGCTGGAGCTTGACGACCAGGCGTCGCTGATCAGTCAGGAAGGTTATTTGCCTTATGGCGGTACGGCGTGGACGGCGTCCCGTTCGGCTGTGGAGGCCGATTACAAAACGATTCGATATTCCGGCAAGGAGCGTGATGCCAGTGGACTGTATTACTACGGGCACCGGTATTACGCGCCATGGTTACAGCGTTGGATCAGTCCTGATCCGGCGGGAGCGGTTGACGGGTTGAATCTGTATTGCATGGTGGGAAACAACCCGGTGAGATTTGTCGATCACAAGGGCCTGATGCGAGACGAAGACCTCAGAGAATTCGAGGATTGGGGCAGAGCCCGCTCACAGGAAATCATGGATACCGCTAACGGTGACCTTACCTATCGCTTGATGCCGGATGACTACGATAAAAGCTCTGATCAATTTTTAGACAAGAGATTGCTGAGGCAGGAATTTCTTGCTCACTCGTATGGATACATCAAAACGAGCGAAATTGGGCTCAGCGACTTTTTTAATATCCCAAAGCCTCAAGGCAGTATGAGGGGATATGCAGGGGTAGATATGCGTTACTCAGGCAACGCCACGAACGCCGGTCACTACTTGCAATTCGGAACCTACAGGATCAGTAACACGGCCGACTATGTGACCGATGTGTCCAACCGGTACGCCGCGGCGGGCAATGACATGTTCCACAATTTAACAATCGATGAAGACGTATTAAGAGATGCGCCTACGATCAGCAGGCTGTCCAGTAACGCCCATGAACTGCAACAACCTACGCGAGACTGGATAGCAACTCATATCGATAGAATGGGGGGGATCATGCCGATACTCGCCGGTGGCCCGGGGACCCATGCAGAAGTCCGACTGGTGAACTCAATTGTTGCGCTCTATCCGGATAGAGCGGAAAGGATGCTTGCCGACACCACTGTATTCACAGACACATTATCTCGGGGGTCTAACCCTCAGCCATTCCCTGCCTGCATTAACTGCAGCGGCATCATTCCGGAAGGGGTCAATATCCCGACCGGACGCAATCCCCCCGACTATGCGGGATACAACGCACGTGTCCAGCAAATAAACCAGGTACAACGCACGCGTCCGGGAGGTAGTCGGAATAGAAGATGACAGGTCTGTCTTGACTGACCCGCCACCCCATACATTTATCCGCTCAAACACAAATCGCATGGGTAAACACCAACCGATTCCCGAACGGATCGCTGACGGTCATGTCCTGGCTCCTCCAGGGCATGGCCTGAATCTGTGGATGAGCAAAGGTGATCAATCCAGCGCTCAGGCCTCCCACGGATTGATCATCTCAACCCCGGGAAACTCAAAGTCCCGAACATTGCGAGTAGCAATCGAGGCACCGTGAGTTCGGCAAATGGCGGCAATCTGCGCATCGGCCATCGACGCCGCTCGGCCGTTGGCTTCGCAGCCCGCCACCAGCGTCGCGTACTCGACAGCGGCATGAGCATCAAAAGGCAATATTCTTCCGGCAAAGTCCTCTTCGAACATCGCCATCGCATGCGCTTCAAGTTTCTGTTTACGCTTACCGAATGGCAGCCGGGCAATGCCATGGAGAATTTCTGCGACGGTAACCGCGCTGATTGCCAGATCCATCGCCGGTTGTGCGTCAACCCAGGCCAACACGTGTATATCGGGCTCAGCCCGCATGAACTCTGAAAGAACATTGGTATCGAGCACTATCATTCGGAGAAATCCACCGCTGTCGCTTTCTCCTGGCGCGAAGGCAAATCGAGTTCAACCCCACCGTTTGCGCTAAACCGGCTGCGGATCCGGCTACCAAGCCCTCCTGCCCGATCAACAGTGGCCAATGCTCTTCCCAGAATCAAACGGGCTTCTTCTTCCATCGAATGCCCATTGTGGGCAGCGGCTATTCGCAGTTGTTCTTTAATCTGGTCGTCAAGGTTTCGAATCGTGATGCTGGCCATGATGCCTCCTGCAATCAATGAAATCATTGATTGAGACTAGCACACCCCCCGCTTGTACAACTCAATAGACCGCCCAGCGGTCTCAAACACAAATCGCATTGGTAAACACCAACCGATTCCCGAACGGATCGCTGATGGTCATGTCCTGGCTCCCCCAGGGCATGGCCTGAATCTGTGGATGAGCGAAGCGGTATTCCTTGGCCAGCAATTGCTGCTGGAACACTTCCAGCTCATCGGTCTCGATGCGCAGCGCCGAACCCGGCGTAGCGTCGCCGTGGTGCTCGGACAGATGCAGCACGCATTCACCTCGCGACACCTGCAGGTAGAGCGGGAAGTTCGCCTCGAAACGGTGCTGCCAGTCGAGCGTGAAACCGAGGAAGTCGACGTAGAACTCCAGCGCCTTGGCTTCATCGAAGATCCGCAGGATCGGGGTGGTTTTACCGAAGCTCATTGCGCTACTCCCAAACTGAAAGGCCCCACTCTAAGTGGGTTGCATGACAGCGCTTCGGCTTGGGGAAGGCATTCTTTAATTGCACAGTGCCATCATTGTGATCAACCCCACAGATCACTGTTACCTGAAGCCTGAACCGAGAGTTCCTTCGCGCGCCAAAAACCGCCCTTCCCGACGTCCATTCGGCTGACCATCGATATAGCTGCGCACCCCATTGACCCACACACCTTCGATGCCTTCGGCCGAACGTTGCGGGTCGTTGAAATCCGCCACATCACGCACGCGCAACGGGTCGAACAGCACCAGATCCGCCCAATGCCCTTCGCGGATTTCACCGCGCTGTTTCAGGCCGAAACGCGCCGCCGAGAGCCCGGTCATTTTGTGCACCGCCGTGTGCAGCGGGAACAATCCGAGATCCCGACTGAAGTGTCCCAGTACCCGTGGAAATGCGCCCCACAACCGTGGATGCGGGAACGGGTCTTCCGGCAAACCGTCGGAACCGATCATCGATAACGGGTGGGCCAGAATGCGCCGCACATCCGCCTCATCCATGCCGTAATAGACTGCCCCGGCCGGTTGCAGGCGACGGGCCGCATCCAGCAACGGCACGCCCCACTCGGCGGCGATGTCCATCAGGTCGCGGCCGCCCACTTCAGGGTGTGGTGTCGACCAGGTGATGGTGATGCGAAATGCGTCCGTCACCTGTTTGAGATCCAGGGTCGAGGAGCTCGCCGCATACGGATAACAATCGCAGCCCACCGGATGGGTTTTCGCGGCGTGCTCAAGGGACGCCAACAGCTGCGGACTGCGCCCCCAGTTGCCGGCGCCAGCGCATTTGAGATGGGAAATGATCAGCGGACTTTTCGCGTGGCGAGCAATCTGGAATGCCTCGTCCATGGCCTCCAGCACCGGTTCGAATTCGCTGCGCAAATGGGTGGTGTAGACCGCGCCGAAAGCCGTCAGCTCTTCAGTCAGTTGCATGACTTCATCGGTAGATGCCGAGAAGGCGCTGGCGTAGGCCAACCCTGTGGACAAGCCCAGCGCACCGGCTTCCAGGCTCTCGCGCAATTGCTCGCGCATTGCGGCAATTTCGCTCGACGTTGCAGTGCGAAACAGGTCATCGAGGTGGTTGCTGCGCAGTGCCGTGTGGCCGACCAATGCGGCCACGTTCAACGTCGGGTTGGCCGCTTCGACTGCCGCCCGGTAATCACTGAAACGCGGATAAACAAAGGCTGCGGACGTACCGAGCAGATTCATCGGGTCCGGCGGATCGCCGCGCAAACTCACCGGCGAGGCGCTGATCCCGCAATTGCCAACAATCACCGTGGTCACGCCCTGGCTGAGCTTGGGCAGCATCTGCGGGTGGCGGATCACCACTGTGTCGTCGTGGGTATGTACGTCAATGAAGCCTGGCGCGAGCACCCGTCCGTCCGCGTCGATTTCCTCATCGGCGCTGGCCTCCTGCAAATTACCGATGCACGCGATCCGTCCGTTCACAATCGCCACGTCGGCGAGATAACCCGGCGTGTTGCTGCCGTCGATGATCAGGGCGTTGCGGATCAGCGTGTGGTACTGCATGTCAGTCTCCCAGCGGCAGATGATCATCGCCGCCACGGTAGTCGTCGAGGGCGAGCTTGATCCGCCGCAGACGTTCTTGATTGTCTTCAGGATTTGCCAACGCCAGCTCGGTGGCAAGCACGTCGATGGCCAGCAGCATGCCGTAGCGTGCCGCCGTCGGTTTGTAGATGAACGAGGTTTCGGCGCTTTGCAGCGGCAGCAGCACATCGGCCAATTGCGCCAGTGGCGAGTCGGCCAGGGTGATCGCCAGAATGCGTGTGCCGTAGCTGCTCGCCAACTCGACAGCCTCCAGCAGTTCCGGGGTGATGCCGGTCAGCGAACAGGCAATTAGCGCATGCTCCGCGCCCAAGGATGCGGCGGTCACACGCATCATCACCGGGTCATGACAGGCGGCAATCGGGTAGCCGAGGCGCACCAGCCGCACTTGCAGCTCATCGCTACAGAGTGTCGAGCAACCGCCCATGCCGAATGCGTGAATCATCCGCGCCTTGCCCAGCAATTTCACCGCGTCGGCGAAACGCGACTCATCGAACGCCGACAAATGTTGACGCAGCGTCGACTCGATATCGCCGACGATCTGCCGATAAAACGCCGACTGCTCCGGCGTTCCCGCCGGGTCGAGAAAACGACTGCCGACCCCGCTGGCCTGCGCCAGTTGCAAGCGCAAATCGCGCAGGTCACGGCAGCCGACGCTGCGGGCAAAACGCGAGAGTGTCGCGCTGCTGACCTCGGCTCGCAGTGCCAGTTCGTCGAGGCTCGCTGACGCAGCGAAGCCCACGTCGTCGAGCATCAACCGGGCAATCCGCCCTTCACCGGCGCTGAAGGAATCCTGACGCGCGCGAATCTGATAGAGGATGTCCATTTACCGCACCTGCTGTTCAAAGCACATAGGAAAGACCAAGGGTCAGGCCGAACGCGATCACCGAAATCAAGGTCTCGAGCACCGTCCAGGTCTTGAAGGTCTGGGTCACGGTCATATTGAAGTACTCCTTGATCAACCAGAAGCCGCCGTCATTGACGTGAGAAAAGATAACCGAGCCCGCACCTGTCGCCAGCACCAGCAGCTCCGGATGGGGATAGCCCAGACCAATGGCCACTGGCGCCACAATGCCTGATGCAGTGGTCATGGCGACGGTCGCGGAACCGGTGGCAATGCGCATCAAGGCCGCGAACAGCCAGCCCATCAACAACGGCGACAAGTGAAACTCATGGGCCAGGCCGACGATCTGGTCAGTCACCCCGGCGTCCACCAGAATCCGGTTCAAGCCACCGCCGGCGCCCACCAGCAAGGTAATGCTGGCGGTTGGTGCCAGGCACTCATTGGTGAATTTGAGGATCGATTCGCGGTTGAAACCCTGGGCCAGACCGAGGGTCCAGAAGCTCAGCAACGTCGCCAGCAACAGGGCGATCACCGAGTTGCCGATGAACAACAGGAATTGGTTGAAAGCGCTGCCCGGCGTGGAGATCAGATTGGCCCAGCCGCCAATCAACATCAGCACCACCGGCAGCAAAATCGTCGCCATGGTGATGCCGAAACCCGGCAAGCGGTCGCGCGGCTCGCGCTCGATGAACTGTCGCTCCAACGGGTTTTCCGCAGGCAACCGGATGCGCGGCACGATGAATTTGGCGTACAGAGGACCGGCAATGATCGCCGTTGGGATGCCGATCAGAATCGCGTAGAGCAACGTCTGCCCCACCGAGGCCTGATAGGCCTGCACCGCGAGCATCGCTGCCGGATGCGGCGGCACCAGCGCATGCACCACCGAGAGCCCGGCAACCATCGGCAAACCGACCATCAGAATCGACACGCCTACCCGCCGCGCCACGGTAAAGGCAATCGGCACCAGCAACACAAAGCCGACCTCGAAGAACAGCGGCAGGCCCACCAGAAAGGCGATGCAGACCATCGCCCAATGCGCGTTTTTCTCGCCGAAACGCTCGATCAGCGTACGCGCCATCTGCTCGGCACCACCGGACTCGGCCATCATCTTGCCGAGCATCGTGCCCAGCGCCACCACCAGCGCGATGTGCCCCAGGGTCTTGCCGACGCCCGCTTCATACGCACCCACCACTCCCGACGGCGGCATCCCGGCGAGCAGCGCCAGACCAATGGAAACCAGGGTAATGACAATGAACGGATTGAGTCGGTAACGGGCGATCAGAACGATCAGCGCAATGATGGCGATAGCGGCATAAACCAGCAGCCAATAGCCGAAGGACGGTGCCATGCGGTACTCCTCGAAAAGGGTCACGTCGATGTGTTGTGAAACCCATAAATCATTTCGAGGAGCAGCTTTCAAACCCGATGAAAGTAATTTTCGTGAAGAGACAAGAAATGTCGCTCACAGATATGCCATGTCGTGATTAATGAAAATGCGCGGTGAGTATTTTCATGGGGCAGAACGAGAACACCGACGGCTGCTGGTGATGGCAAGGATCAGCCTTCAAACACCTCGTTCGCGTAACTCGCCAGCTTGCCCTGGATGAAGTCCAGGAAGCATTGAATCCGCAACGCCAGTTGCGAGTTGCGGTAGTACACCGCATTGATCGGCTGGCGATAGCCACTGTTGGCCTGCGCCAGCAGCAATTTCAGCCGTCCGGCCTTGATGTCATTGATGGTCATGAAATGCGACAGGCACACAATGCCCTGCCCCTCCAGCGCCAGCTGACGCAGTGTTTCACCGCTGGAGGCGCTGAGGCTCGGCTGAATCTGCCAGCGGTCGCCGTGCACATGACGCAGCGGCCAGTGATTGAGGCTTTCGGTCTGGGTGAAACCCAGCAGCGAGTGGCCGACCAGTTCGGCAACCGTGGTCGGTGTGCCGTGTTTTTCCAGGTACGCGGGGCTGGCGAGGATGTGCAGCGGGCTGCCCCCCAGCGAGCGCGCGTGCAGGGTCGAATCCGCCAACGGCCCGATGCGGATCGCAATGTCGGTGCTTTGCTCCAGCAGGTCGATGATCAGGTCGTTGCTGTTGAGTTCCAGCTGGATGTCCGGGTACAGACGGCGAAACTCATCGATGTAGGGCACGATGGCATGCAGCATGAACGGCGACGCCGCGTTGATCCGCAGCCGTCCGGAAGGTGTCTTTTGGCGCGAGGACAGACGCTCTTCGAGCTCGTCCATCTGGTCGAGAATCAGCTTGGCCTGTTCGAAGAAGTACTTGCCCTCCTCGGTCAGGTCCATGCGCCGCGTGGTGCGGTTGATCAACGTGGTGTCGAGCTTGGCCTCCAGACGCGACAGCGTGCGGCTGACCGCCGAGGGCGTTTGCCCGACCTGTTCGGCCGCCGCAGAAATCGAACCGCACTCGATCACGCAGACGAAAATCTGCAACTCATCGGATCTGGCTTTCACGTATGTCCTTCCTATCGAATGCGCCTTGTGGCGGGAGTCAGGCATTCCTTGTGGCGAGGGGGCTCGCCCCCGTTCGGCTGCGCAGCAGTCGTAAACTCACTGCCCGCACTTAGTCTGAAAATACACGGTGACTGATGTCAGGACCGCTTCGCGCTCCAACGGGGCGGTGCGGCGTTCCGACAAGCCCCCTCGCCACAAGTAAAAACGTGCCACTGCTCAGGTGTTCGATAGTAGCCGGATGCGAGACATAACGCAGGTTACGCCGGCAAGTTGAACACTTGCCTGAGGTGCTGTTCGTAGCGCGCGACGTCGGCTTCAATGTTCGGCCGCTTCATCACGTCGACACATAGGAAGGTCGGCAGGCCACTCATGCCGAGGAAGGTGTTGGCCTTGTGGAACGGGAAGTACACCGCATCCACGCCCTTGGCTTCGAAGAAGTCGCTCGGGTCGTCGAACGCTTGCTGCGGTGCGTTCCAGGTCAGCGACAGCATGTACTGCTTGCCCTGCACCAGGCCGCCACTGCCGTATTTCTGCGAAGCATCGGAGCGGGTCCGGCCGTCGCTGGCGTAGAGGCTGCCGTGGCCTTCGGTGAAGACTTCGTCGATGTACTTTTTCACGATCCATGGCGCGCCCATCCACCAGCCCGGCATCTGGTAAATGATCACGTCGGCCCAGAGGAACTTGGCGACTTCTTCAGCGACGTCGTAGCCCTCGTCGATGTGGGTGACTTTCACGTCGACACCACCGCGATCCAGCACGCTCAAGGCGGCTTCGTGCAGGGTGGCATTGTAGCGACCATCGGAGTGGGCGAATTTCTTGCCACCGTTGAGCAACAGAACTTTTTTCATGGGAAGCCTCATCAGGGTCCGATGCGCCGCGCTGTGGATAAGTCGCGGGATCGAGAAGTTTCAAATGTGATGGCGGCAGGGTATCGATGACCCTTCCCATGAATAAGCCCGAAGCCGGCAAAATACATTTGACCGAAACGCACGAATCACCAGCTGATTGTTGCCATAGAATTTTCTCAACCCTGACTTGAGGAGTTCTGCATGAGCGAGCAACACGGTTTCATCCTGCACGCCAAAACCCGCCCGGAAAAAGCCGACGCCTTCGAAGCCCTGTTCCGCGCTTACGTCGAACCCAGTCGCGCCGAACCTGGCTGCATCGAGTACCACATGCTGCGCGACCAGCAAGACCCGACACTGTTTATCTTCTACGAGATCTGGCAATCCCGGGCCCATCTGGACGTGCACTCGAACCTGCCGCACATGCAGCAGTTTTTCGAGAACCGCATGGATTACCTGGAACGCGATTTCGATATCCGCCGCATCGACATGCTCAGCCCATCATCGGCTAGCCGCTGATCAGCAGATGGCCGCCGAGTATTCCAAGGCCGACGAAGAACACCCGCTTGAACAACACGGCGCTGATCCGCTCTCGCAACCATTGCCCCAGCAGCATGCCGAGCAGCGCCGGGATCAGCGCCAGCAGTGAAGCACTCAATTCGCCGCCGCCGAGCGCCCCGCGCCACATCAAGCCGGCAGCGAGTGCCAGGGTCGACACGGTGAACGCCAGGCCCAACGCCTGCACCAGTTGATCCTTGTTCAACCCCAGCGCTTGCAGATACGGCACCGTCGGAATCACAAAGACGCCGGTGGCCGAGGTGATGATGCCAGTCAGCGCACCACTGAGCGGGCCGAGCCAGCCTTCGGTTTTGCTACTGACCCGTAAGGTGGGCAGAAACAATCCGCTCAAGGCATAGAGCAATAGCGCCGCCCCAAGTCCTCGCACCACCCACTCCCCGCTTCCAATCCCCACCCACAACGTACCCGCACCGGTACCGACAAATATCGCCAGCAGCATGGGCCACAGCCGTTTGATCAACGGACGCAAATGCCCACCGAACGCCAGTTGCCAGACGTTGGTCAGCGTCGCCGGAATGATCAGCAATGCCGCAGCCTGTGCCGGCGCCATAGCCAGACCGAGCAAGCCCATGGCAACGGTCGGCAGCCCAAGGCCGATCACGCCTTTGATCATTCCGGCCATCAAAAAGGTGATGATCACCAATAAAGACAAGGCCAGACCGAGGTTTTTATAGAACGCGAGAAGTGTATTCATGGCGTTATCCTGGGCCTTCCCGGCGGCCCTGAAAATCTGCCATATACTGAGCCAGCCTCTTGTTTTAACAGAGCCTTGGAAACGCCCATGCACTTCGACCTGATCGACCTCAAGCTCTACCTGAACATCCTCGACGCCGGCAACATCACCGCTGGCGCAACCAGCAGCCACCTGTCACTGGCGGCGGCAAGTGCGCGAATCCGTGCGATGGAAGCTTCGCTGGGTACAGCATTTTTCGAGCGTGGGCGTCGCGGCATCAGCCCTACCCCGGCCGGCAAGGCACTGGCGCAACATGCCCGGGTATTGCTGCGACAGGCCGAACGCATGCAACAGGATCTGGCGGAATACGCCAAAGGCGTTAAAGGCCAGGTGCGGTTGTTGTGCAACACCACGGCAATCACTGAATACCTGCCCGAGTTGCTGGCGGACTTTCTGCGAGAGCACCCCAACCTCGACATCGACCTGCAAGAACTGCCGAGCCTGCGCATCACCCATGCCTTGCGTCAGGGAGCGGCGGACCTTGGTATCGTTTCCGATGCAGTGGACACCCATGACCTCGACACCCGAGCATTCCGCGATGATCCGTTGGTGCTGATCATGCCGAGCGATCATCCATTGGCTGAAGGGGAAGCACCGAACTTCAGCCAGACCTTGTCTCACGATTACGTCGGGCTCAGTGCCAACAGCGCGTTGGCGATCTATCTGGAAGAACAGGCGCTGCATGCCGGACTGCGCATGCAGATCCGCATTCGCGCCGAGGGTTTCGATGGGGTTATTCGCATGGTCGCCCATGGCGCGGGATTGGCGATTGTGCCGCTGGCAGCGGTCGAGCGCTGGGCGGGTAGGCAAGCGTTCAAACATCTCGCGCTGAACGAGCCATGGGCCCAGCGAAAACTGCTGCTGTGCGCACGCTCGTTCGACGCCCTGCCCCTTTATGCCAAAGCCCTGCTTGAGGCGTTATCCGAAACCGCTGACACAAACTTGTAGGAGCAAGGCTTGCCCGCGATGGCGATTTTGCGGGTGTCATCGCGGGCAAGAACCAGGCGTCCCCCCGCTCCTACGGGGCCGGGGCGTTATCGAGACTACTGACCAACACCTTGGCTTTTCTGAAGAACACCCCGTAGACCAACGACAGAATCAACAGGAACGGCACACCAAACACCAAGGTCATTTTGAACGCCTCGGTGAAATAGGTGGTGATCATCACCGCGCCCATCAGCACCAGCCCCAACAGCGTGGTGTAAGGGAACAGGCGCATGCGGAACGACAGCTTCCGCTCGCCGTGACGCTGGTGATAGCGACGGAAACAGTAGTGCGTGAGGAAGATCATGAACCAGGTGAAGATCGCGCCGAACATGGAAATCGCCATCATCAAAGTGAAGGAGCTTTCCGGGTACATCACGTTCAACAGCGTCGCCAGCGCAATGCCCGAGCTCGACAGCAGCAAGGCGTTGAGCGGGATGCCGCTCTTGCTCAACGCGCCCATCGCCTTGGGCGCGTAACCGCCACGGGACAGGCTGAACATCATCCGCGTGGTGATGTAGAGCTGACTGTTCATCGCCGACAACGCGGCAATCAGAATCACGAAATTCATCACCCCGGTGGCGCCGGGAATGCCGATGGTTTGCATGACCGTGACGAACGGGCTCTGCGCATGACCCGCCTGAACCCACGGCACAATCGCCAGCATCAGGGCCAGGGTCAGCAGGTAAAACACCACCAGTCGCACGATGGTCGCGCGAAAGGCTTTCTTCACCGCCCGCTCCGGATCCTCGGCTTCACCGGCTGCCACCGCGATCATTTCCACACTCAGGTAGCTGAAGATCGACACGATCACCGCCACCCACATCCCTTGTAAACCATTGGGGAAAAACCCGCCGTGGCTGGTGTAGTGATGCACGCCGTACTCCGGGTTACCCGAGCCGAACACAACGTACACCGCAAGGATGATGAAGCCGACAATCGCGCCGATCTTGATGGTCGAAAACCAGTACTCAAATGTGCCGAAGGTCTTCACGCTGATGGCGTTGAGCACGATCAGAATGCTCGAGAACGAGACGATCCAGATCCACTCAGGCACGTTGGCGAACCAGTACTTCATGTACATCGCCACCGCCGTCACCTCGGTGCCGACCGCCAACACAATCGCCGCCCAATAGGCGTAGCGCACCAGAAACCCGGCCAGCGGGCTGATATAGAACTCGGCATACGCGCCGAACGAACCCGAGGTCGAATGGGCCACGGTCATTTCCGCCAGACAGCCCATCAACAGCAGCGTGATGACCGCGCCAATCGCATAGCTGAGCAGCACGCTCGGCCCGGCATAGCCGATCGCATAGGCGCTGCCCATGAACAGGCCGGTGCCTATCGCACCGCCGATGGCGATCATGCTCATCTGCCCCGAGGTGAGCTGGCGCCTGAGGCCGTGCTCACGGTTGGAGATGGTTTCAAAACCGAGGGTGTCGGTCATTTCTCTGTCCTCTGAATATTGTGTTTTTTTAGAGAGCACATCGTTTGGATAAACCGGGTCACACGGTCGAACTAAACCCTGTGGCGAGGGAGCTTGCTCCCGCTGGGCTGCGTAGCGGCCCAAAAATCTTCGCAGTGAGTATCGATTTTGTGAGTGCTGCGCACTCAAGCGGGAGCAAGCTCCCTCGCCACGGACAGTGCTGGGATCAGGTGACGCTGTGGCGGATCTGGAACTGCGCTTGCGACCAGGTTTGCTGATCGAGAATTTCGCCAAGTATCTGCACCGCATCAAAGACTTCGGTGAAGCTGGTGTACAGCGGGGTGAAACCGAAGCGCATGATCCGCGGCTCGCGGTAATCACCGATCACGCCTTGGGCGATCAAGGCCTGTATCACCGCGTAGCCTTGCGGGTGTTCGAAGCTGACATGGCTGCCACGCCTGGCGTGTTCGCGTGGGGTAATCAGTTTCAAATCGTGAGCGGCGCAGCGCTGCTCCACCATCTGGATAAACAGGTCGGTCAGTGCCAGGGATTTGCGGCGCAGGCTGGGCATGTCGGTCTGGGCGAAAATCTCCAGGCCGCACTCGACCATGGCCAATGAGGTGATCGGTTGAGTGCCGCACAAGTAGCGAGCGATACCGCTGCTCGGCTCGTAGCCTGAGGCCATGTCGAACTGTCGGGAGTGACCGAACCAGCCGGACAACGGCTGCGTGACCAGATCGCACAGCTGCGGCGCAACCCAGACAAACGCTTGCGAGCCGGGGCCGCCATTGAGGTACTTGTAGGTGCAACCGATGGCGTAGTCCGCGCCCGCCTGACGCAAATCGACCGGAACCGCACCGGCGGAATGCGCCAGGTCCCAGATCGCCAGCGCGCCGCATTCGTGGATCAACGCCGTCACGGCCTGCATGTCGTGCATGTAGCCGGTTTTGTAGTTGACGTGGGTGAGCATCACCACCGCGGTGTCCTGGTCAATCGCCTGCGCCAGCTCTTCCGGGCTGTCGACCAGACGCAAGCTATAGCCCTGCTGGAGCAAATCCATCAGCCCTTCGGCGATGTACAAATCCGTCGGGAAGTTGCTCGACTCACTGACAATCACCCGCCGCATCGGTGCCCGCATCGTCTGCACACGCAGGGCCGCGCCGAGGACCTTGAACAGGTTGATCGAGGTGGTGTCGGTGACCACCACTTCGCCCTCACCGGCACCAATCAGCCCCGCCAACCGATTGCCCAGACGCTCCGGCAGATCGCGCCAACCCGCGCTGTTCCAGCTGCGGATCAAGCCATTGCCCCACTCCTCGACGATGACCGCCTGAGCACGCTCAAGCGCCGCAACCGGACGCGCGCCAAGGGAGTTGCCGTCGAGGTAAATCACGCCTTCGGGAAGCGCGAACTGGTGACGCAGATGGGCCAAAGGGTCTTGCGCATCAAGCGCCAGGCAATCGTTTCTTGTGATCATGGTCGGTCCTGTTCTCTAGATGACATGCCGCCGTGTTTTCAGCATTTTTGCGCCGGCACAATGAGCAAATAATGAACGAAGCTTCGGAGAATTTTCGTGCAAAGTGGATGGTCATATAGTAGTTGTCTCGAAGATAATTCGAATCCAACTCCAAAAATCGCGGATTTATTCAAACCATGACCCTCGACTCGACAGACCTGCGGATCCTGCATTACTTGCAGCAGGACGGGCGTATCAGCAATCAGGAATTGGCGGAGAAAGTTGCGCTGTCGCCGTCGGCTTGCCTGCGGCGTTTGCGGCTGCTGGAAAGCGAGGGAATCATCACCGGCTATCGCGCGGTGCTGAACGCCGAACGGCTGGGCATCGAGCTGGAAGCCATCGTCCATGTGTCGTTGCGACAGGACGTCGAGGACTGGCACGAGACCTTTATCAAGAAGGTGCAAGAGTGGCCGGAAGTCGCCACCGCGTACGTGATTACCGGCGCCAGCAACTATGTGCTGCGGGTTCAGGCGCGCAATCTGAAACACTTCTCGGATTTCATCGTCAACAAGCTCAATCGCACCGCGGGGGTGACCGATATTCGCTCGGAAATCGTCCTGCAGAAAATCAAGGAACGCGACGATCTGCTGGATCTGGTCGCCCGCAAATAAGCCTTATTGACTGCCTCTGCGTCAAAGCCCGCGCATGCGCCGGGCCTCGTTGCGCTGCAAGGTTGCGCTCGGGGCTTCGTCGAACAACTTGCGGTACTCGGCGGAAAAACGCCCCATGTGGGTGAACCCCCAGCCCATGGCAATCTCCGAGATATTGCGCGCCAGCCCCTGTTCAAGAATGTCCTGGCGCACCGCATGCAAGCGGTATTTTTTCAGATAGGCCATCGGCGACAGGGCGAAGTACTTTCTGAAAGCCTCGAACAACTTGAAACGCGAAACCCCGGCCGCCGCTTCGATGTCTTCCAGGTGCACGGCTTCGCGGGCGTTATCGTGAATGTACTGTTTGGCCCTGACCAGATAGTGCGGCAATTTCACACCCAACACGTCCCGCAGCTCATCGGAGTAATTGTTCGGCTGGGCGAGGATCAGGCCTTTGATCAATGAGCTCTCGATGTCCCGCGTGAAGACCACCTGCTCAAACAGCGCGCTGCTGCGCTCAAGTTCGCCGATGAAATACCGCGCCATGCGCCACCACGAGGCCGACGCACCGTCCACCGCATCCATCACCGGCTCGAAGCGCAGCGGTACATCCAGTGGGCGCTGCAATATCCCCTCAAGGGATTCGCTCATGGCCGCCCGAGTGATTACCACCTGGACCTTGCGGCAGTCACCGGAGATCGCCAGCATCTGGTTTTCATTCGGGGAGATGATCACGCCTTGATCGCGATTGGATTTGAGCAACGTGCCGTTCTTGCTCAACTCCTGCTCACCGACCAAAGGCAGGCTGAGGCTGTAGCTGCTGAAGTGTTCGGCGTCTTCGATATCGACGGTCACGTCAGTGCCGTATTCGATAGTGCCCAGGGTCGTGGCCATCGACTTGAACACATTGGCCGTGTGATGAAAACGAATCCGCTCGGGCGTCGCGGTTTCGAGACGGTGCGGCCCGCAGATCCCTGACATCCAGGTCCGCGCGCCCTCAAGGTCATAGTGATCGATACGAATATCGCGAAACTGCGGATCGGCTTTGCTACTCATCACGGCGCACCCACGGCAATATTTTTTCAGCACGCTCTGACGGCGCACCTCTGACTTGAGCCGAGCAAGTTCCAGACCACTGAACGCCTGCGCCAACCCAGTGGATAGCAATCATCGACTAAGTGGATAACACAGCTGTTCTGGAACCGGAGCTCACCTTCGAACAACGCTCAAGGCTGCCCAAGACAGTACCTCAATGCTGCAAACAGGGGCGGCCGTTCATCGAATGGTGCAGGGTCTTGAGTATTAGCTGCCCACCTTGATACACGCGGGTGTTACCCGCAAAGATCGCAGTGAGAGGCACTTGCTCCCGCCGACCGGTCCGCGCTCGGGCGCAGCAGTCGTAAAACCTTCGGATGCGTCCTATCTGAAAAATTGCGATTGCCGACTTTAGGGCTGCTTCGCAACCCAGCGGGAGCAAGCTCCCTCGCCACAGGGGCAGTGCAGCCAGCGGCCGCCGAACTTTGTGGACTGCCTTCGTCGACAAACCGGATAGACCCCTGCCCGCCCCACTCTCTCTAATGGGCGCACCGATTGACCCGAATAAAAAAGGTGCACACCCATGAGTGGCGAAAAAAACGTCGAGCAGTGGAAAGCGTTCATTGAAGGCAGCCTGGACTTCCGTCCGGCAGAAGGCGTATTCCGCATCGCTCGGGATATCTTTACCGAGCCGCAACTGTTCGATCTGGAGATGGAGCTGATCTTCGAGAAGAACTGGATCTACGCCTGTCACGAAAGCGAGCTGGCCAACAACCACGACTTCATCACGATGCGCGCCGGTCGCCAGCCGATGATCATCACCCGTGACGGTGACGGCCAACTCAACGCGCTGATCAACGCTTGCCAGCATCGCGGCACCACATTGACCCGCGTCGGCAAAGGCAACCAATCGACGTTTACCTGCCCGTTCCACGCCTGGTGCTACAAAAGCGACGGACGCCTGGTCAAGGTCAAGGCCCCCGGCGAATACCCGGAAGGTTTCGACAAAGCCACACACGGTCTGAAAAAAGCCCGCATCCAGAGCTACAAGGGCTTCGTCTTCATCAGCCTGGACGTTCATGGCGATAACAGCCTCGAAGACTTCCTCGGCGATGCCAAAGTGTTCTTCGACATGATGGTCGCCCAATCGCCCACCGGGGAGCTGGAAGTACTGCCCGGCAAGTCGGCCTACACCTACGACGGCAACTGGAAACTGCAAAACGAAAACGGCCTGGACGGCTATCACGTCAGCACGGTCCACTATAACTATGTGGCCACGGTGCAACACCGCCAGCAGGTCGACAACGAGAACGGCACCCGCGCCAGCGGCACGCTCGACTACAGCAAGCTGGGGGCTGGCGACGCCAATACCGATGACGGCTGGTTCGCCTTCAATAACGGTCACAGCGTGCTGTTCAGTGACATGCCCAACCCGACGGTGCGTTCCGGCTACGCGACGATCATGCCGCGCCTGATCGAGGAACACGGTCAGGAAAAAGCCGAATGGATGATGCATCGGCTGCGCAACCTGAACATCTACCCGAGCCTGTTTTTCCTCGATCAAATCAGCTCCCAGCTACGGATCATCCGTCCGGTGGCCTGGAACAAGACCGAGATCATCAGCCAGTGCCTGGGTGTGAAAAACGAGTCGGACGCGGATCGGGAAAACCGGATTCGCCAGTTCGAAGATTTCTTCAACGTGTCCGGACTCGGCACCCCGGATGACCTGGTGGAGTTTCGCGAAGCCCAGCGCGGTTTCCAGGCACGACTGGAACGCTGGAGCGATATCTCGCGCGGCAGCCACCAGTGGGCAACCGGCGCCACGCCCAACAGCGAGGCGATCGGCATTGCACCGGCCATGACCGGCACCGAATTCACCCACGAAGGGCTTTACGTCAACCAGCACAGCAACTGGCAGAAGTTCTTGCTCGACGGCCTGGACGCGAAATCCCTGAAGCTACGTGAGGTGTGAACATGAATCCGCAATTGCAGTATCAGATCGAGCAGTTTTTCTACCGTAAATCCGAACTCTGCGACGCCAAGGACTGGGACGCCTACCTCCAGCTCTTCGACGAGCAGAGTGAGTTTCACCTGCCGCAATGGGACTCCGAACACGTCTACACCCGTGACCCCAAGCGCGAAATGTCGTTGATCTACTACGCCAATCGCTCGGGCCTGGAAGACCGTGTATTCCGCCTGCGCACCGGCAAGGCTGCCTCGGCCACGCCGATGCCGCGCACCCTGCACCTGATCAACAACGTGCGGATCAGCGAACTCGAAGCCGGTGAGCTGGAGGTGCGGCTGAACTGGCACACCTTGTTTTATCGCCTGGCCACCTCCGAGCAGTTCTACGGGAACGCGACCTATCGCCTCAAGCCTCACGCAGACAGCTGGCTGATTACCCGCAAACACGTGTTGCTGCTCAACGACACCATCAACTCGGTGCTCGATTTCTACCACCTCTGAAGCTATGGAGACCGGGGCATGAACCACAAGGTCGCGTTCAGTTTTGCCGACGGCAAAACACTGTTTTTTCCCGTGCAGGCCAACGAAATATTGCTCGATGCCGCCCTGCGCAACGGCATCAATATTCCGCTGGATTGCCGCGAGGGTGTCTGCGGAACCTGTCAGGGCCGCTGCGAATCCGGCGACTACAGCCAGGATTATGTGGATGAGGAAGCCCTTTCCAGCCTCGACCTGCAACAACGCAAAATGCTGACTTGTCAGACCCGAGTGAAGTCCGACGCCGCGTTTTATTTCGACTTTGCTTCCAGCCTGTGCAATGCCGCGGGGCCTGAACAGCTCAGCGGTATGGTCACGCATGTGCGTCAGGTCTCGGCCAGCACCGCGATCCTCCATCTGGATTTGGGCGCGGCCACCCAGCCACTGGATTTCCTGCCGGGGCAATATGCGCGCCTGTTGATTCCAGGGACCATGAGCAAGCGCTCCTACTCCTTCGCCAACCGCCCAAGTAGCAGCAATCAGCTGCAATTTCTGATTCGCCTGTTACCCGACGGGGTGATGAGCAATTACATTCGTGAGCGCTGCCAGGTCGGCGATGAAATCGCTCTGGAGGCACCGTTGGGCGCGTTTTATCTTCGCCACATCGCCCGGCCGCTGATTCTGGTGGCCGGCGGCACCGGACTGTCCGCGCTGCTGGGGATGCTCGACGAAATCGTCGCGCGCGGTTGCGAGCTGCCTGTGCATTTGTACTACGGTGTACGGGACGCGGCCGATCTGTGCGAAGGCGAACGGATCAGTGCCTATGCTCAACGCATTCCAGGGTTTCGCTATACGCCGGTGGTCAGCGATCCATCAGCGGACTGGGAGGGAAAACGCGGCTACATTGCCGAGCATTTCGATGCCAGCAAACTGCGCGATGCCGCAGTCGACATGTACGTCTGCGGGCCACCGCCGATGGTCGAGTCGATCAAGAGCTGGTTGCAGGATCAAACCCTCGACAACGTGCAGCTGTATTACGAAAAGTTCACTGAAAGTAACGTTTGAGGCTCACAAACGCGCGCCAATTGAATAAGCTGTCGACCTGCAACAAAGCCTGACCATAACAACTAGAAGGTATCCAGATGGCGGATGAACAACTGCAACAGGGCGTACTGAAGCGGGGGCTGAAAAACAGGCATATTCAGCTGATCGCACTGGGCGGCGCGATTGGTACAGGGCTGTTTCTCGGCTCCGCCGGCGTGCTCAAATCGGCAGGCCCGTCGATGATCCTCGGCTATGCCATTGCCGGTTTTATCGCCTTTCTGATCATGCGCCAACTGGGAGAGATGATTGTCGAGGAGCCGGTCGCCGGGTCCTTCAGTCATTTCGCGCACAACTACTGGGGTAGTTTTGCCGGCTTCCTGTCCGGCTGGAACTACTGGGTGCTGTATGTGCTGGTGGGCATGGCCGAGCTGACAGCCGTTGGCAAATACGTGCAGTTCTGGTGGCCCGAGGTCCCGACCTGGGTCAGCGCGGCGGTGTTCTTCGTACTGGTCAACCTGATCAACACGATGAACGTCAAAGTCTTCGGTGAAATGGAGTTCTGGTTCGCCATCATCAAGGTCGTGGCAATCATCGGCATGATCGCCCTCGGCTGCTACATGCTGGTCAGCGGCACCGGCGGCCCGCAGGCCTCGGTAAGCAACCTGTGGAGTCACGGCGGTTTCTTCCCCAACGGCACCAACGGTTTGCTGATGGCGATGGCGTTCATCATGTTCTCTTTTGGCGGCCTGGAACTGGTCGGCATCACTGCCGCCGAAGCCAGCGAGCCGAGGAAGGTCATTCCCAAGGCGATCAATCAGGTGGTTTACCGCGTGCTGATCTTCTACGTCGGTGCACTCACCGTGCTGCTGTCGTTGTACCCATGGGACCAACTGCTTCAGACACTGGGCGCTTCCGGCGATGCCTACAGCGGCAGTCCGTTTGTACAGATTTTCGCCTTGATCGGCAGCAACACCGCAGCGCAAATCCTCAATTTCGTGGTGTTGACCGCGGCGCTCTCGGTCTACAACAGCGGTGTCTACTGCAACAGCCGGATGCTCTACGGCCTGGCGGAACAAGGCGATGCACCCAAAGCGCTGATGAAGCTGAACAAACAGGGGGTGCCGTTACTGGCGCTGGGCGTATCGGCGCTGATCACGATGTTGTGTGTGGTGGTCAACTACGTCGCCCCGAATGAAGCGCTCGAGTTGCTGTTCGCGCTGGTGGTCGCTTCGTTGATGATCAACTGGGCGATGATCAGCCTGACGCACCTGAAGTTTCGCAAGGCCATGGGCCAACGCGGCATCGTCCCGGGCTTCAAGGCATTCTGGTCGCCGTACACCAATTACCTGTGCCTGGCGTTCATGGCCATGATCATCTACGTGATGTTGTTGATTCCCGGGGTGCGTGCGTCGGTCTACGCGATCCCGGTCTGGGTGCTGATCCTGTTCGTGTTCTACCGGATTCGGGTTGCACGGACTCGTGCGTTGTCGGTCGCTTAATAGCCTTCAGCCAGTCGACAAAAAGCCCCGGCATTCGATGAATGCCGGGGCTTTTTTGTATCTCGGGTCAGAGGGTCGAACGCACGCGCCACAACTCCGGAAACAGCACGGTGTCGAGCATCTTGCGCAGATAACCCACACCTTCGGTGCCGCCGGTACCCGGTTGGAAGCCGATGATCCGCTCAACCGTGGTGACATGGCGGAAGCGCCATTGACGGAACGAGTCCTCGAGGTCGATCAGTTTCTCCGCCAACTGGTACAGGTCCCAATACTGCGAAGGGTCGGTGTAGACCACACGCCAGGCGGCTTCGACCGAGGCGTCATAAGCGGTCGGGCTGGCCGGGTCGCGCTCGAAGCGCTGCGGATCAATCGCCAATCCTGCACTGACCATCAACCGAATCGCCTCGTCATACAGCGACGGTGTGGCAATCGCCTTTTCCAGCTCCGCCAACAGTTCCGGCCGGTGCGCATGCGGACGCAACAGCGTTGCACTTTTGTTGCCGAGGATGAATTCGATCTCGCGGTACTGGAACGACTGGAAGCCCGATGACTGGCCCAGAAACGGCCGGATCGCGTGGTATTCGGTCGGCGTCATAGTCGCCAACACCGTCCAGGCATGCACCAGCTGATCGAAGATCCGCGAGACCCGCGCCAGCATCTTGAACGCCGGTGGCAACTCTCCCAGCCTGACATGCTCACGAGCCGCCTTGAGCTCGTGCAGCATCAGCTTCATCCACAGTTCGGACGTCTGATGCTGGATGATGAACAGCATCTCGTTATGGTCCGGCGACAAGGGGTGCTGGGCACTGAGAATCTTCCCCAGATCCAGGTAATCGCCGTAGCTCATGGAGTCGGAAAAATTCAGCTCGGCGTTATGCCATTCTTCTGGCGGGTTTGAAGGTGACTGATCTGAAGAATAGGGACATTGGCTCATTGAGCAGGCTCCTCAAGTGGCGGTTTGTTCAGTGGACGCAAAATAGCCCTGACCGGACTGGCGTCCAGGTTGGCAAACCGCAGCGGCAGCGCAATCAGTTCATAGTCGCCTTCCGGCACGTCATCGAGCACGATGCCTTCGAGAATCGCCATGCCATGGCGGGCCACTGCGTTGTGCGAATCCATGGTCTTGGACTGTTGAGGGTCCAGCGACGGTGTATCGATACCGATCAACCGCACGCCAAGGCTCGCCAGCAGGTCGACGGTTTCCTTGGCGACTGCCGTGAAATCCGGATCCCAGGCCGTCAGCGGCGCCTGTTGATAAGTGCGCAGCAAGACGCGCTCGGGCAGATCGGCAAGGCGTCCTTCCAGTTGCCCGGGCTGAACCAGCCGACCACTGTCCAGACAATGCAAGACGCGACACGGACCGATGTAGACATCCAGCGATACATCGCCGATGGCCGCGCCGTCAGCGCTGTAATGCAGTGGCGCATCGACATGGGCGCCAGTGTGGGGAGACAGGGTGATGCGGCCGACATTCACCGGGCATTCAGGCCCGAAGGTCCAGACGCGCTCTTCCTGAAACGGCGTATCACCCGGCCACGTCGGTGTTGCGGTGCTTAAGGGCGGGCTGATATCCCACCACGACATTGTTTTTTTCATTGCATAGCTCTCGACAACTCTCGCGTGAATGATACGAGTGATGCCTGTGAAGATTCTTGCGAAATCCGTCGGGAACGCCCAAATGTTTCGCACTTACTGCCAAGAACCTGAAGTTTAGCGGGTGAAAATTTCAATGCCCGAAACAGGCACCTGGGCGATGCTTGACTCTCCCCCAAGGGGCCGACTTTATCCTTATCGCTTTGCTACCCAGGGACGAAGTGATGAGCAAACGGATACTGGTGATTCTCGGCCATCCATCAAGCCACAGTTTCTGCGGCGCCCTCACCGACCGCTATGTACAGGCGGCAAAAAACGCCGGGCATGAGGTCCGTGAGTTGCGCCTGGGAACCTTGAGGTTCGACCCGATATTGCGCGAGGGCTATCAACAGATTCAGCCGCTGGAAGACGATCTGCTGAAAGCTCAGGCGGATATCATCTGGGCGGAACACCTGACCTTTGTCTATCCGATCTGGTGGGGGGCGATTCCGGCGTTACTCAAGGGCTTTTTCGACCGAACATTTCTTCCCGGTTTCGCCTTCAAGTACCGCCAGGGCAAAGCCTTCCCGGACAAACTCCTGCACGGGCGCACAGCCGACTTGCTGGTAACCATGGATACCCCGCCCTGGTACTACCGCTGGATCTATCGCATGCCCGGACTGCATCAGATGCGCAAAACCACACTGGCGTTCTGCGGCATCACACCGCTAAAAACCCTAACCTTCGGCCCGATCCTGGGCTCGAGTGAGCATCAACGGGAACTCTGGCTCATGCAGGCGCAGGCTATCGGTGCTGGCTGACTCTCGCGGATAATCGCGCGGATCAACGGAGACACTCACAAAAAGGGATTTTTCATGTTCATCGGCAAAGCCGCGCAACTGTCGGGCACGACCGTCAAAAGCATTCGCCATTACGAGGACATCGGTCTCTTGCCGCCCGCGCAACGCCAAGGCAAATACCGCCTCTATGATCAGCAGAGCGTCGAGCTATTGACCTTCATCAAATGCGCTCAACAACTGGGGTTCAGGCTAAAGGAATTGCAGGCGGTGCTTCAGGGTCAACACGGGCAGGCACTGCCGTGGCATCTGGCGCATCAGGCGATTGCCGATAAAAAGCAGGAGTTGGCGGACAGAATTACAGCGTTGGCCCGCCAATACATGCAATTGACTGAGTTCGAAGCCAGCCTGAAGCAGGCTCAATCTGACTGTCCGCTTGAGCGGGTTTGATCGATAGCGCGTTTCTGGACAGCTGAGTGTCGAGCACAGACAACTGACACCGAGCCGGGCGCTATAGGGTGCGACTTCAGTCCTGCCTAACGCTCGGAGTCAGCATGTCCAAACCCATTACCGTTCTTCGCGATACCCATCCACTGCCAGTGCTTGACGCCTGCAAATGGGAGAAACTCGAAGGTGACCCGCACACCGTCAACCTCAACGCCTACACCAGCGAAGACGGCAGCAAGATCATGGGCACCTGGATCTGCACACCCGGCAAGTGGTACGTGGAGTATGTGAAGTGGGAATACTGCCACTTCCAGGAAGGCTACTGCGTGATCACCCCGGACGGCATGGAACCGATCCATCTGCGCGCGGGTGATATTTTCGTCATTGAGCCGGGCATGAAAGGTACGTGGGAAGTGGTCGAGACCGTACGCAAGTACTTCGTTTTCGCCTGATTCAGCAATAAAAAACCGAGAGTCCACCCGACGTGGGCTCTCGGAAAGATATCTATTGGAATGCGCCGCACTTGTGGCGAGCGCGGCTTTTGTGGCGAGGGAGCTTGCTCCCGCTGGTTCGCGAAGCGGACCCATGAAGCCAATTCTACTTGTCAGATACGCCGCGTGTTCAGGATTGACGACTGCTTCGCAGCCAAGCGGGAGCAAGCTCCCTCGCCACAGTCCCGCCCCCTATCAGGGTTTGCGATAGCTGTTGATGATTGCCGAGAAATCCTTGCCGCCTTCGCCACGCTGACTCATCGCCTGATACAGCTGCTGAGCCACCGCGCCGAGCATCACCGGTTGATGCGCCTGACGCGCAGCTTCAGTCGCCAGCCCGAGGTCCTTGAGCATCAATTCGGCACCAAAACCACCGGTATAACCACGCGATGCCGGTGCTGTTTCGACGATACCCGGCCACGGGTTGTACATCTCCGAACTCCAGCAACGACCGGTCGAACTGTTGATGATCCCCGCCAGCACCTTGGTGTCGATGCCTAGGGCATCACCCAGGGCCATGGCTTCGCTGACGCCGACCATGGAAATCGCCAACAACAGGTTGTTGCAGATCTTGGCGATTTGCCCGGTGCCGACTTCACCGCAATGCACAATGTTGCGGCCCATCTGCGCCAGTACCGGTTGCAGGGTGGCGAACAATTCCGGCGTGGCGCCGACCATGAAGGTCAGCGTCCCGGCCGCAGCGCCACCGGTGCCGCCGGAAACCGGCGCATCCGCCATGGCCACACCTTGCTTGGCCGCCGCCGCGGCGACATCGCGGGCGGTCTGCGGGTCGATGGTGCTGCAATCCACGGCGGGAACGCCCTTGGCGATCCCGGCCAGCACGCCATCTTCACCCAGCCAGACGCTGCGCACATGGACAGCGGCCGGCAGCATGGTAATCACCAGTTCTGCGCCTTGGGCTGCCTCACGCGCCGTGGCGCTGATAGTGCCGCCCAGTTGCGCCAGTTCTGCGAGTACGGCTTTGTTCAGGTCGACCAGGTTCAGCGAATGGCCAGCCTTGATCAGGTTGCGCGCCATCGGCGCGCCCATATTGCCGAGACCGATAAAAGCGATTTTCATGTCCGGCTCCTTAACGCAAATTGATGGTTGTGTTCACACCGTCATTGACACTGTCATCGTCGAACCAGCGACTGGTGACGGTCTTGGTTTGAGTGTAGAACTGCACCACTTGCTTGCCATACGGACCGAGGTCGCCGAGCTTGGAGCCCCGCGAACCGGTGAAGCTGAAAAACGGAACCGGCACCGGGATCGGGATGTTGATGCCAACCTGGCCGACGTCGATTTCGTTCTGGAATTTACGCGCCGCCGCACCACTCTGGGTGAACAGGCCGGTGCCGTTACCGAACGGGTTGGAGTTGACCAGCGCAATAGCCTGATCGAGAGTGTCGACTTCCAGCACCACCAGCACCGGGCCGAAGATTTCCTGGGTGTAGATCTGCATGTCGGTGGTCACGCCGGAGAACAGGGTCGGGCCGACAAAGTTGCCTTTTTCGTACCCCGGGACGCTGATATCACGACCATCGAGCTCCAGTTTTGCGCCTTCCTTGATGCCGCTTTCGATCAGATCAAGAATCCGCGCCTTGGCCCGTTTCGAAATCACCGGACCAACGTCAGTGCCCGGCTCGCTGCCGGCATTCACTTTGAGTTTTTGCGCCAATGCCTTGAGGTCTGGCAGCCACTGCTTGGCCGCGCCCACCAGCACCACCACCGAGGTGGCCATGCAGCGTTGACCGGCGGCGCCGAAGCCGGCACCGACCAGCGCATTGAGAGCTTGCTCACGATTGGCATCGGGCAGTACCACCGCGTGGTTCTTGGCGCCCATCATCGATTGCACGCGTTTGCCGTGTTTGCCGGCCAGGTCGTAGACGTGAGTACCGACTGCCGTCGAACCGACGAACGATACGGCCTTGATGTCTTTGTGGGTGCAGAGCGCGTCCACCACATCCTTGCCGCCGTGAACCACGTTGAGCACGCCGGCTGGAATGCCCGCCTCGATGGCCAGTTCCACCAGCAGCATGGTCGACATCGGGTCTTGTTCGGACGGTTTGAGCACAAAGGTGTTGCCGCAGGCGATGGCCATCGGGAACATCCACAGCGGGATCATCGCCGGGAAGTTGAACGGCGTGATACCGGCGCAGACACCGATCGGTTGGCGCAGGGTGTAGGTATCAACACCGCCCGCGACGTTTTCAGCGAATTCGCCCATTTGCAGGCTGCCGATGGAGCACGCATGCTCGACCACTTCCAGGCCACGGAAAATATCGCCTTCAGCGTCGGCAATGGTTTTGCCCTGCTCGGCGCTGAGGACCACGGCGATGCGCTTGGAGTGCTCGCGAATCAACGCCTGAAGCTTGAGCATGATGCGCATCCGCGCGCCAATCGGCGTCAGCTTCCAGGTCTGGAAAGCGCGATGAGCGGCGCTGATCGCAGCGTCGACTTCCGCAGGCGTAGCGAACGGCACTTTAGCCAGCACTTGCTGGGTTGCCGGATTGACGATGTCGTGCCACTCGGTGGTCTGGGACTCGACCCATTGACCGTCGATCAACAGCTTGACCTTTTGCACAGTGGTTTCTGGCGTGAGCGATGCGTTCATGACGGTCTCCTGGACTTGTTGTTATGCAGGGAGCCAAGGCGAGAAAAGTCGCCTTGTGATGAGGCGTGTGTCGCGAGTTGGTTGTCGGACTGTTTTTGGAGTATAGATGTGCAAACTTCTAATAAGAACGCACATAAAAGCCGGTCCAACATGCAAAAAAACATCACATCGTTAGGCTCGTTGAACTGGGACGACCTGAAGTTTTTCCTCGAGGTCGCCCGTACCCGCAAGGCCAGCAGCGCTGCCAAACGCCTGGCCGTGGATTACACCACCGTGTCACGGCGGATCAGTTCGCTGGAAGGTGCATTGGGGACATTGTTGTTCGAAAAATCACGGACCAATGGCTTTGTATTGACCGCCGAGGGCCAGCGTTTACTGGGTTATGCCGAATCCATAGAAAGCACGCTGCACATGGCGTGCGAGCAGGTGTCCGGCTCGGGCGTGGCGTTATCCGGCCATGTGCGGATGGGCTGCACCGAGGGTTTCGGGAGTTTTTTCATCACCCCGCAGCTCAGCCACTTCGTCGATGCCTATCCGGCGATTTCGGTAGATATCCTGCCGCTGCCTCACTTCATCAGCTTGTCCAAGCGCGAGGCAGATATTGTCATCGCCCTGGAACGCCCGGAACACGGCCCTTACGTCTGCTGCAAACTCTGCGACTACCGTTTGCAGCTGTACGCGACCCAGGATTACCTCGACCAACACCCGCCCATCCGCCGCCCGGCAGATTTGGGCAAGCATCAGTTCATCAGTTATGTCGACGATCTGGCATTCAGCTCGGAGCTGCTGTACCTGGCGAATGTACTGCCCGGCGCCAGCGCCAACCTGCGCAGCACCAGCGTAATTGCGCAATTCGTGGCCGCGCAGCAAGGCCGTTCACTGGCAATTCTGCCGTGTTTCCTCGCGGCCCAGGATCCACGACTGCTGCCGGTGCTGCCGGAGGAAATCAACATCACCCGGCAGTTCTGGATGTACTGCCGCGAGGATCTGCGCAAGCTCAAGCGAATCACGTTGTTGTGGGACTACATCCGCGCCGTGACCGAACAGAATCAGGCCCTATTGATGGGGGAAACCCGAACGATGCACTTCGCCGACTGACAACCTCTCAAGGAATCAGGTAGCGGCGTCGTAACGAGGTCAGCAGGCCTTTGCCAAGGTTTTGTGACAGGGATTGGTACGCAACTTGTGACATCGAAGAGCATTGGCAGGTGCCTTTGGGGGTATGGGGCTCGTTCACGCAAGCCGCAATTGTCGCTCCCTTCACCTAACGTCCAGATGATAATCTCACGCCTCAATGTGCGGTTTATACCGGCACGATCACCATGCTTCAAATGCCCGCCGGGTGCATTTTCAACACTTCTTGGGCAGTAAAACAAGGACGTAAACACATGAGCAGGGAGATCATCCTGATGCGCCATGGGCAGCCGAATCTGGCCGTGACCAACAAGGTTTCAGCGCTTGATATGAAACGCTGGATCGAGCAATACAATCTATCCGAAATCATCAACCAGCCCGCCCCAGAGGCGAGTGTGCAACTGGCCGCTACCGCCCAAGTGATTGTATCGAGCAGTGCGCCTCGGGCTCTGACATCCGTTCGGGCGTTGGGCCTTCAGCCCACCCTGGTAGACGCGATTTTCTGCGAGGCGCAGTTGCCCCATGGCCGCTGGACGCTGCCGCGTCTTTCACCGTTTACGTGGGCATTTATCCTTCGAGTCTCATGGTTATGCGGCTTTTCAGGGACGGTCGAGTCTTTCCGTCAGGCCAGGATTCGGGCCAACGAGGCCGCTCAACAACTTCGATCCCTTGCGAGCGCAGGCCCGGTCCTGTTGCTCGGTCATGGAGTCATGAATCGAATGATCGCCAAGCAGTTGGAGGCTGCCGGATGGACTCGCCAGAAACGCAATGGCAACCGTTACTGGAGCGCAATGGTCTATCGAATGAATCAGAGTTAAGGCACGTCGATAGAAACCGGGACACACCCGGCTTATGACATGCAAATGCATCCGTGAAGTGACAGAGCAGAATCAAGCGCTATTGATGGGAGGAAACCCGCACGATGCACTTCGCCGACTAGTCCGCGATCACCACAATCGATACCCGGCGATTCTCGGTGCGTCCGGCGGTGGTGGTGTTGGATGCCACCGGCTCGGCGCTGCCAAGGCCGCGCAGTCGAATGTTCTCCTCGCGCAGGCCAACGCTGGTCAGCACCGCGCCGACACTCTTGGCGCGGCGAAGGGAAAGTTGCTCGTTATAGGCCTCTTTACCCGACCCGTCGGTGTGACCATCGACCCGCACGCGCTCAATGCCGGCACCGTGCAATGCCTTACCGATTCGCTCAACGATTTCGGTGCTTTGCGGGTTCAAGTGATCAACGTCGCTGCCAAACAACACCTTGCCCGACAAACCGAAGGCCCAGCCCTCCTCGGTCAATTCGAAACCCTGCTGTTTAAGCACCACGATCTGCGCCGGGCTGAGGCCTTTTTGCGGCGCGGTCTGGCAACCGCTCACTGCCAGCACGGCCATGAGCAAGGTAAAGGTAAAGGTAAAGGTAAAGGTAAAGAATCGCAGGGAACGCTGGGTCAGTGAAAACAAGGCTGTTAACTCCTGGTTTGAACATTGGCGACAAGGTGCTCCGACCCGGCCGTGTATTGCCCGCCTCGGGCGAGGCGTTTGGCTTGATACATTGCCGCATCGGCGGCATCGAGCAGGGTACCGGGTGTGGCGCCATGCTCAGGATAAATCGCAATGCCAACGCTGAGTGAGGTCAACACCTGGGTATCGCCTGGCAACTGAACCGGCAGCTCCATGCTGGCGATGATCTTTTCGGCAATTCGTTCGGCGTCTTCGGTTTTATGCAACGGCGTCAACAGCACAGCAAACTCGTCACCGCCCAAGCGGGCGACCAGATCCTCTTCACGCAATTGCGCCCGGACTCGGGTTGCCACGGCAACCAGCACGGCATCGCCAGCAGCGTGGCCGAAGTTGTCATTGATACCCTTGAACCGATCGCTATCGAGAAACAGCACGGCAACCCGTTCATCGTGTTTGTTGGCATTACGTAACGCGCGAATCAGTCGACCTTCGAAAAACGCCCGATTCGGCAAACCGGTGAGGCTGTCATGACTGGCTTGGTGGGCCAGCGTTTCGTTTTCGCTTTGCAGGTGGGTTTGCCAGGACTCCAGCTCATCAAGCAAGGCATTGAAGTCATTGCCCAGACTGTCGAGTTCGGCAATGCGTGCTGGCGGCACACGACGATCGAGGACCCGCTCCTGGCGCGCGGCGTGAGCGACCTCGGCCAGGCTGCGCAGTGGGCCGGTAATCCCGCGTAGCTGACGGCGTGCCAGATACAACGCGACCCAGGCGCTAACCGCCGTACACAAGACAATCCCGGCCAGACCGCTGAGCAAAAAGCGCATCAGACTGCCGCCATGCCCGGTCAGCAGGATGCTGCCGATTTCCTGACCTTGATGGAGGATCGGTATGTTGATCGGCTTTTCCAGAAGCGATCGAGCGATCTGCATTTCCAATTCGGAAACCAGACCGGTTTCCGGTCGCTGCCAACGAGCGAGCAGTTGGCCCTTTTCATCGAACACCTGGGCATCGGCCACTTCTTCTGTGGACGCGATCAGCGCCAGCGCTTCGGTCGCCGCCGCGCTGTCGTTGAACACCACTGCAGCTTCCACCGTGTAATTGATCGAACGGGCAATCAGCTGCAGGTTGTGATCGGCATACACCCGCAAGGCCAGTACCCCGAGCAAGGTCAGGGACAGACTGGCCATGGCCACGCCAACCAGCGCAACGATCAGGTGTCCACGGCCAATGACCGATTGCAAAGTTGGGCGGTTGCCGGACCTGAACAGGTTCATGGGGCCGCCGCTTTACGGCGAGAGAGTTGCAAGACGCTGGGGTGAATGCGCACACCACTGCGGGCTACCGAGTCGAGGTTGACCTCAAACGAGACTTGATGGTCACTGACCCGCAGGCAGAACAGGCTGCCTACCGTGCATTGATCGCCCCCCTCGCTGATACTCAGCACCGGATGGCCTGTCAAAGAAGCGAAGAGCGTGCTGCGCTCTTCATTGGTCAGTTTACCGATGTAGATTGCGTCACACTCACTGGCGATCGCCGGGTAATTGGCCAACAGTCGCCGAACGACCACCGGACGCCCCGTGGCTTGAGTGGTGCCTTTGACTAAATCGTCGGTGTACTCGGTGGGACCGACCACGCACAAACGCAATTGCGCTGGCTCCACCGGCCAGCGAGCGTAGCTGAGGATTCCCAACACCACTTGAGTAACCGACATGGCGCGCTGATCAGCCATGCTCGGTGGCGCCTGCAACTCAGCGAATACAGGAAGGCTCAACAAACAGAAAAGGCCGGCCAGCAGCAGCTGCTTCCAGCCAGCAATGCGTTCTGTCGTCCAGACAGCCAGCTTCATGCGGGAATTCTCGTTGATCGTCATGGATGATGCCGCAACGATAGCATATCCGGTGAAATGCTCACGAAAGCAGCGAGTATTGATAGGCGCCTATTTGTTTATAAAATCCTGAAGTAACAATTTGGGGTTTCCTATTTTTCTCTGTTTCACCCCATGTCTACCATCGGCACCAACGTGACCTGTAACCGCACTGCGGTCCTAATAACAATAAAAGCTGACAGCGACGTAAGTGAGAGCGGATACACCGAGATCCGACTCATGAACACCTTTTGCTACTGCCATAACAGCTCGATTCGGTCATGCACCGGCGTCGAGCCTTGAGTAGTTGAAGGCGTCGTGGAGGTTCACCGATGAAACTGGAAATATTTCGTACCCTCTGGGGCTATAGCGCGAGCAAGGCCCAGGCGCTCGACGAGTTGCTGGAAGCCGGCTTCGATGGCATGGAAGCTCGCCTGCCGTTGGACGTCCGCGAACGAACCGAGTTCGGCGCCTTTCTAAAAGCCAATGAACTGGCTTACATCAGCACCGTGTTTACCGCTTATGACGTGCTGCCGGAACAATCCGCGTCGCCCACCGAACACCTTCTTGACCTGGACAAAAAACTCACTTGGGCTGCCGAGCTTAATCCACGCTTCGTCAATGTGCTGGCCGGCAATGACCGTTGGCCGCTGTCGCAGCAGGTGGAGTTCTTCGGCCAGGCCATGGCGCTTGCACGCAAGCACGGGCAATTCTGCAGTTTCGAAACCCACCGCTCACGGTCACTGTTCAACCCTTGGCTGACGCTTGAACTGATCCGGCAGCTACCCGACCTGCGGTTCACCAGCGATATCAGCCATTGGGTCGTGACGTGCGAGCGGTTGTTGAATGATCCGGCGGATGATCTGAGTGCCTTCGTCGAGCGCGTACACCATATCCAGGCCCGCGTCGGTTATGACCAAGGCCCGCAGGTTCCCCATCCCGCCGCCCCGGAATACGCCCGGGAACTGGCCTTCCATCAGCAGCACTGGGAAGCCATCTGGCACTCCCAGCAGGCTCGCGGCTATCAGGTCAGCACCCTGACGCCTGAGTTCGGTGCCGACGGCTATTTGCACCACTTGCCCTTCACCAATGTGCCGGTCGCCGACCTGTGGTCGCTGAATATCTGGATGGCCAACACAGAGCGCGAACACTTCGATCGCTTCAATCACTCAACCCTCGCGTGAGGTGCTTGCAACATGTCCGAGCAGATCAATAACACTACGCCCCAAGCGAACTTCAAGAGCATTCCGGTGGTGGATATCGCCGGTCTGTTCAGCATCGAACGGGAACATCGGCTAGTCGTCGCAGAGCAGCTCGGGGTGGCCGCCAGTGACGTCGGCTTTCTCTATATCACCAGCCACGGCATCGATCCGCAGTTGATCACCAACTTGCGCCAGGCAGCCAAGGACTATTTCGATCAGTCCCTGGAAACCAAGATGCAGCACTACATCGGCACCTCGAAGACCCACAAGGGCTTTGTCCCGGAAGGTGAAGAGGTTTACGCCAAGGGCAAACCGGATCATAAGGAAGCCTTCGACATCGGCTTCGAAGTCCCGGAAAACGATCCGCTGGTGCTGGCTAACACGCCGCTGCTCGGGCCGAATGAATGGCCGTCACTGCCAGGTTTCAAGGAAGCCGTGCAGGCCTACTACGCCGCGATCTTCGCCCTCGGTCGACGGCTGTTCGGGGGCTTCGCCCTGGCATTGGGCCTGGAGGAAGACTATTTCGACAGCATGGTCACCCGGCCGCCCTCGAAGTTGCGGCTGATCCACTACCCGTTCGACGGCACGGCTCAGGATGCACCCGGGATTGGTGCACATACCGACTACGAGTGCTTCACCATTTTGCTGGCAGACAAACCCGGGCTGGAGGTGATGAACAATCTTGGCCAGTGGATCGATGCACCGCCTATTCCAGGGGCGTTCGTGGTGAACATCGGCGACATGCTCGAAGTCATGACCGCGGGTGCATTCGTTGCGACGGCTCACCGTGTCCGCAGTGTCAGCGAAGAGCGCTACTCCTTCCCGCTGTTCTATGCCTGCGACTTCCATACCCAGATCAAACCCCTGCCGGGCTTCGCCAAGACCGGGCAAGAGTATGAGCAGATCGCCATTGGCGAACACATGTACAGCCAGGCGCTGCAGACTTACCAATACCTGCGCAAGCGGGTGGAAAACGGAGAAATCACGTTGCCGGAGAAGGCGCGTAAGCCTTCGAGCTTCGGGCACCTGAAAAATCAGACACAACCGTCCTGATCATTGCTGTCGGCCACTACTTTCTAATCGGAGTCACCGAAAATGCTTTACAAAAATAACCGTGCTGCCCGTTTGTCCCTGCTCGCCGCCAGCCTGTTCTGTGCAACCGCCAGCATGGCTTCCACCGCCACACCGGGCCAGTTGAAAATCGGCATGGAAATCACCTATCCGCCGTTCGAGTCCTATGACAGCCAGAAAAATATCGTCGGCTCCGATCCGGAACTGGCTCAAGCCCTCGCCAAGCAGATGCAAGCCAAGGCGGAGTTCGTCGATACCAAGTTCCCCAATCTGATTTCCGGCCTGAACTCCGGGCACTACGACGCGATCATCTCCGGCATGTACATCACGCCAGAGCGTCAGACTCAAGCGATGACCATTGGCTACGCGGTGACGGGCGCGGCAATCATGGCACCGAAAGACAGCGGTCTGAATGCGCAAACCCCGGAGGACCTCTGCGGCCTGAAAGTCGGGCTGGAACAAGGCACCACCTGGGTCGCTCAATTGAAGAAACTCTCGACCGACTATTGCGTGCCGAACAACAAGGGCGCCATCACTGTCAGCGAGTTCCCGTCGGCACCGGAAGTGACCCAGGCCCTGCTGTCGAAAAATATCCAGGCCCAAATGGAAATCGCCGGCGCAGCGAAGATGATCGCCGAACACACCAACGGTCGTGTGGTGGTCACCTCCCAGCATCTGGTCTATCCGCAAACCCTCGGCATCTTCGTCAAGAAAGGCAACGAGGAGACCTATCAGGCGCTGCTCAAGGCGTTTGATGGTGCGAAAAAAAGCGGTGACTACGCAGCTATCCTGAAGAAGTACAACCTGGAAGAAGCGTCCAACTAAGGCGACGCCCCTTCGCGGGCCAGCACGCGCCTACAAAAGTACCGCTCCCAGCGCGGGAGCGGCTTACCCGCGAAGATTTCAATGCGGTTCGAGGTACTTATGCAATTCGATTGGACGTACTTTTTCTCCCTGTTCGCTGACTCCGCCTTCTGGCAAGCCTGCGTCACCGTAATCGAACTCAGTGCCCTGGCCTGGTTCATCGGCATGCTTCTTGGTTTTCTACTGGCCTCGGCCAAACTGTCGACTTCGGTCTGGCTCAGACTTCCGGCGACCGCTTATATCTGGTTCTTCCGCAGCATTCCGCTGCTGGTGCTGGTGGTCTTCGTCTACAACCTGCCGCAGTTATTCCCGATGACCGGCTCGGTCCTGTCCAACCCCTTCTACTCCGGGTTGTTCGCGCTGGTGATCACCGAAGCGGCGTATATGGCAGAGATCCATCGCGGTGGCCTGATTTCGGTCGCCAAGGGTCAGAAAGAGGCCGGGCGCGCGCTGGGTATCGGCTTCCTGGGCTTGCAGCGTTTGATCGTGATTCCTCAGGCTTTTCGCATTTCCCTGCCGACCTTGATCAACGAATACATCACGGTGGTGAAACTGACGTCGCTGATCTCGGTGATCTCCCTGACCGAACTGCTCACCGTCGGCCAGCGCCTGTACGCGCAGAACTTCCTGGTCATGGAAACCCTCGGTGCGGTAGCGGTGTATTACGTGTTTATCGTGAGCGTGTTCGGCTGGTTTTTGCAGCGACTGGAGCGCCATCTGGATCTGAACCAACGCAAGCCGCAAACCCTAGACGAAACCGCCGTAAGCCGACTCAAGGCCCAATCCCAACCGCTGACCAGCACTGCCGGCCTCCCAGTCAATCGCGGTGCGGTACCCGTTCTACAACTGGAGAAGATCCACAAGCGCTATGGCAATCACGAAGTGCTCAAGGGCATCGACCTGACTGTCGGCAGTGGTCAGGTGATTTCAATCATCGGCCCGTCAGGCTCAGGTAAAACGTCGTTGATTCGCACCATCAATGGACTGGAAAGTATTGATCAAGGCGAGATCATGCTATTTGGCGAAAGCTTCATCGGTTCCAACGACACCCCCAACAGCGCGAAGGTTCGTAGTGGCGTGCGGCATATCGGGATGGTATTCCAGAACTTCAACCTGTTTCCCCATCGCTGCATTCTCGACAACATTACTCTGGCACCGCGCTTCCACGGCAGCGCAAAACCCTTGAGTGAACAACGCGCCTATGCGTTGTTGGACAAGGTCGGACTGCTGGCTCACGCGCACAAGTATCCGCATCAGCTTTCCGGCGGTCAGCAACAACGGGTAGCGATTGCTCGGGCATTGGCCATGGAACCGAAGATCATGCTGTTCGACGAACCGACTTCGGCCCTCGATCCGGAACTGGTGGGCGATGTGTTGAATGTGATCCGCGATTTGGCCAAAGAAGGCATGACCATGCTGATCGTGACCCACGAGATGGACTTCGCGATGTCGATTTCCGATCGGGTGATCTTCATGGAAAACGGGAATGTTCAGCTGGATGCCAGCCCGTATGCCATACGCAACAAGCAGACCGGCGAACGTGTTCGACGCTTCATGGGCCTGACCGCCCAGACCGAGATGCTGCTGGCAGCGGAGTAGACCTCGGAGCGGGCCGGGTCTTGGTGGCGATAGGTCAAGTCCTCTCGCCACCACACTGCACCTGCTCACCCCAATTCCAGCATCAACCCGCTCAAGCGCTTGACCTTGCGTCGTACGGCTTCTTCAAAAATCCCGGTACGTGGTTCGATCAGGCTGAACCAGTTCTTGGCGCGAGTGATTCCGGTGTAGATCAGCTCTTTGGTCAGCACCGGGTTCAGCGCATCTGGCAGGATCAACGCCGTGTGGGCGAATTCGGAGCCTTGGGATTTGTGCACGGTCATGGCGTAGACGGTTTCCACGTCATTGAGTCGGCTGGGCAAAACAAACCTCACACCGCCCTGACCATCGTTACGCGCAAAAGCGACGCGCAGCACCTGGCGTCCGCCCTCCTGGCCATCGCGCTCAGGCAATTTCAGGGTGATACCGATGTCGCCATTCATCAGGCCCAGACCATAATCGTTGCGCGTCATCAGTACCGGACGCCCTTCGTACCATTGCTGATCACTGTCGATCAGCCGCGCCTTGAGCAACGCGCCGGTAATCCGCTGATTCAGCCCCTCGACACCCCACGGTCCCTTGCGCACGGCACACAGCAGCTGGAACGCATCAAAGGCTTGCAAGACATTGCGTGCCCACTCGATCCAGCAAGGATCGTCGGGAAGTGAGTTGAAGGACGGACGCTGGTTGCGCAAGAGACTCAGGTAATGCCGATAACCCTGCGGACCTTCGCCATGGCCTTCGAGCAATAGACGCTCCAGCGCCCTGTCCTGCTCGCCCTTGAGGGGCAGCGAAAAAAGATCGGCATGACTGCGGGCAGCCAGCAGCTTGCGGGCCTCATCGGCCTGCTGCTGATTGACCCAGCGCGCCAGTTGACCAATGCCGCTGCCTTCGCCAAAGCGCCGCGAATGACGCAGCATCACGACCTGCTGGGCCAGCGGGTGAGTGGCGTCGATGTCTTCCTGCAAACCGCTGGAACCAAGATTTTCACCACTGACGGCCTCCAGCCAGTCGCGGGTCTGCGGGCTGTACCAACCGGCCTCGGCATCGCGGCACAGATCACCGAGAACGGCGCCGGCCTCCACCGACGCCAACTGATCCTTGTCACCGAGCAAGACCAACCGGGCATGCGTCGGCAACGCATCAAGCAGATTGGCCATCATCTCCAGGTCGATCATCGAGGCTTCGTCGACCACCAGCACATCCAGCGGCAGGCGATTGCCGGCGTGATGGCGGAAATGCCGGGTTCCCGGCCGGCTGCCGAGCAGACGGTGGACCGTGGTCACGTCAGAGGGGATTTTGTCCCTGACGCTCTCGGCAACTTGCAGTGTGCGAACTTGCTGGCTGATGGACTCTGTCAGCCGCGCGGCGGCCTTGCCCGTGGGGGCGGCAAGTCGAATCCGCAGTGGCTTGCCCGCCTCCACGGCTGGCGCCTGGAGCAGGGCCAGCAAACGCACAACCGTGGTGGTTTTACCGGTTCCAGGCCCGCCCGTAACGATGCTGAATGCACCACGGGTGGCCAGGGCACAGGCGAGTTTCTGCCAATCGATCTGCGCACTGGAACTGGCCTGGCCAAACAGGCCACTCAGGCGTTCGGACAGGTCATCGGGTGTTGGTTCATGGACGATAAGTCGTTGGCGCAGCGCACTGTCGATGCGCCGTTCGTACGTCCAGTAACGGCGTAAATACAGTCGCTTCCCAGACAATACCAATGGGCGCTGCTGTGATTCATCACGCCCATCGACGGCCAGTGCCACAAGACTGCTGGACGCCAGGACCTTGCACCAGTGAGCGCCCTCCAATGCTTCAAGCAATTGCGATGGCAACAACAGGCTTCCGGTCTGCAGATCGCCCTCCGGCGGCAGGGATAGCGCGAAGTCCGGCTCCTTGAGCGTTTCGAACAGATCGAGGCACACATGCCCGTGTCCCAGTTGATGGCTGGTCAAGGCTGCCGCCAGCAATACCAGCGGATCGCCATCGGGTGCCAGTTCGTGGAGGAAGGCGACAAAGGCTTTGTCCAGTGCCCGAAGCCAGCCACGCTCGACCCAGCGCTCGAGTAACAGCAACAGGTCATCGGCGCGACTCAGCGGTGTCAGTTGCGCAAGGCTCTCAGCCGTCAACGGTGTGGGTAACAAATCGGAAAAGGAACGGCTCATAGCAATATACCCTGCTCCCAGGCCGGTTCAGGCTTGGGTTCTGGTTTTCCCTGGAACAGCCGGTCCAGTCGTTCGATCAATTCCCGTGGCGGACGGGTGAAATACACGCCTTGGCCAGGTGCCCGGGTGCCGCGCAGGAACAGGTACAAGGCGCCGCCCATGTGCCGGTCATAGTCGTAATCGGCGAGTCGCGCCTTGAGCTGGCGATGCAGCGCCAGTAGATACAACACGTACTGCAGGTCATAGCGATGATCGAGCATCGACTGTTCCATTGCCTGCTCGGTATAGGCCGAATCGTCAGCACCGAGCCAGTTGGACTTGTAATCCGCAACGTAATAACGCCCGGCGTGCTCGAACGTCAGGTCGATAAAGCCTTTGAACATGCCATTCAGCAGTACGGGCTCGGCAACGACACGAGAAGCGCCGGCATGGGTGTATTGGCGCACCAGTTCGTCGAGCTTCAACACATCGACTTTATGGCTGGCAAACCAGAATTCCATTTCGACCCGGTACTCGGTCAGTTGCTCGAACACCACGGGTGGTTGTTCGGTACCAATGCGTAACGGCGCTTGCAACAAATGCTGCAGCCAGTCGCTCAGGGTGTTGATCCAGCCTTCCCAGCCGCGGCGGTTGCAGCGGCGTGCAATGGCGTTTTCGATGGATTTCGGGTCTGCGGCGAAACCTTCGTCACCCGCCCACTCCAATAATCCATGGAGAAAAGTCCCGGGATTCGGCCCGCGCGGGAAGCGGTGGATATCACCACCGCTCGCAAGCACTTCGCGTGGCGCATCGGGATCAAGTCGCTCGTCATCGAAAAGCTTTTGCGCTTGCGGGCTTTCCGGCGCTTCGTCGCTGCCAGCGCTCAGACTATCGCCAATGCGCAACGCACTGTAGGAGGCGATCCACCAGTTCTCGGCCGCCTTGCGCTTCGGTATCAGCGGTGCGAGCAACGTTGCCTCATTGCGTGGCGGGAGAAAACGTTCGGTTGTGGCTTCAGGCATCTCGCCATAGCTCAAAGCGCTGCAGTTTTGCTGCAAGTCTTCCAGCCAACGCTTCAGCGCCGTCGACTCGACCAGCTTTTCGCCGCCACCCAGCAGATAGCCCAATGCCGACAGGTGCAGCACCGAGCTGTTGTTATTGCCGCGCTTGAGGTCGGTGACTCCCAGCCAGCAAGCATGCTGGGCTCGGGTCAAGGCCACATAGAGCAGACGCAAATCTTCAGCCAAGCGCTCATCGTCCGCCAGGGCAATCAACTCGGGGGTTGGGCTCAACGTTATCTGGGCTTGCCCGTTCGCGTCGTGGTAGTGCATCGGCAATCGACTGCCGTCCACCGGTTTTGCCGAACAAATGAACGGCAGAAAAACCAGCGGATACTCAAGGCCTTTGGATTTGTGGATGGTCACTACCTTGACCAGTTGCTCATCGCTTTCCAGACGCAGAATCTGCTCTTCGCCGGCCTGCCCGGACAACGCCAGATGCTCGGACAAATGACGGATCAGGGCTTGCTCGCCATCGAGCTCGGCGGCGGCTTGCTGCAACAGCTCCGAGAGGTGCAGCAGGTTGGTCAGTATCCGCTCGCCATCGCTTCGGGCAATCAAGGCCTGAGGCAGTTCGAAATCATGCAGCAACCGGCGCAGCATTGGCAGGATGCCCTGACTGCGCCAGATCACCCGATACTCGCGAAACTGCATGACGCGCTTCTCCCAGGCCAGCTCATCCTGGTTCAAACGTTCCAGTTCTGTCAGCGACAGGTTCAAGGTGATGCTGGCCAGCGCTGCACGCAGTGGTCGCTCGACATCCGGCTCGGCGCAGGCCTTTAGCCAACTCAACAGGTCGTGAGCCTCCTGGGCCGCGAACACCGAGTCCTTGTCCGATAGATAAACACTGCGCACGCCTCGCACGGACAATTCGTTGCGTACCGCCTGGGCCTCTTTACCATCGCGCACCAGAATCGCGATATCTGCCGGTAGTAGCCCCTGTAGATCCTCTGCCCCCCGGACAAAACCCGCACGCCGCTGCTGACCGCCATTGAGCAATGCAGTGATTTCACTGGCGCACGCTGCAGCCAGTTGCTGTCGGTACACAACACCGGACAACGGTTGCTCGCTGGACAGTTGCCAGATATTCAGCGCCGGTACGGCCTGACCGTTGATCTGCAAAGACTCTTTGCGGCCTTGCGATTCGACCGGCAGAAATGGAACCGGGTTTTCGCCGTTTTTCTCACGAAACAGAAACGCACCACGCCCCTGCTCACGGGCTTCTGCACGCTGGAACACATGGTTCACCGCATCGACCATCCCGTGACTGGAGCGGAAGTTGGTGCCCAGGGTATGCAAGCGACCACTCGTTGCCTGACGCGCGCGCAGGTAGGTATAGATATCGGCGCCACGGAAGGCATAGATCGCCTGTTTAGGGTCGCCGATCAGAAACAGCCCACATTCGGGGTTGTTGTCTTCAATACGATAGATACTTTCGAAGATCCGGTACTGGACCGGGTCGGTGTCCTGGAATTCGTCGATCAACGCGACGGGAAACTGCTCGCGGATCAACGTCGCCAGACGCTCCCCACCTTCGGCTCGCAATGCAGCATCGAGCCTGAGCAGCATGTCGTCAAAACCCATTTCAGCACGCCGACGCTTCTCTTCTTCAAAACGCGCCCCCACCCACTGTGCGGCATGTTTCAGGACTGCGGCATCCGGAGTCGGCAATGCATCGAGACTGGCTTTCAGGCCGGACATGGCGTCCAGGCCGGGGTGGCTTGGTGCCTGACCTTTCCAGGCCTCAGCCATGCCATCGGGTGTCAGACGATTGAAGCCGGTGCCAATATCCAGTTGTTCAAGGCTGTCATCCTCGGCCCAAGTACAGATTTTCTCGAACCAGGGCTCGAAGTAACGCGCTTGCATCTTGCGTCCGTCGACAGACTTGCTGGCGACGCCTTGCAGACAGATCTCTCGCAACTCCTGCGCCCATTGTCGCCAAGGCGCCTTGAGCTCCAGCAACGCATCACGTCGAGCTTGCAGGCACTCCGTGATCAGCTCGGCAGGTTCTTTTCCTTCAGCGCTATCACGCTCACTGGCGAACAACCCGCGCACTCGTGACAGCAAGGCGGCCGGGCCGCCCCAATGGCTGCGAACCCAGTTCAGCGCATCACCTTGCATCGGGTAGCAAAACAGTCGCCAGTAATCGCGCAGAACTTCACCGAGCAGATTGCTGTGATCAACTTCGAGGGTTTGAGTGAACAGACTGCCACTGTCGAACGCATGCTCACGCAGCATCCGTTGGCACCAACTGTGAATCGTCGAAACTGCTGCCTCATCCATCCACTGCGCGGCGATGTCCAAACGGTTCGCACAGCCGGACCACTGTTCGGGACTGAACTGCCCACGCAACTCGGCAATCAGGCTGTCAGGTGCTGGTGTTTCGTCGCGGAAAAACCGCGCTGCCTCGGCAAGACGTGTACGGATCCGCTCACGCAGCTCCTTGGTCGCGGCATCAGTAAAGGTCACCACGAGGATTTGCGGTGGCAGGAGTTCACGACCAAAACCGGCAGACTCGTCACCGTGCCCAAGCACCAACCGCAAGTAGAGCGCGGAAATGGTGAACGTCTTGCCGGTGCCGGCACTGGCTTCGATCAGTTGACTACCGCGAAGCGGGAAGGCTAATGCCAGAGGGACCTTCGCTGTCATGAGTGCGACTCCTCACTGGTCAATGAGCGCCAAGGGGCTTCGAGCAGCGGACGGTAGAGCGCGTCACACCAATCGACAAAGGTTTCGTCGGCAATCAGGGCGTTGTAATCGGCAAACTGGCGAGCCAGTGCAGGGCTTTCGCGGCGCTCGCCATCGGTGGTCTGACCGTCGCCCTCATAGGCCTTGCGAGCGGCAGCCTCGGCTTTGAGCGGATCAGTCTGGCCCAGCCAGGCGAAAGCCGTTTTTACCGCTACGGGCAATGGCTGGCGCATACCTGATTGCCAGGCCTGTAACAGATTGCCCAGGGTTTTCAGCGCGGCATCTTGCTCGATAGGGGCAAGCAGCAAGGTATCGTCACTGGCCACCAACCCCGTAGTCATCGACAAGCCGCTCGCGCAAGCCACCAGGTGATTAACCCAAGGACGAGTCAAACGATGCCACTTGCGGGTCTTGATCGAACCAATGCTGTTGGGGATCGTAGTGACAGCCAGCAACCCGCCATCGCTGCGTTGATGGAGACCGCTGAGCCAGCCTTCCAGGCTCACTCCCTGCAATTGGAGCGTCACCGGCAAAGCACTGTTTTGCGGTGTTGGCCACAATGCGAGCAACTGTTGATAACGTTGCAGCAGATCCGGTAGCGGCTCGATCAACTCACGTTGCAAGCACTCACCGAAACCGGCCATCGGCAGCAAGCCGCTGTCCTGCAACCTTTTGGCCTGTGCATGCAGAGCTTGTTCAGGTTGATCAGGGCTAGCCAGCGCGGCTTCAAGCAAGCTATCGCTCAGACTGTAGCGTTCCAGCGCATCGAGCACGAAGGGCTCTTCATCTGCCAAAGGCGCTTCAGCCGCTTCGAAAAACACCTTGAGACGCTGACTGAAAAAATGCCGCACGGGGTTACGCAGGAAATCCTGTAGTTGACCAAGGCTCAGCGGCTCTTCCTGAACATAGGCATCAAGCACCTCCAAGACTGGACCACGGTCATGCTGCTCATGCAACAGCTGCCATTCTCGGGCATAGCTGAACAGTTGATCGCCTTCATGGAAATAACGGGCACTGAAGGGTTGTAACGGATGCTCCTGGGTCATCGCATCGAGGAGTTCTTTACTGCCGTCGGTGTTTTTCCAGCCGTTAGCCAGATGGTCACGCAGCTGACCGATCAATACCGATGCGGGGCGCTCGCTATTGTCACGAATACTGCGCCCGACCCAACTGATGTAAAGCTGGTCCCGCGCCGAGAGCAAGGCTTCGAGCAATAGATAGCGATCATCCTCTCGCCGAGACCGATCACCGGGGCGGTAATCGCTGCCCATCAGATCGAAATCCAGTGGCGGTTGTGCACGCGGATAATCACCATCGTTCATACCCAGCAGGCAAACGAGCTTGAACGGGATTGCCCGCATCGGCATGAGCGTACAAAAATTCACTGCGCCGGCCAGGAAGCGTTGGGATAAACGCCCCTGATCGAGACCAGCCAACCAGGCTTCACGGACCACCGTCAGCGGCAGCTCATCCAGTAAACCAACCGATTCGCAGGTCTCCAGCCAGGTTTCGCGGAGCAACTCGAGTTGGGCCAGCAGATAGTCATCATGCTCATTGCTGGCCAGGAAAAATAGCTGCATCAACGCTTGCAGACGCGTGCCCCATTGCTCAGGCGATGCCGGTTGTGAGAGCTCCTCGTGAGCAATCTGCAAAGCATTGAGTAAAGCTACCAATGGGCCGATCAGTGCCGCATCCAGCCCGCCGATCTCATCATAAGGTTCGATGCCATCGCAGGAATGACCACTGCCAACGGCATACCCCAGAAGCATGCGACGCAAACCAAAACGCCAACTGTTTTGCTCAAGTTCATCAGGTAAACCAAGACCGGCGCGTTGTTCGGCGTTCATACCCCAGCGAACGCCAGCCCCCTCGATCCAGCGATGCAAGGTCGGCAGGTCGCGCTCCTCTACGCCAAATCGGGCGCGCAATGCAGGAACGTCCAACAAGTCGAGAATCTCGCTGACCGGGAAACGGCTGTCAGGCAGTTTGAGCAAATGCTCGACCGCAATCAGTAGCGGGTCACGACCACGCTGGCCCTGGTCGGTCAGCGTGAAAGGGATAAAGCGCCGATCTTCCCGCTCAAGTTGACCGAACACGGCGCGGATGTGTGGAGCGTAACTGTCGATGTCCGGAACCATCACGATCACATCGCGTGGGCGCAACTGCGGGTCTGCGCTAAAGCGTGCGAGCAACTGATCGTGGAGTATCTCCACTTCACGCTGTGCGCTATGGGCAATGTGAAAACGGATCGACTCGTCCTGCTTCAGATCGACCGCAGGCCAGAGCAGGCGGGTTTCATTCAGCGGGCGTAACTCAAGGATGTCGTCCTGCAATTGATTGAGCATGTTCAACGGCTGGCTTTCGCTGAATAGATCGATACGTCCATCGCGAAAAGCTGATCGATAGCTGTTGGGATCGTCATAACTGTCGAGCAAGTTGATGTAGTCGCGCCCTTGCTTGCCCCAGGCTGCCAGCAGCGGGTGAGCATGTTGATGCAGGGTTTGTGGGTCAAGTACGACCGGCATGCCGGTCTTGCGCGCCTGTCGCTTGTACTGATGCCTTAAAAGGTCTTTATCGGCGACAATGTCTGCCCAGTGGTGACGACATGGGTTATGCACACAGAGCAGAACCTGGCTGAAGCGAGCTAATCCTGCGAGTGCTTCCAGGGCTTGAGCAGGTAGCGAAGAAATGCCAAAAACGATCACCCGTGAAGGTAATCCCTTAGGTGCGGTGTCCAGCCCAGTGATTGTCTCTATGAAGCGTTGATGAACGCCTGCGCGACTTTGCGCCATGCCTTGCTCACCGACGTCCAGCAACAGCACACGCCATAACTCAGCCTGCCAGCAGTTGGCCGGAGTGAGCGGCTTGCTCTCACCTCTACCGTTACGCAGTTGATGGCGACCCGCCGCCCAATCTTCCAGCCAGTCCGCCCGGTACACTTGATACTGGTCAAACAGATCCGCAAGCCGCTCCGCGAGCTGATAGCGTTTACGCAGGTCGGTATCGTGAGTCAGGAAGCGTTGCAGTGGTTCGAAGTGCGGTTTATCGATCAGTTCCGGCAACAGACGCATCAATCGCCAGGTCAGCGGAGCCTTGTCCAGCAACGACTTCACCGGAATTTCATCACGTCCGAGCACTGATCGATAAAGTTGCCACATAAAGCTGCCGGGTAACTGCACATCAATGGCCGCGGCTATGCCGCAGCCACCCATGTCGTCATCTTCAGGGTCTTCGGCCAATGCCAGCTTCAGCCATTGGGCAATACCGTTGCTCTGCACCAGAGCGATTTCATTTTCCAGGGGGGCAAGCGGATAACGCCGCATCCAGCTGACCACCAGGCTACGCAGCTCGTCCAGGCGGTTGCCGTGAACCACCATAAAACCAGCACTGAGGAACGAGGCGTCCGCCATAAGGGCTTCCTTGGAGAAATGCAAAAGCTAGGGCCGAACCTTAGCATTGTCAGGTGACTGTGACAGCCGTGAGCCGTCCGATGTTGCTGTACGAACTTTCTCGCAGGCAAAACAAAACCCCAACTGCTTTCGCAATTGGGGTTTCGGAATTTAATCTTGACGATGACCTA
>NZ_JBYSXY010000022.1:0-60278 GCF_058782685.1 Pseudomonas sp. FW306-02-D09B
TGGCTAGAGTCAGAATCGGGCTTTTAGTCCCACCCACCCCTTCAAGTCTAAACATACAAGCGGGCTTGCTCGCGAAGCAGGCGACTCGGTCTTCCCTGGTCGCCGCAACCGTTACTCCAGCGCAGCAGCCGGGCCGAAGAACTCGTAGCGGCTCTGCTTCTCTGGAACACCCAAGGCCTTGAGGTGGCGCTTGATCGCGGCCATGAAGCCTTTCGGGCCGAGGAAGTAAGCGTCCAGGTCGCGCTCTTGCGGCAACCAGTCGGCCAACAGCTCCTGACTCAACAGCCCGACCTTATCCGCCGCAGGGCTGACGCCGTCATCTTCGGCGTAGCAGTAGAAGCGCTTGAGTTGCGGGTGACGCTCGGCCAGGCCGTCGATCCAGTCGCGGAAGGCATGCACGCCACCGTTACGCGCACAGTGGATAAAGTGCACCGGACGCTCGGTGGCCAGCGCCGCTTCCAGCATCGGCAGGGTTGGCGTGATGCCGACGCCGCCGCTGATCAGCACCAGCGGTTTGTCGCTGGCGGTCAGGGTGAATTCGCCCGCGGGCGGGAACAACAGGATGCTCGCGCCGACGTGAAGCTGGTCGTGCAGGTAATTCGAGGCACGACCGCCCTCTTCGCGCTTGACGCTGATGCGGTACTGACCGTTGTCGCCCAAGGACGACAGCGAGTAGTTGCGACGAATTTCTTCGCCATCGAGGATCAGTTTCATGCCGATGTACTGACCCGGTTCTGCCGCGAGGATCGGCCCCTTGTCCGCTGGTTCAAAGTAGAACGAGGTGATTTCCGCGCTCTCTTCCACGCGCTTGGCCAGTTTGAATTCCCGCGCCCCGCGCCAGCCGCCGACCGCTGCGGCCTTCTGGTCGTAGATCGCGGTTTCGGCGCCGATCAAAATGTCGGCCAGTTGGTTGTAGGCAGCGCCCCAGGCGCTCATCACTTCTGGCGTGGCGATCTCGTCACCGAGCACTTCGGAAATCGCCCGCAGCAGGCAGGCGCCGACAATCGGGTAATGCTCCGGCAGGATTTGCAGGGCAACGTGCTTGTTGATGATCTTCGCCACCAGATCGCCCAACTGGTCGAGCTGATCGATGTGCCGCGCATACATCAGCACCCCGCGAGCCAAAGCCCGTGGCTGGTCGCCGCTGGCCTGGTGCGCCTGATTGAACAGCGGACGAACCTCTGGGTACTCGGAGAGCATCATGCGGTAGAAGTGAGTGATCAGGGCTTCGCCACCGCTTTCCAGCAGCGGTACGGTGGATTTGACGATGGCACGGTCTTGAGCGCTAAGCATTAAGGGAGTACTCCTGAACGACTGGGTTTATAGTTTTCTACCCATGACGTATCAGTTTCCGTGCCAACAATTAAAACCATATAAATCAACAAGTTAATAAACATGTAGTCATAACGACACAAGCGGATTTATAGTCACCTCGACTACATGGAGTCAATATGACTGCAAAACCCTTGCTCACCGCGTTGCTGCCACTGGTCTCCGACCTTTCCCGCGAATTGCCCGAAGGCGAGCGCTACCGGCGCCTGCTCGAAGCCATGCGCGCGCTGCTCCCCTGCGATGCCGCCGCCCTGCTGCGGCTCGACGGTGAATGGCTGGTACCGTTGGCAGTGGATGGCCTGAGCACCGACACCCTCGGCCGGCGCTTCAAGGTCAGCGAACACCCGCGCTTTGAAGCGTTGCTCAGCCGCTCGGAGCCGACGCGTTTCCCCAGCGACAGCACCTTGCCCGACCCTTATGACGGTTTGGTCGACGGCCACGGCGATCACCTGGAAGTCCACGACTGCATGGGCTGCCCGCTGTTTATCGATGAGCGTCCGTGGGGCTTGCTGACCCTCGACGCGCTGGATCCGGAGCGCTTCGAGCCGATCGAACTGGACGCCTTGCAAGCCTTTGCCAGCCTCGCCGCCGCCACGGTCAACGCCGCCGAACGCATCGAACGGCTGGCCAATCGCGCAGAAGATGAACACCAGCGCGCCGAGGTCTATCGCCAGGCCAGCGGTCAGCAGAGTCGCGAAATGATCGGCCAGAGCAAAGCGCACAAGCGCTTGGTGGAAGAAATCAACCTGGTCGGCGGTAGCGACCTGACGGTGCTGATCACCGGAGAAACCGGGGTCGGTAAAGAGTTGGTGGCCCAGGCGATCCACGCCGCTTCACCGCGTGCCGACAAACCGATCATCAGCCTCAACTGCGCCGCGCTGCCCGACACGCTGGTAGAAAGCGAGTTGTTCGGCCACGTGCGCGGCGCCTTCACCGGGGCGCTGAACGACCGGCGTGGCAAATTCGAACTAGCCAATGGCGGCACGCTGTTTCTCGATGAAGTGGGCGAGTTGTCGCTGGCGGTGCAGGCCAAATTGCTCCGTGTGCTGCAAAGCGGTCAGTTACAACGCCTGGGTTCGGACAAGGAGCATCAGGTCGACGTGCGCCTGATCGCCGCGACCAACCGTGACCTCGCCTTCGAGGTGCGCAGTGGCCGCTACCGCGCCGACTTCTACCATCGCCTCAGCGTCTACCCGTTGCTGGTGCCGGCGCTGCGTGATCGCGGTCGGGATGTGTTGTTGCTCAGCGGTTACTTTCTTGAACAGAACCGCTCGCGGATGGGCCTCAACAGCCTGCGCCTGAGCAGCGACGCCCAAGCGGCATTGCTGGCCTACAGTTGGCCGGGTAACGTCCGCGAACTGGAGCACTTGATTGGTCGCAGTGCCTTGAAAGCGCTGGGCAACTCGCGGGAACGGCCGAAGATTCTCAGCTTGAGCGCGGCGGATCTGGACTTGCCCCACACGCCCCTTGAAACGCCTTCTGCGCCAGCCAGCATTGAACCGGCGCCCACCGTTGAAGTGTTCGGCGACCTGCGCCAGGCCACCGAGAACTATCAACGCCAGTTGATCACCGCTTGTCTTGAGCGCCACCAAAACAACTGGGCCAGCGCCGCCCGTGAGCTAGGCTTGGACCGAGCGAACCTTGGGCGGATGGCCAAGCGGTTGGGCATGAAGTAACCCCGAATCACCCCCGTCATTGTGGCGAGGGGGCTTGCCCCCGTTCGGCCGCGAAGCGGTCGTGACATCAGCCATGAAGTTTTATCAGGAATAAAGCGCGGACCGCTTCGCGCTCCAACGGGGGCAAGCCCCCTCGCCACAGGGTTCGATGATGGGTTAATAGACAGGGAAATCCCTAAAGCCCGCCCCGCTTACGTCGATAACCCGATATCAATAGTTGCTGGCGGTCCTACAATCGCCCATCACCTTTTCCACAGAAGGTTTTTATGTCCTCCAACAAAGCCCGCGCAGATTCACTTTCGCTTCTGCTCTTTACCTTGCGCAGTGGCAAGCTGATGGCGATCAACCTGCTGAAAGTCAGTGAAATCATCCCCTGCCCGCCGCTGACCAGGCTGCCGGAGTCGCACCCGCACGTCAAAGGCATCGCCACCCTGCGCGGAACCTCGCTGTCGGTCATCGACCTGAGCCGGGCGATCGGTGAGCGGCCGCTGGAAGACCCGGACGGTGGCTGCCTGATCGTTACCGACGTCAGCCGTTCCAAACAGGGCCTGCACGTTCAGGCGGTGAGCAAGATCGTCCATTGCCTGACCACCGACATCCGCCCACCACCCTACGGCTCCGGCGGCGTGCGCGCGTACATCACCGGCGTGACCTCGGTCGACGGCACGCTGGTGCAGGTGCTCGACATCGAGAAAGTCATCCACGGCATCGCCCCGGCACAAATCGAAACAGCCCCGACCGAGCTGAGCATGGAAGACGCCGAAGTACTGGGCAACGCACGCATTCTGGTGGTCGATGACAGCCAGGTGGCGCTGCAACAATCGGTACACACCCTGCGCAACCTCGGCCTGCAATGCCACACCGCACGCAGCGCCAGAGAAGCCATCGACTGCCTGCTGGACCTGCAAGGCACTGCACAGCAGATCAACCTGATTGTATCGGACATCGAAATGTCCGAGATGGACGGTTACGCCCTCACCCGGACCCTGCGTGAAACCCCGGACTTTTCCCACCTCTATATCCTGCTGCACACCTCGCTGGACAGTGCGATGAACAGCGAAAAAGCCCGTCTGGCCGGGGCAAATGCGGTGCTGACCAAGTTCTCCTCGCCAGAGCTGACCAGATGCCTGATCGCCGCCGCAAAAGCTGTCACGCAGCAAGAACAAGGTCATTGAGCCTTGGCTGAAGAGTATTGCCTGCTGCTGCGGCGCGACCTCGCTGGAGTGTTGCCCGCCATTGCCTGGCCTCCAGGCATTGTGCTGAACCAATACCGCCCCGAGCTGGCCGAAGCGGTTCATCAACTGATGGAGCAGGGTTATCAGCACGGCGGCGGTCGAGTACCGGCGCTGGAGGTGTGGCGCGAGCGCTTTGAAAGCGATGCGGAATATGACCCGGCGCTGTGTTTCATCGCCTCGGACCCTCAAGGCGTTGTCGGCGTGGCCCAGTGCTGGACCAGCGCCTACATCAAGAACCTGGTGGTGCATCCACGGGCTCAGGGCCAAGGCTTGGGACGAGCGTTGTTGTTGCATGCCTTCAGTGTGTTTCAACAGCGTCGCGAAGGGTTTGTTGACCTCAAGGTCCTGGAAGATAACCAGCGCGCTAGGCGGCTGTATGAAAGCGCCGGGATGCGCGTGGTGCGCCGGGAGCTGGTTCCAGACTGATACCGCTATCGCGGCCAGCGACTGGCGCACAACTTGCTTTGCCCCCCTCCCTCGCGGTGGTTTTCCGCCATCGCTGACGCCTCTGGAATGTGACCGGTCGCCTAATGAATACGACGTTTTCCTGCGTAGGTTGCGGCAAGTGCTGCACCGACCACCATGTGCCCCTGACCCTCGCCGAGGCCCGGATGTGGACGGCTGACGGCGGTGCCGTGATCGTGCTGGTGGAAGGCTTTCTCGGCAATGGCCTGGGCCTTCCGGCCTTGCAACGCGAGCACGCCGAACGCCGTTCCGTGGTGGTGCCCAGCGGTGCGACCCAGGCCCACGTAGCGATTACCTTCGCTGCATACAACGCCGGTCGCTGCCGGAATCTTGACGAAGACAACCTCTGCCGCATCTACGATCGCCGGCCGCTGGTGTGCCGCATCTATCCGATGGAAATCAATCCGCACATTCCCCTGACGCCAACCGCCAAGGACTGCCCGCCCGAATCGTGGGAGCAAGGTCCTGCGTTGATTGTCGGCGGTCAGTTGGTTGATCAGGCATTGGCCGACCTGATCCAGCGCTCGCGTCAGGCAGACCGCGACGATGTCCAGGCCAAGGAAGCGATTTGCGAACTTCTGGGGATTCGCACCACGGCGCTCAAGGGTGACGGGTTTACCGCCTACCTGCCGGACATGGCGGCGTTTGCCTCGGCGATTGATCAGGTTCAGGCAGCGCCGTTGCCGGGTTCGGCCGGTGAATGGCTGTTCCATGTGTCGGGCAACGACATTGCTGAGCAAGTGCAGGCCGCTGGCGCGAACGTGGTCACGGCAGAGCCGCTGAACTATGCGTTTATCTCGTTGCGCGCGGCCTGAGATTTATAACGCAGAGGGACGACTCAGCGTTTGCCCATCGAGCGACGGGTGCCAGGAGGCGCTGCGCCCGGGACCTTAGTGTGGCCATTCTTGGCGCCGTTCTTGTACCACGGCTGGCTGGCGTTTTTGGCGGAGGCCAACTCGCCCGGTTTGAACGGGAACTTGAAGGCCGGAATCGCCGCTTTGGTTTCGCTGTCGGCGCTGGAGTCGACGCTGTCTGGCAGGTCAGCCTGTTCGTCAGCAGCAGGCGCTTGTATCGGGGAAGTCATGAATGCTCCGGGTGTTACAGTGAGTCGGGCCCGATGGGTGGGCCGCGAAAGGCCGGCAGTATACCTGCGCGCCCGTGATCTTTAACCTCCCGACGCATGAATGGTCACCTTTGCTGACAGCCCTGTCAGTTAGCCGTCACCCTGCTGACCGCAACGAAGGACTATAACTAGGCCATTATTTCCCGTCTTTTTGCCCCGGCGTTCGATGCTCATGCCCATTCCAGGAAAAAAACTGCTGATCGCCGCGTTGCTGGTGACGGTCACTGCCGTGGCCATTGGCGTTGCGCTCAAACCGGCAACGAGCAAACTCGCGGCCCCCACCGCGATTCCGGTACGGGTGGTCAGCGTTGTCGAACGCGACGTGCCGCGCTATGTCAGCGCGATTGGCTCGGTGCTGTCGTTGCACAGCGTGGTTATTCGTCCGCAGATCGATGGCATCCTCACCCGACTACTGGTCAAGGAAGGTCAGTTGGTGAAGGCCGGTGACCTGCTGGCAACTATCGACGATCGCTCGATCCGCGCCAGCCTCGATCAGGCCCGCGCGCAATTGGGCGAAAACCAGGCGCAGTTGCAGGTCGCCGAGGTCAACCTCAAACGCTACAAATTGCTGAGTGTCGATGACGGGGTTTCCAAGCAGACTTACGACCAGCAACAAGCCCTGGTCAATCAGTTGAAAGCCACGGCGCAGGGCAATCAGGCGGCCATCGATGCGGCGCAGGTACAACTCTCCTACACACAGATTCGCTCGCCGGTGACGGGCCGCGTCGGTATTCGCACCGTGGATGAAGGCAACTTCCTGCGCATGAGCGATACCCAGGGATTGTTCTCGGTCACCCAGATCGACCCGATTGCCGTCGAGTTCTCCCTGCCACAGCAAATGCTGCCGACGCTGCAACGGTTGATCAGCGCAACCCCGCCGGCTGACGTGAATGCCTACCTCGGCGCCGACACCAATGGCCAGACCGGCGACTTGCTCGGCGAAGGCCATCTGACGCTCATCGACAACCAGATCAATGCCAACACCGGGACCATTCGCGCCAAGGCCGAATTCAGCAACGCCGGGCAAAAACTCTGGCCCGGGCAACTGGTGACCGTGAAGATCCAGACCGCCGTCGACCAGCATGCGCTGGTGGTGCCGCCGTCCGTGGTCCAGCGCGGGCTGGATCAGCATTTCGTTTACCGGGTCAACGGCGACAAGGTCGAATCGGTTCCGGTGCAAATGGTCTATCAGGACAGCGGGCTGAACATCATCACCGGAGTAAAGGCCGGTGATGTGCTGGTCAGCGATGGTCAGTCGCGGCTCAAGCCCGGTGCCAGCGTGCAGATTCTCGGCGAGCCGCCAGCGCTCACGCAAAGCACTGCGGCGGAGCAACAGCCATGAAAGTCCATGGCGGCATTTCGGCCTGGTGCATCGACCATCCGGTCGCCACGGCACTGCTGACCTTCGCCCTGGTGCTGCTGGGCTTGATCGCCTTCCCGCGCCTGCCCGTCGCCCCTTTGCCGGAAGCCGAGTTCCCGACCATTCAGGTCGCCGCGCAGTTGCCCGGCGCCAGCCCCGACACCATGGCTTCGTCGGTGGCGACGCCGTTGGAGGTGCAATTCAGCGCCATCCCCGGCATGACCCAAATGACCTCCAGCAGTGCCTTGGGTTCGACCAACCTGACCCTGCAATTCACCCTCAACAAAAGCATCGACACCGCCGCGCAGGAAGTTCAGGCCGCGATCAACACCGCCGCCGGCAAGCTGCCCAAGGACATGCCGACGCTGCCGACCTGGCGCAAGGTCAACCCGTCCGACAGCCCGGTACTGATCCTCAGCGTCAGCTCGACGCAAATGCCCGGCACCGAACTCAGCGACTACGCCGAAACCCTGCTGGCGCGGCAATTGAGCCAGATCGACGGCGTCGGCCAGATCTACATCACCGGCCAGCAACGCCCGGCCATTCGGGTCCAGGCCTCGGCCGACAAACTTGCCGCCATCGGCCTGACCCTGGCCGATGTGCGCCTGGCCATTCAGAAAACCAGCCTCAACCTGGCCAAGGGCGCGCTGTACGGTGAGTCGAGCATTTCCACGCTATCGACCAACGATCAGCTGTTCCATCCCGACGAGTACGGCCAGCTCATCGTCTCCTACAAGAACGGTGCACCGGTCCAGCTCCGGGACATCGCCACCGTGGTCAGTGGCTCGGAAGACGCCTACGTCCAGGCCTGGTCCGGCGATCGGCCGGGGGTCAACCTGGTGATCCTGCGGCAGCCGGGCGCGAACATCGTCGACACCGTGGACCGGATTCAAGCCGCGTTGCCGGGCCTGCAAGCGATGCTTCCGGCGTCGATTCAGGTCAACGTGCTGATCGACCGGACCCAGACTATCCGCGCTTCACTGCACGAAGTGGAAGTCACCCTGCTGATCGCGGTCCTGCTGGTGGTCGCGGTGATGGCGCTGTTCCTGCGCCAGTGGTCGGCGACGCTGATCGTTTCCAGCGTACTCGGGGTCTCGCTGATCGCCAGTATCGCGCTGATGTACATCATGGGCTTCAGCCTGAACAACCTGACGCTGGTGGCGATCGTCATTTCCGTAGGGTTTGTGGTCGACGATGCGATTGTGGTGGTGGAGAACATCCACCGCCACCTGGAGGCCGGCGACGGCATGCGCGAGGCGGCGATCAAGGGCGCTGGCGAGATCGGCTTTACCGTGGTCTCGATCAGCTTCTCGCTGGTGGCGGCGTTTATTCCGCTGCTGTTCATGGGCGGCGTGGTCGGCCGGTTGTTCAAGGAGTTCGCCTTGACCGCCACCTCGACCATCATGATTTCGGTGGTGGTGTCGTTGACCCTGGCACCGACCATGGCCGCCCTGTTCATGCGTGCTCCGGTACACGACGCCCACGCGAAACCCGGTTTCGGTGAACGCCTGCTGGCGCTGTATGAACGCGCACTGCGCCGCGCCCTGGCGCATCAGAAACTGATGCTGGGGATCTTCAGCCTGACGCTGTGCATGGCGGTTGCCGGCTACGTGTTTATCCCCAAAGGTTTCTTCCCGATACAGGACACCGGTTTTATCCTCGGCACTACCGAAGCCGCCGCCGACGTGTCGTTTCCGGAGATGGTGAAAAAGCACCATGCCCTGGCCGACATCGTCGCCGCCGACCCGGCAGTGCAGACCTTTTCGCATTCGGTGGGTGTTTCCGGCAGCAACCAGACCATCGCCAACGGGCGCTTCTGGATCTCCTTGAAAAAACGCGGCGATCGCGATGTGTCCGCCAGCGCCTTCATCGACCGGATTCGTCCGCAACTGCTGAAGGTCCCGGGCATCGTGCTGTACCTGCGCGCCGGGCAAGACATCAACCTCAGCTCCGGCCCCAGCCGCGCCCAGTATCAATACGTGCTCAAGAGCAACGACGGTCCGACACTGAACCTCTGGACCCAACGCCTGACCGAAAAACTGCGCAGCATCCCGGCGTTCCGCGACATTTCCAACGACCTGCAACTGGGCGGCAGCATCACCCACATCCACATCGACCGTGCCGCTGCAGCGCGTTTCGGGCTGACCGCCAGCGATGTCGACGAGGCGCTTTATGACGCCTTCGGCCAACGGCAGGTCAACGAGTTCCAGACCGAAATAAACCAGTACAACGTTATCCTCGAACTCGACACCCGCCAGCGCGGCAAGGCCGAAAGCCTCGCCTATTTCCACCTGCGTTCGCCGCTGAGTGGCGAGATGGTGCCGTTGTCGGCGCTGGCCCGTTTCGATGCGCCAACCATCGGCCCGTTGTCCATCGCCCACGACGGCATGTTCCCGGCCGCCAACCTGTCGTTCAACCTGGCGCCCGGCGTGGCCTTGGGTGATGCGGTGATTTTGCTCAATCAGGCGAAGAACGACATCGGTATGCCGGCCTCGGTCAACGGCAATTTCCAGGGCGCGGCCCAGGCGTTCCAGAGTTCACTGGCCAGCCAGCCGTGGCTGATTCTGGCGGCGCTGGTGGCGGTATACATCATTCTTGGCGTGCTCTATGAAAGTTTCGTGCACCCGCTGACGATCATCTCGACCTTGCCTTCCGCTGGCCTCGGCGCCTTGATACTGCTGTGGATCCTCGGCCAGGACTTCTCGATCATGGCGTTGATCGGCCTGGTGCTGCTGATCGGTATCGTCAAGAAGAACGGCATCCTGATGATCGACTTCGCCCTCGACGCCCAGCGCAATCGCGGGCTGTCCCCGCAAGAGGCGATTTTCGAGGCATGCCTTACGCGGTTCCGGCCGATCATGATGACCACCCTCGCCGCCCTGCTCGGCGCGCTGCCGCTGATGCTCGGTTACGGCACCGGCGCCGAACTGCGTCAACCGCTGGGGATCGCGGTGGTCGGAGGTTTGCTGGTCAGCCAGGCGCTGACGCTGTTTACCACGCCAGTCATATACTTATGGCTTGAGCGGGTGTTCCATCGCTCCACACCAGCGCCTGCGCTGGCGACCACACACTGAGGCGGGTCATGCGCGTTCTGATTATCGAAGACGAAGAGAAAACCGCGGATTATCTTTACCGCGGCCTGACCGAACAGGGTTACACCGTGGACCGCGCGCCGGACGGCGTCGAAGGTTTGCACCTGGCGCTCGAAAACGATTACGCGGTGATCATCCTCGACGTGATGCTGCCGGGTCTCGACGGCTACGGCGTGCTGCGCGCCCTGCGTGCCCGCAAACAGACCCCGGTGATCATGCTGACCGCCCGTGAGCGTGTCGAAGACCGGATCAAAGGCCTGCGCGACGGTGCCGACGATTACCTGGGCAAACCTTTCTCGTTCCTCGAACTGGTCGCCCGCCTGCAAGCCTTGACCCGCCGCAGCGGCGGCCATGAACCGGTGCAAGTGACCATCGCCGACCTGTGGGTCGACTTGATCAGCCGCAAGGCCACCCGTGCCGGTACGCGGCTGGACCTGACCGCCAAGGAGTTCTCGCTGCTCAGCGTGCTGGCCCGGCGTCAGGGCGAAATTCTCTCGAAAACCGCGATTGCCGAGATGGTCTGGGACATCAATTTCGACAGCGACGCCAACGTCGTCGAAGTTGCGATCAAGCGTCTGCGGGCGAAGATCGACGGGCCGTTCGAAGAGAAACTGCTGCACACCATTCGCGGCATGGGCTATGTGCTGGAGAGCCGCAGTGCGCAGTAACAGTATCGCCCTGCGCCTGAGCGGCATGTTCACGCTGGTGGCGGCGCTGGTGTTTCTGTTGATCGGCTGGGCGCTGTATCAACAGGTCGAAAAGGGTTTGGCGCTGTTGCCGGCAGCCGAACTGGATGCGCGTTACAGCGTGCTCGAATCCACGGTCGGGCGCTTTGGTACGCCAGAGCACTGGGTGAAGATCAATAACAAACTCAACCTGCTGAGTGAAGAGGACAAGCGCATCAGCTTCTGGATCATCAGCGGCGATGCCAACTACGAGTACGGCAACATCACCCCGCAGATCCGTGCCTTGGCGCAAGGGCCAACCGGCAAGCGCGACGTACAACTGCCGGAGCAGTCCTATCCGATGAAAGTGCTGGTCAGCCAGTTTCCGGCCAAGGACCAGCGCCCACCGTTGCGCTTCATGATCGGCATCGACACGCAAACCTTCTATGAGACCCAGCATCACTTGCTGATCGCCTTGATCAGCCTGGCAATCATCGGTGTGCTGCTGGCCTCGGCGCTGGGTTACTGGGTGGCGCGAATCGGCCTCAAACCGTTGATCAAGTTGTCGCAGGAAGCTCAACGACTGGCACCGCCGTTGCTGTCCTCACGGCTGCAACTGTCGCCGCTGCCGCCAGAACTCAATCAGTTCGTCAGCTCGTTCAACTCGACGCTGGAGCGGGTCGAGCAAGCCTACACGCGACTTGAATCATTCAACGCCGATGTCGCCCACGAACTGCGCTCGCCGCTGACCAACCTGATCGGTCAAACCCAGGTTGCCCTGACCCGTGGGCGCTCGGCGGAACACTACTTCGAAGTGCTGCAATCGAACCTCGAAGAACTCGAACGGCTGCGCTCGATCATCAACGACATGCTGTTTCTGGCCAGCGCCGACCAGGGCAGCAAGGCCACCAAACTGACCACCACCTCGCTCGCGGATGAAGTCGCCACCACTCTGGACTACCTGGATTTCATCCTCGAGGACGCCCAGGTCAAGGTTCAGGTCAGCGGTGATGCCCAGGTGCAGATCGAAATCGCGCACCTGCGCCGGGCGTTGATCAATCTGCTGAACAACGCCGTGCAGCACACGGCTCCCGGCCAGGTCATTCGGGTGCGGATCGATGTTCAGGAGCATCAGGTCAGTATCGGCGTCACCAACCCCGGTGAGCCCATCGCCAGTGAACATCTGTCGCGCTTGTTCGAGCGCTTCTACCGGGTCGACGCCTCGCGCAGCAACAGCGGCGCCAACCATGGACTGGGGCTGGCCATCGTCAAAGCGATCGCGCTGATGCACGGCGGCAATGTGTTTGTGCACAGCGATAACGGCGTGAATACCTTCGGGATCTATTTGCCGATTTGATTCCTGTGGCGAGCGAGCTTGCTCGCGCTGGGCTGCGAAGCGGCCCCAAGACAATCAACCGTGTTTAATCAGATATACCACCTGCCCCGAATTACGACTGCTACGCAGCCGAGCGCGAGCAAGCTCGCTCGCCACAGGTCGGTGTGACTGTTGCTCTTGATGCAACAGTCCTTTATGCAATCCGCTCTTTTTCCCACCCCCCAAGACCTTTACCTTGGCCACACCAAACAGCACTTGCCAAGCAAGAAGGTTTTCAAGATGTCCAACAGTATGGGTATTGCCAGCGCTTTCGTTTTGTCGTCCTTGTTGTTGTCTCCCTTTGCCATGGCTGAAGAATCGCCGGCATTTGTCGCGCATAATGCTGCGCGTGCCGCAGCCTTCGACAAGGCCCAGGCTGAACTGACCGCAAAAGCACAGAAGTCTGAGCAAACCCGGCAAACATCGGCCACTCAGGCTCAACCACAGGTTGAAAAAGACAGCTGATCGGCAACACCACTCAGTTTCCCTCGACACTTCTCAGGGCTCTTTCCCTTGAGAAGTTGTCTTCAAGCCGCTGCTATCAGCGGCTTTTTTTCGTTGTGTATTTGTCAGGCATTCCTTCGTTATTACCCAATAAGAAACCCCCGGATTATTAACTATAACAACGCTTGTTATTGACCCAAGGAGCTGTATCCCGCGTGAGCATCACCCTCAAACTCAGTCCGCTATTCATTGCAATGGCCGCAACGATGGCCGCAAACGTCCAGGCCGCCGACGACTCCAGCCGCGAAGGTTTCGTTGAAGGTGCAAGCCTTAAACTCAATGCCCGCAACTACTACCTGAACCGCAACCGTCAGCAGCAGACTAACGACAACATCGAATGGGGCCAGGGTTTCCTCGGTATCTTCGAATCGGGCTACACCCAGGGCCCGGTCGGTTTTGGCGTGGATGCCAACGCCATGCTCGGGCTCAAACTCGACGGTGGCGGCGGCACCGGTGGCTCGAGCATCCTGCCGATCAGCGATGACAACGGCAAAGCGCCGGGCTCGTTTTCAAGCGCTGGCGGTGCCCTGAAAATGCGCGCCCTCGACACCGAGCTGAAAGCCGGCGACCTGTTCCTCAATAACCCGGTAATCGCCGGTGGCATGAGCCGCATGCTGCCGCAGACCTTTCGCGGTGTCAGCCTGACCAACCACAGCTTCGACGGCTGGCTGATCGAGGGCGGCCAGGCGAGCTTCACCAAGCCTTACAACCAGAGCGGGCACCAGCGTATCGGAACGTCCTACGGCAAACTGGCCGACGGCGACAAAAGCCAGCACCTGAACTGGGCCGGCGTAGCCTGGAGCGGCCTGCCGGGCCTGACCAGCAGCCTCTATGCGTCCGAGCTCAAGGACATCTGGAACCAGTACTACTACGACCTGGACTACACCTACGCGGTCAACGAGCTGGTCAGCCTCAATCCGGGCCTGCACTACTATCACACCCAGGACACTGGCGACGCACTGCTCGGAAAAATCGACAACAACACCTACAGCCTGCACTTCACCGTGGGCGTCGGTAGTCACAGCGTCACTGCCGCTTACCAGCGCGTGAACGGCAACACGCCGTTCGACTACATCGCCCAGGGCGACAGCATCTTCCTCGACAACTCGCAGCAGTATTCGGACTTCAACGGCCCGAACGAGCGTTCATGGAAGCTCAAGTATGCCTATGACTTCGCTGGCGTCGGCGTGCCGGGCCTGACCTCGGCCGTGTCGTATTCACGTGGCACGCTGGACCTGACGAAGGTCGATCCGAACAGTCGCGGTTATGCCAGCTTCTATAACGAAGCGGGTAAAAATGCCAAACACTGGGAGCGTGATGTCGATCTCAAGTACGTGGTCCAGGGCGGTACGGCCAAGGATCTGGCGGTGCGTCTGCAATGGGCCACCAATCGCGGCGGCAACGGCTACGGCGCGCTGGATACCGACACCGATGAATACCGGGTGATCGTCGACTACCCACTGAACGTTTTCTGAGAAAAATTCACAAAAAGGCCAGCACCGGTGCTGGCCTTTTTTGTATCCGGGATCTATACATGCACTGAGATCAACGAACTGATATCTGCAATGCCGCCCGGTTTGTCCGGGAACTACGCTGATGATGTCCCTGCGCAGAAATCAGAACCATGAGTGCAAACCGCACACACCACGCCATAACAGGCTCTGCCCGCCGACCGGAATTGCTGCTGGTTCTCGGCAGCTCGCTGACCGTCGTCGCGATCATCGCCATCGTCACCTTCCTGCTGATCCGCGAACACGCCAATGCCATGCAGGCGGCCACGCGGGGTGCGACCAACATCGTGCAACTGATCGACGCCGATGTGCTGCGCAACGTCGAGCTCTATGACCTGTCACTGCAAGGGTTGATCGCTGCCGCCCAACGTGACGACCTGCAGAAGGTTTCGGCGCAGATCCGCCACCTGGTGCTGTTCGACCGCGCAAGTACCGCACGTTACAAGGGTGATGTGCTGCTGCTCGACAAGCACGGCTATGTGATCGCCAACTCGTCGTCAATTCAGCCCAAACAGGGCAATTTTTCTGACCGTGACTACTTCCAGGCCCACGTCAGCAACAGCGACAGCGGGATGTTTATCAGTCGCCCGTTCAAACCCCGTTGCGACTGCCCCGAGAACGATCAGTGGCGCATCAGCTTCAGCCGGCGCATCTCTTCGCCCACCGGAGAGTTTCTTGGCGTTGCCGTCGCGTCCATGCAACTGGAGTACTTTGACGAGCTGTTCAGCAGCCTGGACATCGGCTCCAACAGTACCCTCAACGTGCTCGACAAGGACGGCATACTCCTGGCGCAAAAGCCCATGCTGACCGATGCCAGCATTGGCAAGAGTTTCGGCAATCGTCCCAACGTCATACGCATCATGCGTGAAGGCAGTGGCAGCTTCAGCAGCCTGTCGAGCATGGACCACCAGGAACGCCTATACACCTTCTCGCGCGTCGGCAACCTGCCGTTGACGGTCAGCGTCGCGCTCTCCATGGACGAAATCTTCGCCAGCTGGAGACGCACCGCGTACGTGATCAGTGGCGCAACCGGTGTGTTGTGCATCGGCTTGATGTGGCTGACCTTGCTGCTGTGCCGCGAGTTTCGCCTGCGCCATCACGCCGAGCAGGAGCTGGCGCAACAGGCCGCCATCGATGCCCTCACCGGCGTGGCTAACCGGCGGACCCTCGACCAGGCGCTGAATCGTGAATGGTCCCGTTCCCAGCGCTCAGGCAAGCCACTGTCGGTGCTGATGATCGACGCCGATCACTTCAAGTCGTTCAACGACCGCCACGGCCATCAGGGCGGCGACGATGCGTTGCGCGTGCTCGCTCGAGTCATCAGCGAAAACATCCGTCGCCCCTCCGATCTCGCCGCGCGCTATGGCGGTGAGGAGTTTGCCGTGGTGCTGGCCGAAACTGACAGCAGCGGTGCACTGCGGATTGCTGAAAATATCCGCGCTGCAGTCGAGCAACTGCCACCGTTCGAAGGCGACGAGTCCCCCATCACCGTCAGCATCGGCCTCTGTACCTCTACAGGACAACCGGGCGAGAGCCTGGAAAACCTGATGTATGCGGCCGACAAGGCGCTGTATCAGGCCAAGCACCGAGGGCGTAATCGAGTAATCAGCGCGCAGGGATAGACGGTGCACCTGATGCCGCCATCGCCGGCAAGCCGTGCTCCTACAGGTCATGCGCGAGCCATCAATCTTCGTAATACCCGCGAACCGTAGGAGCTTGGCTTGCCAGCGATGGCGCCAGTGAGATCGCCATCGCCGGCAAGCCGTGCTCCTACAGGTCATGCGCGCGCCATCAATCTTCGTAATACCCGCGAACCGTAGGAGCTTGGCTTGCCAAAGATGGCACCGGTGAGATTGCCATCGCCGGCAAGCCGTGTTCCTACAGGTCATGCGCGAGCCGTCAATCTTCGTAATACCCGCGAACCGTAGGAGCATGGCTTGCCAGCGATGGCGCCAGTGAGATCGCCATCGCCGGCAAGCCGTGCTCCTACAGGTCATGCGCGAGCCATCAATCTTCGCAATACCCGCGAACCGTAGGAGCATGGCTTGCCAGCGATGGCGCCAGCGAGATCGCTATCGCCGGCAAGCCGTGCTCCTACAGGTCATGCGCGAGCCATCAATCTTCGTAATACCCGCGAACCGTAGGAGCATGGCTTGCCAGCGATGGCGCCAGTGAGATTGCTATCGCCGGCAAGCCGTGCTCCTACAGGTCATGCGCGAGCCATCAATCTTCGTAATACCCGCGAACCGTAGGAGCATGGCTTGCCAGCGATGGCGCCAGTGAGATTGCTATCGCCGGCAAGCCCTGCTCCTACAAGGCATAAAAAAAGGCCACCCGAAGGCAGCCTTTAAAAACTAGAGAGGTTTTTGCTTACACGGCCGCAACTGGACGCATGTAAGAGATCGGTGCAGTGCTGGCGTCTTCAAACGTCACGACTTCCCAAGCATCTTTCTGCTCAATCAATTTGCGCAGAAGCTGGTTGTTCAGTGCGTGGCCCGACTTGAAGCCTTTGAACTCACCAATCAGGCTATTGCCCAGCAGGTAGAGGTCACCAATTGCATCGAGGATCTTGTGCTTCACGAATTCGTCTTCGTAGCGAAGGCCGTCTTCGTTCAGTACACCATCCGCGTCGACCACGATGGCGTTTTCAACGCTACCGCCGAGTGCGAGGTTGTGCTTGCGCAGGTACTCGATATCACTCATGAAACCAAAGGTCCGGGCGCGGCTGACTTCTTTTACGAACGAAGTGCTGGAAAAATCCACGCTGGCACTTTGAGTGCGGTCACGAAACACCGGGTGATCGAAATCGATCTCGAAGCTCACTTTGAAGCCTTCGAAAGGGACGAAAGTGGCGCGCTTGTCGCCGTCTTCCACTGTCACTTCACGCAGGATCCGGATGAACTTCTTGGCTGCGTCCTGTTCTTCCAGGCCAGCCGATTGAATCAGGAATACGAAGGGTCCAGCGCTACCATCCATGATCGGGACTTCGGACGCGGAGAGCTCGACGTAGGCGTTATCGATGCCCAGGCCAGCCATGGCCGAGAGCAAATGCTCCACCGTGTCCACTTTGACGTCACCGTTGACCAGTGTCGTCGACATAGTGGTTTCACCAACGTTTTCCGCGCGAGCAGGAATCTGCACCACAGGGTCCAGGTCGGCACGACAAAACACGATGCCGGTGTCTACAGGTGCTGGCTTGAGGGTCAGGTATACCTTCTCCCCGGAGTGCAGGCCTACACCTGTGGCACGGATAATATTTTTCAGGGTGCGTTGTTTAATCATGGCTTGGGCCGCTTCAGCGCAAATTGCGAACTGGTATCAACAAAGGCTGGCGATAATAGCAGACCAGACCTTTGCTGAACACCAATCACCTTCATAGCCCTGATACATTCCATCAATCGGCCTGACGACGCAGGAATGCCGGGATGTCCAGGTAGTCCAGATCGTCTTGCGGATTCATCTTCGCGGCAGTCGCAGCACCGGCTTGAGCCTGGTTGCGCATGACGGTCGGACGGTCCAGGTCACGGTAGTTTACCGCTGGCTGTTCCTGGCGTGCAGGGGATTGTTGTTGTGGCTGCGAAGCCATGGAGGTGTGAACGGTGTTGTCGATGACCTTGACAGGCTTCTCGATTTTCGCGCCCAGACCGGTGGCAACCACGGTAACGTGCAGCTCGTCGCGCATGTCCGGATCGATAACGGTACCGACCTTGACCATGGCGTGTTCGGAAGCGAAGGCTTCGATGATGCTACCCACGTCGGAGTACTCACCCAGAGACAGGTCAGGACCGGCGGTGATATTCACCAGGATACCGCGTGCACCTTGCAGGTTCACGTCTTCGAGCAGCGGGTTACGGATAGCCGCTTCGGTCGCTTCACGCGCACGGTTAGGACCGCTGGCGCAGCCAGTGCCCATCATCGCCATGCCCATTTCGCTCATCACGGTACGGACGTCGGCGAAGTCGACGTTGATCATGCCCGGACGCTTGATGATATCGGAGATACCGCGAACGGCACCGGCCAGTACATCGTCGGCCTTGGCGAAAGCCGACAAGAGGCTTGCGTCTTTACCGAGGATGGTCAGCAGCTTCTCGTTGGGAATGGTGATCAGCGAGTCGACGCTTTCAGACAGCAGGCGGATGCCTTCGTCTGCGATCTGCATGCGCTTGCGACCTTCGAACGGGAACGGACGAGTCACCACCGCAACGGTGAGGATCCCCATTTCCTTGGCCACTTCGGCAATGATCGGCGCAGCACCGGTACCGGTACCGCCGCCCATGCCGGTGGTGATGAACACCATGTTTGTGCCTTGCAGCACTTCGGCGATGCGCTCGCGGTCTTCCAGAGCGGCCTGACGACCGACCTCAGGGTTCGCGCCAGCACCCAGACCTTTGGTCACGCCGGTGCCCAATTGCAGGATGGTCCGCGCGCCGATGCTTTTCAGCGCTTGGGCATCAGTGTTGGCGCAGATGAACTCAACGCCTTCAATGTTGCTCTTGACCATGTGATTCACAGCGTTGCCGCCGCCACCGCCAACACCGATAACTTTAATAACCGGGCTTGCGGGGATGTTGTCTACGAGTTCGAACATTTTCCCTCTCCTTACATTCTCTAGTTTTTTTCGCCTACTGCGCCTACTGCGTACAACGGTGCTGCGGTGTCACGGTGTTGCGGTAAATCTTCAGAAATTGCCCTGGACCCAGCTTTTGATGCGATCGATCAACGGGCTCTTGGCCTCGTCGTTGTTGTAGCTATCGCGACTGCTGCTGATCCCCGAGAAGGAAATGCCATCGGACTGCTTTTGCAGGCCATACATCAGCAAACCAACGCCGGTGGAATAAATCGGGTTGCGCACTACGTCGTCCAGGCCTCTGACGCCATGCGGTACGCCCAGGCGTACCGGCATGTGGAAAATCTCTTCGGCCAGCTCGACCGCGCCTTCCATCTTCGAAGTACCGCCGGTCAGCACGATGCCGGCCGGGATCAGGTCTTCGTAGCCGCTGCGACGCAGCTCGGCCTGGATCAGCGTGAACAGCTCGTCGTAACGCGGCTCGACCACTTCGGCCAGGGCCTGACGGGACAGCTCGCGCGGCGGACGATCACCGACGCTTGGGACCTTGATGGTTTCACCGGCGCCGGCCAGTTTGGCCAGGGCGCAGGCGTAGCGGATCTTGATTTCTTCGGCGTACTGGGTCGGAGTGCGCAACGCCATGGCGATGTCGTTGGTCACCTGGTCACCGGCAATCGGGATCACCGCGGTGTGACGAATCGCGCCTTCGGTGAAGATCGCGATATCGGTGGTACCGCCACCGATGTCCACCAGGCACACACCCAGCTCTTTCTCGTCATCGGTCAGTACCGAGTACGCCGACGCCAGTTGTTCGAGAATGATGTCGTCGATTTCCAGGCCGCAACGACGCACGCATTTCTCAATGTTCTGTGCAGCGTTCACCGCGCAGGTGACCACGTGGACCTTGGCTTCCAGACGTACGCCGGACATGCCCAAAGGCTCGCGCACGCCTTCCTGGTTATCGATCACGTAATCCTGCGGCAGCGTGTGCAGTACGCGCTGATCCGCCGGAATCGCCACGGCCTGGGCCGCATCGAGCACGCGCTCAAGGTCGGCCGAGCTGACTTCGCGATCACGAATCGCCACGATGCCGTGGGAGTTCAGGCTGCGAATGTGATTGCCCGCCACACCGACAAACGCCGAGTGAATCCGGCAGCCAGCCATCAGTTGCGCTTCTTCGATCGCACGCTGAATGGACTGCACGGTGGATTCGATATTCACCACCACACCCTTCTTCAGGCCGCGGGAGGGGTGAGTACCGATCCCGACGATTTCCAGTTGGCCATCGGCCGCGACCTCGCCTACCAGCGCCACCACCTTGGAGGTGCCGATATCCAGACCGACGATCATTTTGCCGCTTTGCACGTTTGCCATGGTCCTGCCTCTTCTCAATTCTTCGCGACAGCGCGTTGGGCCGTCGTGGGCGCTACAGGTTCCCGCCAGCCAACGGCCAGGCCGTTGGCATAACGCAGGTCGATGCGCGCAATGTTCGTAATCTGTTCTTTAAGCGTCTTGTCGTAGATGGCAATGAAGCGGCGCATCTTTTCCACCAGGTGATCGCGTCCCAGCAACAGCTCGATCCCAGGGCCCGCGCTACCCGCGCCAGTGGTCAGAAACCAGCTGCCGCGTTCACGCAATTCCAGCCGGGCAATCGAGAAGCCCAATGGCCGTAACATCTGGCTCAACACCTGATACTGCTGCATCACTTGCTGCTGGGCCCGTTGTGGGCCGAACAGCTGTGGCAAATGTTCGTAGTTGGCCAATTCACGCGGCGTAAACGCCTGCCCCTGGTTGTTCAGCAACGCTTCGTCACCCCAACGGGCCACGGGCAGTTGCTCCTCCAGGCGAATCACCACCTGGTCAGGCCAGACGCGACGCACTTCGGCGTGGGCAATCCATGGCATCTGTTCCAGCTCGGTACGCATGCTCGCCAGGTCAATGGTGAAGAAGCTCGCCGCCACGTACGGGGCGATCCGCTGCTGCACTGCTTGCTGGCTGATGTAACTCAAATCGCCCTGCACGTTGATCTTGGTGATCGGCCGATCGGCGTACGGCAGCAAGCGCTGTGCACCTTCGTAAGTACCGAACCCCAACGCGACCAACAGCACGGGCCAGAACAAGGCTTTGAGAAAACCAAAATTGGCTTTCGGCAGGCGCACCGACATCGGCTCTTTGGCCACCATTCGGCTGGCACCCCGCGGCACCGGCTTGCGGCCGGGTGCGGATGGCTGATGACGTAGCTGGGCGCCTTGCATGGTCTTAACCTCGCGGCTCTACGTGACTGCCAACACTGGCCGCCAGGATCGCCAGCACCAACTGCTGGAAATCCAGACCGGCGGCGCGTGCGGCCATCGGGACCAGACTGTGATCGGTCATGCCCGGTGCGGTATTGACTTCCAGGAACCAGAACTGCCCATCGGCGTCCTGCATCACGTCAGCCCTTCCCCAACCGGCGATACCCAGCGCCTCACAGGCTTTTGCCGTGAGGTCCATGAGTTCTTGTTCTTTAGTGCTATCGAGGCCACACGGGATCCGGTACTGGGTATCGGAAGCCAGGTACTTGGCGTCGTAGTCGTAGAAAGTGTGAGGCGTGCCCAGAGCGATCGGTGGCAACACCTGATCACGCAGGGTCGCAATGGTGAACTCCGGACCTTGAATCCATTGCTCGACCAACACTTGCGAATCGTAGGTACTGGCCGCTTTCCAGGCTTCGATCAATTCTGCTGCCGAAGTCACTTTGGCCATACCGATACTTGAACCTTCATGCGCCGGTTTGACGATCAAAGGGAAGCCCAGTTCCGTCGCCGCCAAAATACAGTCGGCTTCGCTGGTCAGTACCGCGTGACGTGGCGTCGGAATGCCGAGGCTGTGCCAGACCTGTTTGGTCCGCAGTTTGTCCATGGCCAGTGCAGAGGCAAGGATGCCGCTGCCGGTGTACGGAATACCCAGGCATTCGAGCAAACCCTGCATGCTGCCGTCTTCACCGCCACGACCGTGGAGAATGATGAAGGCGCGGTCGATTTTTTCGTTCAGCAGGCGTTGCAGGAAATCGTCGCCGACGTCGATGCCGAACGCATCCACGCCAGCGGATTGCAGCGCTTCAAGCACCGCGTTACCGGATTTCAGCGAAACCTCACGCTCGGCGCTTTTGCCACCGAACAGCACGGCCACGCGGCCGAAGTCTTTCGGAGCGATTGTCGAGAACAGGTTGGCGTAGGCAGCAGTCATTTCAACTTTCCTTCGTTAGGAGCGACAACGGCACCCGCGAACAACGGACTATTCAACAGTTTCGGTGCAAGACCACCGATATCACCGGCACCCTGGCACAGCAGGATGTCGCCGGCACGCAGCAGCGGCTTGACCACAGGCGCGAGATCGACACCACGTTCGATGTAGATCGGGTCGAGCTGACCGCGCTGGCGGATGCTGTTGCACAATTTGCGGCTGTCAGCCCCCGGAATCGGCTCTTCGCCGGCCGGGTAGACTTCCATCAGCAGCAGCACGTTGGCGTCGGCCAGTACATTGACGAAATCGTCGTACAGGTCGCGGGTGCGGCTGTAGCGGTGCGGCTGGTAAACCATCACCAGGCGGCGCTCTGGCCAGCCACCGCGCACGGCTTTGATCACCGCTGCAACTTCGGTCGGGTGGTGACCGTAGTCGTCCACCAGCATCACGTTGCCACCTTCGACCGGCAGTTCGCCGTAGACCTGGAAGCGTCGGCCAACACCCTGGAAGCCCGACAGTCCCTGAACGATGGCTTCATCGCTGACGCCCTCGTCGGTCGCAATGCAGATGGTCGCCAGCGAGTTCAGTACGTTGTGATTGCCCGGCATGTTCACCGAGACATCCAATGGTTCGCGATCAGGGCGCAGCACGGTGAAGAAGGTCTGCATGCCTTGCTGGCGAACATTGATCGCGCGTACGTCGGCATCTTCGCTGAAGCCGTAGGTCATGGTCGGACGTTTGACCAGCGGCAGGATTTCACGCACCACCGGGTCGTCCAGGCACATCACCGCCAAACCGTAGAACGGCAGGTTGTGGAGGAATTCGACGAAGGTTTTCTTCAGTTTGTTGAAGTCACCGTCGTAGGTCGCCATGTGGTCGGCGTCGATGTTGGTGACCACGGCCACCAGCGGCTGCAGGTGCAGGAAACTGGCGTCGCTTTCGTCGGCTTCGGCGATCAGGTAACGGCTGGTGCCCAGTTGGGCATTGGTGCCTGCTGCATTCAGGCGGCCACCGATCACGAAGGTCGGGTCCAGGCCACCGGCCGCGAACACCGAAGCGATCAGGCTGGTGGTGGTGGTTTTGCCGTGAGTACCGGCGACGGCGATGCCGTGGCGGTAGCGCATCAGCTCGGCGAGCATTTCGGCACGCGGCACCACGGGGATACGACGTTCAAGGGCCGTCGCGACTTCCGGGTTGGAAGGGTTCACGGCACTCGACACCACCAGTACATCGGCGGTCGCGGCATTTTCGGCGCGGTGGCCGATGAAAATCTGGGCGCCGAACGATTCGAGACGCTCGGTCACCGGCGACGCCTTCAGGTCGGAACCGGACACTTGATAGCCCAGGTTCAGCAACACTTCGGCAATTCCGCACATGCCCACACCGCCGATTCCGACGAAGTGGATGCGACGGATGCGGCGCATTTCCGGTTGCGGCATGGCTTTCTGATTTTCAACCATGAACCACCTCCAGGCAGATATCGACCACGTTGCGGGTTGCATCAGGTTTGGCCAGGCGACGAGCGGCGCCAGCCATGTCGTTGAGTCGTTGCGGTTGCATCAAGACCTCTGTCAGGCGTGCAGCGAGATCCGCTGCGCCAGTCGTTCTTTGCGGCATCAGGAAGGCAGCGCCTTCACGGGCCAAATATTCGGCATTGCGGGTCTGGTGATCGTCGATCGCGTGGGGCAAAGGCACCAGCATCGAGGGCAGACCGGCAGCAGCCAGCTCACTGACAGTCAGCGCGCCCGCGCGACAGACCACCAGGTCGGCCCAGCCATAGGCTTGGGCCATGTCTTTGATGAAAGGCTGCACTTGCGCCTCGACACCGGCCGTGCGATAGCGCTCGGCAGTCACTTCATCGTGGTTTTTACCGGCCTGATGAAACACTTCCGGACGCAGTTCAACAGGCACCTGCGACAGGGCTTCAGGCAGTAACTTGTTCAACGGTTCTGCCCCCAGGCTTCCGCCCAGGATCAGCAAACGCGCTTTGCGTCCGGCCAGGGCTGGACGCGCTGTATCGAGGAACAACTCGGTGCGCACCGGGTTACCGGTAGTGCGCCGGCTGCCACTGGCAGCAAAGGTGTCCGGGAAAGCTTCGCAGACTCGCGCGGCCAACGGCACCAGCAACCGATTGGCGGTACCAGCGACGGCGTTCTGTTCATGAACGATGACGGGGACACCGGCCAATCTGGCCGCTACGCCGCCAGGGCCGGTGACATATCCGCCAAAGCCCAGGACGCAGACCGGCTTCAGCTGACGAATGACCGCGCGTGCCTGCCAGATCGCCTTGAGCAATACAAAAGGAGCCTTGAGCAGCGACAGCTTGCCCTTGCCGCGAAGGCCGCTGACGTTGATCAAATGCAGCGGCAGGCCGGCATTCGGGACCAGTTCGTTTTCGATCCCGCGTGGCGTCCCGAGCCAGTGCACGGTGTAACCGCGCGCCTGAAACTCGCGAGCACAGGCCAGCGCCGGGAACACGTGGCCACCGGTGCCGCCCGCCATGATCAGCACGTTAGCGCCCATGGGTCGGCTCCTCGGCGAAGTCACTCTCGCTGAATTCCATCTCTTCGCTGCCCAAGTGGGTTCGACTCTCCCATTCGATGCGCAACAACAAGCCAAGACAGGCGCAGCAGATCACCAACGAACTGCCACCGTAACTGAGGAATGGCAGGGTCAGACCCTTGGTCGGCAGCAGGCCGACGTTCACCCCGATGTTGATCAGGAACTGACCAATCCACAGGAACGACAAGCCGTAGGCGACATAGGCGGCAAAGAACTGCTTGGCCTTTTCTGCCCACAAACCGATGTACATGCCGCGTATGCACACGAAGACGAACAGCGCGACGGTGGCCAGGGAGCCGACCACGCCCAGCTCTTCGGCGAGGACCGAGAACACGAAGTCAGTGTGCGCTTCCGGCAGGTAGAACTGTTTCTGCACGCTGTTGCCCAGGCCAACGCCCAGCCACTCACCGCGACCGAAGGCGATCAGCGCCTGGGTCAGCTGGTAGCCGGAACCGAACTGGTCGGCCCAAGGATCGGTGAAGGTGGTCAGACGCGCCATTCGATAAGGCTGCATCTTGATCAGCAGCACCACCGCCACCACCGCCAGTATCACCATCAAGGTGAAGCGGAACAGCCCGACGCCGCCCAAAAACAGCATCGCCGCCGCGGCCCCCATCATCACGACGGTGGCACCGAAGTCCGGCTCCATCAGCAGCAGGCCGGCCATTGGCAGCAGCACGATGAACGGCTTGAAGAAGCCCATCCAGCTTTCACGCACTTCTTTCTGCCGGCGCACCAGATAACCGGCGAGGTAGATCACCACAAAGACCTTGGCAATCTCGGAAGGCTGGACGTTGAAGAAACTGAAACCGATCCAGCGCATCGAACCGTTCACCTCACGGCCGATCCCCGGGACGATCACCATCACCAGCAAACCGAATGCACCGATCAGCATCAGCCAGCCCAGGCGTTGCCAGGTAGCGATCGGAATCATCATGGTGACGATGCAGGCACCGAAGCCGAGCACGATGTAGACAAGGTGGCGAATCATGTAATACAGGGCGCTGCCCGACTGTACCGCCGCCACTTCGGTCGAGGCAGAGGCGATCATGACCAGCCCCAGGCCGATCAACGCCAGGCAACCGGCGAGCATCGGGAAGTCGAGGTCGATACCGCGCCCGGTGATGATCGGCGACGGGTACGGCTTGATGATATTTCTCAAGCTCATGCCAAGTCCTCCACGGCCCGGGCAAACAGATGCCCACGCTCTTCGTAGTTCTTGAACATGTCGAAACTGGCGCACGCCGGCGACAGCAGCACCGCATCGCCTGGCTGGGCGATGGCGCGGCATTGCTCGACCGCTTCGATCAGCGAGTTGACGCGAATCAGTGGCACGGCATCGCCGATGGCCTGGCCAATCAACTCGGCGTCACGCCCCATCAACACCACGGCGCGGCAGTTGGCCGCGACCGGATCACGCAGGTCCTTGAACTCGGCACCTTTGCCATCGCCACCGGCGATCAGCACCAGTTTGCCTTGTATATCTGCGCCCAGGCCTTCGATAGCGGCCAAAGCGGCGCCAACGTTGGTGGCTTTGGAATCGTTGTAGTAGCTCACGCCATTCAGGTCGCGGACCCACTGGCAGCGATGCTCAAGCCCGGCGAAAGTCCGCAGGCTCGAGAGCATGGCATCGAACGGCAGGCCCACGGCGTGCCCCAGGGCCAAGGCCGCGAGGGCGTTGGACTGGTTATGCGCGCCACGAATTTTCAACTCGCGCACCGGCATCAGGTTCTGGAATTCAAAGGCCAGATACTTCTCGCCATTTTCCTCGCGCAGACCAAAGGCCTTGAAATCCGGCTTGTTCAGCCCGAAGGTCCAGCACGGCAGGCCCTCGCCCATCAACGGACGGCTCAGCGCATCCTGACGATTGACCACCACTTGCTTCGCGCCACGGAAGATCCGGTGCTTGGCCAGGTGATAGGCCGGCAGACCGCTGTAACGGTCCATATGGTCTTCGCTGATGTTCAGCACGGTGGCCACTTCGGCGCCCAGCTGATCGGTGGTCTCCAGCTGAAAGCTCGAGAGTTCCATCACGTACAGCTCGACGTCGTCGCTCAGCAGATCGAGTGCCGGAGTACCGAGGTTACCGCCTACCGCCACGCGCTTACCGGCCGCTGCCGCCATTTCGCCGACCAGCGTGGTCACGGTGCTTTTTGCGTTGGAACCGGTAATGGCAACAATCGGCGCCTTCGCATTACGTGCGAACAATTCGATATCACCCGACAGCTTCACGCCACGGGCAGCCGCCGCCTGCAGGGCCGGAGTCGCCAAGGCCAGGCCCGGGCTCACGTAGAGCTCGTCGGCACGGCAGAGGAATTCGACATCCAGCTCGCCACAACGCACTTCCACCTGCGGGTAGTCACGACGCAGCGTGGCCAGCTCCGGTGGATTTTCCCGCGTATCGGCGACAGCGAACGACACGCCCCGGTTCGCCAGGAAGCGAACCAGGGACATGCCGCTCTTGCCGAGGCCGACAACGATGCGGAAGTGGTCAGAAGCGATCAGAGACACTTGTTCTACCTCAGCTTCAGGGTGGCAAGGCCGACCAGTACGAGAATCACGGTGATGATCCAGAAACGGACGATCACGCGTGGCTCGGGCCAGCCCTTGAGTTCAAAGTGGTGGTGAATCGGTGCCATGCGGAACACGCGGCGACCGGTCAGCTTGAAAGAGGCAACCTGAATGACCACCGACAGGGTTTCCATCACGAACACGCCGCCCATGATGAACAGGACGATTTCCTGGCGGACAATCACTGCGATGGTGCCCAACGCTGCGCCCAGCGCCAGTGCGCCGACGTCGCCCATGAAGACTTGAGCCGGGTAGGTGTTGAACCAGAGGAAACCCAGGCCGGCGCCGATCAGCGCGCCGCAGAACACGATCAGCTCACCTGCGCCCGGTACATAAGGGATCAGCAGGTATTCGGCGAATTTCACGTTACCCGACAGGTAGCAGAAGATCCCCAGCGCGCCGCCGACCATCACCGTTGGCATGATCGCCAGGCCATCGAGGCCGTCAGTCAGGTTGACCGCGTTGCTGGAGCCAACGATCACGAAGTAGGTCAGGACCACGAAGCCAATGCCGAGCGCGATGCTGGCGTCTTTGAACATCGGCACGATCAAGGTCGTTTCAACCGCGCTGGGTGCAGTCATATAAAGGAAGATCGCCGCGCCCAGGCCGAACACCGACTGCCAGAAGTATTTCCAGCGGCTCGGCAAGCCACGAGAGTTCTTCTCGATGACTTTGCGGTAATCGTCGACCCAGCCCACGGCACCAAACAGCAGCGTGACCAGCAACACGACCCACACATAGCGGTTGTGCAGGTCGGCCCAAAGCAAGGTGCTGACGCCAATGGCGGTCAGAATCAGTGCGCCGCCCATGGTCGGAGTGCCCGACTTGGACAAGTGCGATTGCGGGCCGTCATTACGGACAGACTGGCCGATCTGGCGGTTCTGCAACGTGCGGATCATCCATGGACCCAGGCACAGCGACAACGACAATGCGGTCAGCACACCGAGAATCCCGCGCAGGGTCAGGTACTGAAAGACCGCGAAGCCTTTGTAGAACTGTTGCAGATACTCCGCTAACAACAGCAGCATTAATGGTTCTCCCCGCTCGAACCGCACAAAGCCGCAACGACGTTTTCCATCGCAGCGCTTCGCGAGCCCTTGATCAAAATAGTGGTGTTTGTATCGTGTTCGGCGCCCAGCGCCGCGATCAGATCAGCCTGATTGGCAAAGTGACGAGCCTGTTCACCGAAGGCTGCGACGGCATGCGCCATCATCGGGCCAACGGCATAAAGCGCGGAAACCTTGCCGCTGGCGTACGCGCCAACGTCACGGTGCCCCTGCTCCGCCCACTCGCCCAACTCGCCAATATCTCCGAGCACCAGAATGGTGCGGCCGGAAAAGCCGGCGAGTATATCAACGGCGGCGCACATTGAGGTGGGGTTCGCGTTGTAAGAGTCATCAATTACGCGCATGCCATTGGTCGCCAGTTGCGCCACGGCACGGCCCTTGACCGGTTGCACCGCATTCAACCCCGTGGCGATACCGAACAGCGACACGCCCAGGGCATGCGCGGCAGCCGCGGCGGCCAAGGCATTGGCAACGTTGTGGGTGCCAAGCAGGTTCAGTTGAACCTGTTCGACGCCTTGCGGACTGTGCAGCGTGAAGGACGGGCAACCGCGGGCGTCTCGAGCCAGATCAGTAGCATGGAAATCGGCACGGCTGTCGTTCAGGGCAAAGCTCAGCACCTGACGACCCGCGGCACGCTTCTTCCAGATATCAAACGCCTTGTCGTCGAGGTTCAGAACGGCGACGCCATCGGCGTCCAGCCCTTCGAGAATCTCGCCCTTGGCTTCAACGATTTTTTCCGGGCCGCCGAATTCGCCGACGTGGGCGGTCCCGGCGTTGTTGATCACGGCTACATGCGGCTTGGTCATGCCGACGGTGTAGGCAATCTCGCCGATCCGCGAAGCACCCAGTTCGATAACGGCTGCGGTGTGTTCCGCAGTCAGTTCGAGCAAGGTCAGCGGAACGCCAAGGTCATTGTTCAGGTTGCCACGGGTCGCCAGTACCGGACCGCGCGTGCGCAGGATGCTCGCGAGCATTTCCTTGACCGTGGTTTTGCCGCTGGAGCCAGTAATCGCCGCGACCGGGTTCGAATATGCTGCACGGTTCAGCGCGCCGAGTTCGCCAAGGGCCTGACGAGTATCCTTAACCAGCAACTGAGGCAACGTGGAGTTCGTCACTTCACGCTCGACCAGGGCCGCGACCGCGCCTTTGGCAGCCACGTCGTTCAAGTAGTCATGACCGTCGAAACGCGGCCCGGCCAGGGCGACAAACAACTGGCCCGGCTTGATCGCCCGGCTGTCGATGCTGACGCCATCGAAGCTGCTGTCGGCAGTCAGCAGGCGGCCGGCCAATGGGCCAGCCACTTCGCTCAATTTCAAGGCTTTAAGCATGGGCCACCTCCCACGCGGTCAAGGCACGGTCGGCCTCCACCAGATCGGAGAAGTCATGGCGCACGCCGTTGATTTCCTGGTAGTCCTCGTGACCTTTACCGGCCAGCACAATCACGTCATCGGCGCTGGCGCTGGCGATCAACTGGGCAATCGCCTGGCCACGGCCGGCGACGAATCGAACGTTATCTACCGCCGTGAAACCGGCGCGGATGTCATCGAAAATCTGTGCAGGGTCTTCGCTGCGCGGGTTGTCATCGGTGACCAGTACACCGTCAGCCAGACGCTCGACCACTTCGGCCATCAGCGGACGCTTGCCGCGGTCGCGATCACCTCCGCAACCGAACAGGCAGAGCAATTTGCCCTTGGCGTGTGGACGCAGGGCCATCAGGACTTTTTCCAGCGCATCCGGGGTATGGGCGTAGTCGACCACCACCAGCGGCTGAGTACCACCGCCCAGACGCTGCATGCGACCCGCCGGACCTTCGAGTTGTGGCAGTACGTGGAGGATTTCATCCAGCGCGTAATCCAGACCGAGCAAGGCACCGACAGCGGCCAGTACGTTGCTCAGGTTGAAACGGCCGAGCAAGGCACTGCGCAAATGGTGTTCGCCCTGCGGCGTTACCAGCGTGGCGCGCACGCCTTCATCGTCGAACTGCGCTTCACGGCAATAGAGGTAGGCGCTGGCGTCTTCGAGACTGTAAGTGATCAGTCGCGACTCACCCTTTTCAGCCGCGAGTTGCCGACCGAACGCGTCGTCCAGGTTGATCACCCGGCACTTCAGATCGTTCCAGGCAAACAGCTTGGCCTTGGCCTCGCCATAGGCTTGCATGGTCCCGTGATAATCCAGGTGATCGCGCGACAGGTTGGTCATCACCGCCACATCGAACGCCAATGCCGTCACGCGCCCTTGATCCAGGCCGTGGGAGGACACTTCCATGGCCACGGCTTTGGCGCCGGCCTTTTTCAGGTCGGCCAGGGTTGCCTGTACTGCAATCGGGTTCGGCGTGGTGTGCAGGCCGCTTTCCAGTGCGCCGTAGAAACCGGTGCCCAGAGTGCCAACAATGCCGCAGTGCTGCCCCAACAGGTCCAGCGCTTGCGCGACCAGTTGGGTCACGCTGGTCTTGCCGTTGGTGCCGGTCACGCCAACCAGGTTCAGGTTACGGCTCGGGTCGCCATAAAAACGCCCGGCAATATCCGACAATTGCGCGGCCAGGCCCTTGACCGGAATCAGCGGCACATCGGTAATCGGCAGAACAGTCGCACCTTCGACTTCGTAGGCGACTGCGGCGGCACCACGTTGCAAAGCATCGGCAATGTGCGCACGACCGTCGAATTTAGCGCCTGGGACGGCCAGGAACAGGTCGCCCGCTCGGACATTACGGCTGTCCAGGGTTAGTTCGCGAATCAATAGATCACGGTCAGCGTGGGCGAAAATCTTGTTCAGGCTAAGCGACATCAGCCACGCCCTCCATTGGCTTTAACAGGGGTAACCGGGGCCGCGTTGGCTTGCTGGGTGGGCGGCAGGTTGTCCGGCGTGATATTCATCAGACGCAGGGTCCCGGACATCACTTTGCTGAACACCGGCGCCGAAACCAGACCACCGAAGTAACCGGCCTTGCTCGGTTCATCGATGACCACGACGATCGCGTAGCGCGGGTCGCTCATGGGACCAAAACCTGCGAACAGCGAGCGGTAGGAGTTCTCGGCGTAGCCTTTGGTGCCCACCGATGTCTTACGTGCAGTACCGGACTTGCCAGCGACGTGATAGGCCGGCACTTGCGCACGGAATACACCGCGCGGCGCTTCGATCACCTGCTGCAACATGCCCTGCATGGTTTTCGCCACGGCTTCCGGAATCACTTGGGTGGTTTGCGCGGCCTTGTCGGTCTTGATCAGGGTCAGCGGTGCGATACGACCGTTGTTGGCCAGCGCCGAGAAGGCGTGGACCAGCTGAATGGCGGTCACCGAAATGCCGTAGCCGTACGACAGCGTGGCAGTCTCGGCCTTGCGCCATTCGCGGTAGTTCGGCAGGTTGCCGACGCGCTCGCCCGGGAACCCCAGGCCGGTGTCCTGGCCGAGGCCGACTTTCTGCGCAAGACGGAAAATCGTTTCGCCGCCGATATCGAAGGCGACCTTACTCATGCCGACGTTACTGGAGTTGATCAGAATGCCGGTCAGGTCAAGCACCGGGCCTTCAGTCTTGGATACGTCCTTGATGGTGTATTTACCAATCTGCAAGCTGCCCGGGTACACCTCGACGGTGTCGCTCGGTTTCCAGCGCCCGGATTCGATCGCGGCGCTCATGGAGATCGCTTTCATGGTCGAACCCGGTTCGAACACGTCGATCATCGCGCGGTTACGCATCATCGCCGGTTGCAGGTTGCGACGGTTGTTCGGGTTGTAGGTCGGCTGGTTGACCATAGCGAGAATCTCGCCGGTCTTGACGTCCATGATCACCAGGCTGCCAGCCTTGGCGCCGTTCTCGATGATCGCGTTGCGTAGCTCGCGGTTCGCCAGGTATTGCAGACGCAGGTCAATCGACAACGCCAAGGGCTTGCCGGCCTTGGCGTTTTTGGTCACTTGAACGTCTTTGATCAGCCTGCCGCGCCGATCCTTGATGACCTGGCGCTTGCCAGCGACACCGGCCAGCCATTCGTCGTACGCCAACTCCACGCCTTCACGCCCGTGGTCATCGATGTCGGTAAAGCCGACCATGTGCGCGGTGACTTCGCCAGCCGGGTAGAAACGCCGGAACTCTTCGATGCCGTAAACGCCCGGCACTTTCAGATCGAGCGCAACCTGGCCCTGCTCGGGGGTCAACCCGCGCACCAGATAGATGAATTCTTTATTCGCCTGAGCTTCGAGTCGCTCGGCCAGGACTTTAGGGTCTTGCCCCAGCACCATCGCCAGTGCCGGCCACTTCTCCTTGGCCAGCTGCATTTCCTTGGGGTTGGCCCACAGGGTGGTGACCGGGGTACTCACGGCCAACGGTTCGCCGTTACGGTCGGTGATCAAACCACGGTGAGCCGGGATCGGGATGTGTCGAACACTGCGCGCATCGCCCTGACCAATCAGGAAGTCACGGTCGATCACCTGCAGGTCGACAATGCGCCACGCAATGGCGACCACCATGACGCCCAGCAAGCCGAGCACCACACGAAACCGCCACGGAAAGAGCGCCCCTTCGAGTTTCATCATGGCGCCACCATCCGTACATCAGCGGCGCCGGGAATGCGCATCTTCAGTTGTTCGGTGGCCAATACTTCGATACGGCTGTGGGCGGTCCAGGTGCTCTGCTCGAGAATCAACCGGCCCCACTCTGCCTGCGCCTTGTCGCGCACACTCAACTCGTTGTACAGCGAGTTCAGCAACTGGCGGTTCCAGTGAGCGCTATAGGAAACTCCGATCGCGGAGACCAATACGGCAATAAATAGCAGCAGCATGAAAAAGCTTCCGCCTGGAAGTGGCTTGGCGAAGAGCTTGCTCACCGAAGTTTCTCCGCGACACGCATGACGGCGCTACGGGAACGAGGATTGGCTTTGAGTTCGGCTTCGCCAGCGAACTGCGGTTTGCCATGAATCTTGATTTTCGGCACAAAGGCTTCGAAACGTACCGGCAGGTTGCGCGGCAGGTTGTCGGTTTCGCCCTTGACCAGTTTGCGCATGAACTGTTTGACGATGCGGTCTTCCAGCGAGTGGAAGCTGATCACCACCAGGCGACCACCGACTTCGAGAGCGTCAAGCGCGGCTTCGAGGCCGGTCTCAAGATCGCCCAACTCGTTGTTGACGTGAATTCGCAGGCCCTGGAACGCGCGGGTAGCCGGGTTCTTGCCCTTTTCCCAGGCAGGGTTGGCGACTTTCAGGACTTCAGCCAGATCGCCAGTGCGCTCGAAGGGCTTGATATCGCGGCGCTCGGCCACGGCACGGGCCATACGACCGGAGAAGCGCTCTTCGCCGTATTCCTTGAACACGCGGGCAATTTCTTCGACGGGTGCGGTGTTGACGAACTCTGCCGCACTGATCCCGCGAGACGGGTCCATGCGCATGTCCAGCGGGCCGTCATTGAGGAAGCTGAAGCCACGTTCCGGGTCGTCAAGCTGTGGCGAAGACACGCCCAGGTCGAGCAGAACGCCGCTGACCTTGCCGGCCAGACCGCGTTCGGCAACTTCCGAACCGAGCTCGGCAAAGCTGCGCTGCACAACGACAAAGCGGCCGTCTTCGGCCGCTAGCGTTTGCCCGGTGGCAATCGCCTGAGGATCTTTGTCGAACCCCAGCAACCGACCATCGGGTCCAAGCTGGCTGAGAATCAGGCGGCTATGCCCGCCGCGCCCGAACGTGCCATCCAGATAGCAGCCATCAGGGCGTACGGCGAGAGCCTCAACGGCTTCGTCAAGCAGTACGGTGATGTGGTTAAAGCCGCTATCAATAGTCACAGGATCAAATCACGCAGTTCATCAGGCATAGCGCCCGGTTGTTGAATAGCAGCCAGGTCAGCAGCAGAAACCGCATCCCAGGCATCCTCGTCCCACAATTGGAACTTGTTCAGTTGGCCTACCAGCATCGCGCGTTTATCCAATTTGGCGTATTCGCGCAGACGCGGTGGAACCAGAAAACGACCACTGCCATCGAGCTCGAGGTCGACGGCATTACCAATCAGCAAACGTTGCAAACGACGGTTCTCTTCGCGAAGCGAAGGCAGTGCGCGCAGTTTGGTTTCAATCAGCTCCCACTCATCGAGGGGGTAAACACACAAACAAGGATCAACGGCATCAATTGTGACAATTAACTGCCCGGAACTTCGCGAAACGAGCTCGTCACGATACCGGCTCGGCATGGCGAGACGGCCTTTTGCATCGAGACTGATAGCGTTAGCTCCGCGAAACACGTCAGCGTTTCTCCAAATTTTAGCGTTTTACGCTTAAAAAACCCACTTCATGCCACTTTCCGCCACTTGCGCACACTATAGGAATGCGCCCACCACACCGTCAAGGCACGGATTGAAGGAAAACCCTTACAGATCGGAGATTTAGCGCTGTAAAAGAAGGGGTTACGAGTATTTGGCGGATGATTTTGCTCAATAACTTGAAGCAGCACTGAAGGCTACGTTCAGAAGTTAAAGTGATTTGTTAAGAGTAAGATTTTTTCGGTATTACAAAAGCGCTTCTGCTATTGATTCAAGCAGGGAGGGTAATCGCCACTACATCAATGCCTCTGCTTGGGGTTCAGCAGATGGCCAACCAGTATTACCACGCCCTTCCGCCAAAGATTCAAGCCGAAGGAACAAAAAGGTGGAGAGTCGATCTATAAGCCGGGTTCTGTCTTGAACAGTCATTCGTCTACGATGGCCATCACTGGACATCTTTAGCAACCTACCCGGTCCCAGCGCGGGCCACGCCTTGGGACCCTATTTGGTCTTGCTCCAAGTGGGGTTTACCTAGCCACGAACTGTTGCCAGTCGTGCGGTGCGCTCTTACCGCACCTTTTCACCCTTACCGGCACCGAAGTGCTTAGGCGGTTATTTTCTGTGGCACTTTCCGTAGGCTCACGCCTCCCAGGCATTACCTGGCACTTCGCCCTATGGAGCCCGGACTTTCCTCCCCCCCCTAATTTTCATAGAGGGCAGCGACTGTCCAATCGACTCTCCGCCGCAAAGGTTAACGGCAGAGCGCCCGAAGAACAAGCGATAAAAGCCTTTTGCCGCTCTACAACCCGCGTTTTTACTCGCCTTTCTGTTTATCCAGGGCCACCTGGTAGAGAACGTTCTTGCGCTCACCGGTAATTTGCGCCGCCAACGCCGCAGCACGCTTGAGTGGCATTTCCTCGAGCAGCAGATTGAGAATACGCATCGCCTCGCTGCTCACCGCCTCCTCACTCTCAGGCGCCGACCAACCGGACACCAACACCACGCACTCGCCGCGCTGCTGATTGCTATCGTTCTCGACAAATGCACGCAACTCGGCCAACGGCAGCCCCTTGAGGGTTTCGAAGGTTTTGGTCAGCTCGCGAGCGAGCAGCGCCGGACGCTCAGGACCGAATACCAGCTCCATGTCCTGCAAGCATTCGAGAATCCGGTGTGGCGCTTCGTAAAAGATCAGCGTACGCGGCTCTTCCTTTATGGACTCCAGGCGCGCACGTCGCCCCACCGCCTTGGCCGGCAAAAAGCCTTCGAAGATGAACCGGTCGGATGGCAACCCCGCCGCAGACAACGCCGCAATCAGCGCGCAGGCACCGGGAACCGGCACTACATTGATACCTGCCGCCCGCGCCTGACGCACCAGGTGATAACCCGGATCAGAGATCAGCGGCGTTCCCGCATCGGAGATCAGCGCGACATTGTCACCAGCCAGCAAACGCGTGATGAAGCGACTGCCTTCATCGCGCTCATTGTGCTCATGACACGCCGCCAGCGGCGTGGCGATCCCGAAATGTTGCAGCAACCGCAAGGAGTGACGAGTGTCTTCAGCCGCGATCAACGCCACGTCACGCAAGATTTTCAGCGCCCGCGCACTGATGTCATCCAGGTTGCCGATGGGCGTCGCCACCACATAAAGCGAGCCAGCAACGGAATTCAAAGCACCTGGAGCAGTCAAAGCGCACACCTCATGATCGGTAAAACCGGCATTGTAGCGCGTAGAAGTGCCTTGAATACGCGCAGCGATCATCTTGCTCCACGCCCTTTTGTTGATCGTCGTAACATTTACACGACCTAAATTGAAGGTTTCACGCCAGTAACATCGCGCCCCGGCCAGCGCTTGGGTACAATTCCACGCTAATTTGATCGAGTATCAGGAACATTACATGATCGCTTGCCTGCGGCTGTTCTCTGCCCTCTGCCTTGCTGCTCTGTTGGCGGCTTGCGCCAGCTCGCCCTCCTCCAGCCTTGGCGAACTTCCACGGACTGCGGATGCCAGTATCGAGCAATTGCTCGAACAGGCCGCCACCAGCAAAACGCCGGAGAAGGCCGCCCTGTTGCGCCTGAGCGCGGCAGACCTGGCCTACCGCCAGGGTAATGCCGGCCAGTCGGCACAAATCCTTCAGCAGGTCCCGATGGACCAGTTGAAACCCGGCCAACAGGTGTACGCCAGCACCCTGGCCGCCGAACTGGCGATGACTCGCAACCAGCCCAAGGCAGCACTGACCGCCTTGAGCCATCCGAGCCAGCAACACCTGAGCGAGATGCCGGTCGAGCAGCAAGTACGCACCGGCACCGTCCATGCACGCGCCCTTGAAGCCGACGGCCAGACCCTGGCCGCCGCCCGCGAACGCATCTTTATCGCCCCACTGCTCAAGGATGATGCGGCCAGCAAAAACCACGAGGCCATCTGGGCACTCATTGCGTCCTTGCCGAGCGATCAACTGCAACCCATCACCACCGACGACCTCGGCGGCTGGATGAGCCTGGCCGTGGCGGTGAAAAACGCCGCTACGCTGGAACAGCAGCAGGCCGCCATCGACAACTGGCGCGCCCAGCACCCTAAACACCCTGCTGCACTTGTGCTGCCACTGCCTTTGACCAAACTCAAGGAACTGGCCAGCCAACCGATCAGCAAGATCGGCCTGCTGCTGCCGCAAGACGGTCCGCTGGCGTCGGTTGCCAAGGCACTGCGCGAAGGGTTCATGGCGGCTCACTACCAGGCTCAACAAGCCGGACAGAAGCCGCCTGCCATCGAGTTCTATGACAGCTCGCACCTGACCTCGCTGGACGACTTCTATCGCAAGGCACAAGCCGACGGTGTGCAACTGGTCATCGGCCCACTGGAAAAACCGCTGGTCAAACAACTCAGCGCTCGCCCGCAACTGCCGATCACCACGCTGGCGCTGAACTACAGCGAAGGCGAGCAAGGTCCAGCCCAACTGTTCCAGTTCGGCCTGGCTGCCGAAGACGAAGCCCGCGAAGTTTCCCGCCGGGCACGCGCCGACGGCCTGCACCGCGCCGCTGCCCTGGTGCCGAAAGGCGAATGGGGCGATCGCGTGCTTAAAGCCTTCCGCCAGGACTGGGAAGCCAACGGCGGCACCGTCGTGGGCATTGAACGCGTTGATCAGCCAGTGGCCCTGGCCCAGCAAATCGCCGACCTGTTCCAACTGCGTCAGAGCGAAGGTCGCGCCAAGAGCCTGCAAAGCACCGTAGGCTCGCAGGTCGCTGCACAGCCTTCGCGCCGCCAGGACATCGAGTTCATTTTCCTCGCCTCGACACCACAGCAAGCCCAGCAGATCAAGCCAACGCTGAACTTCCAATACGCAGGTGACGTACCGGTTTACGCCACGTCCCACGTATTCAGCGCCAGCGGCGACCAGAACCAGTACAACGACATGAACGGCGTTCGCTTCTGCGAAACCCCATGGCTGCTGGACGCCAACGACCCGCTGCGCAGACAAGTGACCGCTCAATGGCCACAAGCTGCGGGCAGCCTGGGCCGCCTCTACGCAATGGGTGTCGACGCCTATCGCCTGGCGCCGCGCCTGGGCCAACTCAAGGCACTGCCAGACAGCACCATCGAAGGTCAGTCGGGCACCCTGAGCATGACCTCGTCGCAACGCGTTCAGCGTCAACTGCCATGGGCACAGTTCATCAATGGCCAGGTTCAACGCCTGCCTGATACGCCGCGCTGATGCCCGACAGGTCACGCCAACAAAGTGGTCGAGATGCTGAAAGCCAGGCGCTCAAGCATCTCCAGCAACAAGGTCTGCGCCTCCTGGCGCAGAACTGGTTGTGTAAACGCGGCGAGCTTGATCTGGTCATGCTTGACGGCGATACAGTAGTATTCGTCGAAGTCCGCTACAGACAAAACACCCAATGGGGTGGCGCGCTCGGCAGTATCGATGCGCGCAAGCGTCAGAAATTGATACTCGCCGCGCAGTATTTTCTGCAGCGCGAGTCGCGCTGGGCCAACTCCCCCTGCCGTTTCGACGTAGTTGCCATAGACGGCAGCGCGGCTCATTTGAACTGGCTAAGGAACGCCTTTGACAGCTGACTGCTCAAAGGCAAGGCCGATCTTCACTCAACACTTTTGCTCTTTGCTTTGCGGGCCGCACATTGCTGTGCCACCAAGCCGCGCTACTTAAGGTCACACAGATGGACATGCAATCGCGAATTCGCCAGCTTTTTCAGGCCAGTATCGATACCAAGCAACAGGCGATGGACGTACTTGCACCGCACATCGAGCAAGCCAGCCAGGTGATGGTCAACGCCCTGCTCAACGAAGGCAAAATGCTCTCGTGCGGCAACGGCGGTTCAGCCGGTGACGCACAACACTTCTCCTCCGAACTGCTCAACCGCTTCGAGCGTGAACGCCCGAGCCTGCCAGCCATTGCGCTGACGACCGACAGTTCGACGATCACCTCGATCGCCAACGACTACAGTTACAACGAAATCTTCTCCAAACAGATCCGCGCGCTCGGCCAACCCGGCGACGTGCTGCTGGCGATTTCCACCAGCGGCAACTCGGCAAACATTATTCAAGCGATCCAGGCAGCACATGATCGCGAAATGATTGTCGTAGCATTGACCGGACGCGATGGCGGCGGCATGGCATCGCTGTTATTGCCCGAAGACGTCGAAATACGCGTGCCGGCCAATGTCACTGCACGTATTCAGGAAGTCCACCTGCTGGCGATCCACTGTCTTTGCGACTTGATCGACAGCCAACTGTTCGGGAGTGAAGAATGACCCTTAATCGCCTTGGCCTTCTGGCCTTGACTCTAAGCCTGGGCATCAGCGGTTGCAGCTCGGTACTCACCGCGACCCGCGAAACCCCCATTGAAGACGATCGCGGCACTCGCACCTTCGGCAGCAAGATCGACGATTCCCTGATCGAAACCAAGGTCGACGTGAACGTGGCCAAGGCCAGCCCGGGCCTGGCCCAGGGCTCGCGCATCATCGTCACCAGCTTCAACGGTGTGGTGCTGCTCGCCGGGCAAACACCAAGCCCCGACCTCAAGGAACTGGCCGGTCAAGCCGCCGCTGCGGTTCAGCGGGTAAAAACCGTGCACAACGAACTGCAAATAATGCAGCCTTCGTCGATACTGGCCCGCAATAACGATGCCTGGCTGACCACCAAGATCAAAACCCAGATGCTCGCCGACGCCAGCATCCCGGGCTCGCGCATCAAGGTCGTGACCGAGAACGGTATCGTCTACTTGCTGGGGCTGCTGACCAAACAGGAAGCCGAACAGGCCACCAACCTGGTGCAGGGCGTTTCTGGCGTACAGAAGATTGTGAAGCTGTTCGAGTACATCGACTGATACGCAGGAGCACGGCTTGCCGGCAATGGCGTCCTTGAGGCCGCCATCGCGAGCAAGCTTTGCTCCTACAGACCTACAGAAGAGCAGGCACAAAAAAGGCGACCGTTGCAGGTCGCCTTTTTTATTACTTCACTACCTTCAGGCTTGGCCTGCCGCTTGGACGCGGCGGCTCGCTGTCGGGTGGTGGAAGATCATCATCCGGCTCGATCTCTTCCTCGTCTTCCATAGGCGATTCCAGATCGAACACCATGCCCTGACCGTTCTCCCGGGCGTAAATGCCGAGGATCGCAGCGATAGGCACGTACAGCGTATGCGGCACGCCACCGAAGCGCCCTTCAAAGCTGACCGCATCATTATCCATGTGCAGATGGCGCACCGCCGCAGGCGATACGTTCAGGACAATTTGTCCGTCGCTGGCAAAGCCTTGCGGCACCTGCACCGACGGATACTCGGAATTGACCAGCAGGTGCGGGGTGCAATCGTTGTCCACAATCCACTCATAGAGCGCGCGGACCAAATAAGGTCGACTGGAGTTCATAGCGGCTCCTTAAGCCTCAGCGCATATCGCGTTCGACACCAGACAGACTCGCCTGGAAAGCCTCACGCGCAAACTGGCGCTCCATGTAATCAAGCAGCGGCTTGGCAGGCCGCGGCAGTTCAATACCCAGAATCGGTAAGCGCCAGAGTATTGGCAGTAGGCAACAATCCACCAGACTTTGTTCCTCACTCAAGAAAAACGGCTTGTCGGCGAACAGCGGCGAAACGCCAGTCAGGCTCTCACGCAATTCCTTGCGAGCCTGCACACGTGCCGGCTCCTTGGTCCGCGAATCCAGAATCAGATCCACCAGAACACACCAGTCACGTTGAATACGGTGAATCAGCAGACGACTGTTGGCACGCGCCACCGGATAAACCGGCAGCAACGGTGGATGCGGGTAACGCTCATCCAGATATTCCATCACCACGGTCGACTCCCACAACGCCAGGTCACGATCGACCAGGGTGGGCAAGCTGCCGTAAGGGTTCACTTCGATCAGTTTTGGCGGATGACGACCCGCCTCCACACTGATGATCTCGGCGCTGACACCCTTCTCTGCCAGTACGATACGCACTCGGTGGGAATAGTGGTCGGCGGGGTCGGAGTAACAGGCCAACCGATTGGTCACGCCCATGGCGGTCCTCCTCGCTTGTAGAAATTATCGGGAGCGGAAAAACGCGCGCGCCCAGAGGGCGCCTCCCGTAACGCCTGGATGACCAGACTCGTTACACGTTCAGAGACGCCCTTGGGCGCGCGCGATTAACAGCAATTACTTAAAGCTTTATCAATGCACGTCTTTCCAGTATTCACGCTTGAGCAGGTAAGCGAATACGAAGAAGAACGCCAGGTACAGCAACACATAGGTACCGATGCGCTGATGCTGCAGCTTCACCGGGTTGGCCGAATAGGCCAGGAAGGTCACCAGATTCTTGACCTTCTCGTCGAACTGCTGTTCGTTCAGAGCACCGGTTTTTGGCACGATGGTCAGCTGATCGCACGCTTCATGAGTCAGCGGCGTGCCGGTCAGAGGATCATACTGCTTCTTGCCGCCTTCGACGATTTGAACTTGTTTGCAGCCTACCACCTGACGACCCTGCAGGCCGACCAGAACGTTAGGCATACCGACGTTCGGGAACACCTTGTTGTTCACACCCCAAGGACGAGTCGGGTCTTCATAGAACGACCGCAGGTAGCCGTAGAGCCAGTCAGTACCACGAACGCGAGCCACCAGCGTCAGGTCGGGCGGCGCAGCGCCGAACCAGGACTTGGCGTCTGCCGGCTGCATGCCGATGCTCATGTGGTCACCGATCTTGGCGCCCGTGAACACCAGGTTCTTCAGCATCAGATCGTGAGGAATCCCCAGATCGTCGGCAACGCGCTCATAGCGCTGGAACTTGGCACTGTGGCAACCCATGCAGTAGTTGGCGAACGTACGCGCGCCATCTTGCATTGCCGCTTTATCGGAGACGTCGATATCGACTTTTTCGAGCTCTGGACCGCCGTGCTCGGCCGCGAAGGACAAGACAGGCAACGCAGCAAGAATCAGTACAGCAAATAGCTTTTTCATCAGCCAGTCACCCTTTCCGGAACCGGTTTGGTCTTCTCGAGCCTGGTGTAGAACGGCATCAGAATGAAGTAGGCGAAGTACAGGAAGGTACAGACCTGCGACAGCAACGTACGTTCCGGGGTCGGCGCCATGACGCCCAGCCAGCCAAGAATCACGAAGGAGATGCAGAACACCCAGAGCCAGATCCTGCTCAGCCAGCCCTTGTAGCGCATGGACTTGACCGGGCTACGGTCGAGCCAGGGCAGGACGAACAGCAAGGCAATCGAAGCACCCATGGCCACAACACCCAGGAGCTTGTCCGGAACCGCACGCAGAATCGCGTAGAACGGGGTGAAGTACCAGACCGGGGCAATGTGTTCCGGAGTCTTGAAGGCGTTCGCCACTTCGAAGTTCGGCTTCTCGAGGAAGTAACCGCCCATTTCCGGGAAGAAGAACACGATCGCGCAGAAGATGAACAGGAACACCACCACGCCGACGATATCTTTCACGGTGTAGTACGGGTGGAAGGCAATGCCGTCCAGCGGTACGCCGTTCTCGTCCTTGTGTTTCTTGATGTCCACGCCGTCCGGGTTGTTCGAGCCGACTTCGTGCAGCGCCAGAACGTGCAGCACCACCAGACCGAGAATCACGATCGGCAAGGCCACGACGTGCAGGGCGAAGAAGCGGTTCAGGGTAATGCCCGAAATCAGGTAGTCACCACGGATCCACTGGGTCAGGTCGTTACCGATGACCGGGATCGCACCGAACAGCGAGATGATCACCTGGGCGCCCCAGTAGGACATCTGGCCCCACGGCAGCAGGTAGCCCATGAAGGCTTCAGCCATCAGCGCCAGGTAGATCAGCATGCCGAAGACCCACACCAGCTCACGCGGCTTCTGGTACGAACCGTAGAGCAGGCCACGGAACATATGCAGGTAAACCACGATGAAGAACGCCGAAGCACCGGTGGAGTGCAGCAGACGCAGGATCGAGCCGTACTCGACGTCGCGCATGATGTATTCGACGGAGGCGAATGCCTCTTCCGCCGACGGGGTGTAGCTCATGGTCAGCCAGACACCGGTTACGATCTGGTTAACCAGAACCAACAGCGCCAGGGAGCCAAAGAAATAGAAGAAGTTGAAGTTCTTCGGGGCGTAGTACTTGCTGAGATGGTCTTCCCACATTTTAGTGGCAGGAAAGCGCGCATCAACCCAATCCATGAACTTGCTCATCACGCTTTCTCCGTATCGACGCCGATGACAATGATGTCGTTCGACTCATAGGAATGCGGGGGAACTGGCAGATTCAAAGGCGCGGGTTGCGACTTGAAGACGCGGCCAGCCAGATCGTAGTGGGAACCGTGGCAAGGGCAGAAATAACCACCTACCCATTTCGGGCCGAGATCGGCGGGCGCTACTTCTGGGCGGAAGGTCGGAGAGCAACCCAAGTGCGTGCAAATACCGATCAGCAGCAGAACTTCCGGCTTGATCGAGCGCGTCTTGGGGTCCACGTAAGTTGGCTGTACCGAATTCTTGGAGTCTGGATCAGAGAGGTCACCCTCGATCTTTGCAAGATTCCCCAAAATCTCCTGCGTACGGCGGACGATGAATACCGGCTGACCGCGCCATTCAGCAATCATCTGCTGACCTGGTTCGATTTTGCTGACATTCACTTTCACCGGTGCACCTGCGGCTTTCGCCTTGGCACTGGGAAACCATGACCCCACGAACGGGACCGCAGCCCCCACCGCTCCTGCAGCACCCACCACGGATGTGGCTGCTACCAAGAAGCGACGCCGGCCTGCATTCACGCCGTCATTGCTCATTCAGTCCTCTCCCATCAGCTTTGTGGCCTGTTAAATCAGGCATCTACTAAGTAAAAATCTGAACTTATAAAAATTTTGCAGAATGGTAATGAAAAGCCCCAGTTCTGACAAGGTAATTACCATCCAGGGTCAGCGCCAAGCCTTGTAGTATAGGGGCTCTACGGATGTGGCAAGTTGTCACATCATAAATCTTTAAGCAAAAAAAACGCCCAGCTCCGCGAGGAGACTGGGCGCTTTGAACGCGAAAGCGAATTAACGCTTCGAGTACTGCGGACGCTTACGCGCTTTACGCAGACCAACTTTCTTACGTTCAACTTCACGTGCGTCACGAGTAACGAAGCCGGCTTTGCGCAGAGCACCGCGCAGAGTTTCGTCGTACTGCATCAGAGCGCGAGTGATGCCGTGGCGGATTGCGCCAGCTTGACCACTTACACCACCACCGATCACGGTGACGTAGATGTCGAACTTCTCGACAGTCTCAGTCAATTCCAGCGGCTGACGAACTACCATGCGGGCAGTTTCGCGACCGAAGAAATTATCCAGGGAGCGGTTGTTGATGGAGATGTTACCAGTGCCCGGACGCAGGAAAACGCGTGCGGTTGCGGTCTTGCGACGGCCAGTGCCGTAATTTTGAGTCGCCGACATAATGAACTATTCCGTTAAAACTTCAGTTCTTGGGGCTGCTGAGCAGTATGAGGGTGAGCAGCGCCCGCATAGACTTTCAGCTTACGATACATGTCGCGACCCAGCGGGTTCTTAGGCAGCATGCCTTTGACCGCGGTCTCGATCACGCGCTCAGGGGCTTTAGCGATCAGCTTTTCGAAGTTGATCGACTTGATGCCGCCCGGGAAACCGGAGTGGGAGTAGTAGATTTTGTCGGTGGTTTTAGCACCGGTCACACGAATCTGCTCGGCATTGATAACGACGATGTAGTCGCCGGTGTCAACGTGAGGAGTGTACTCAGGCTTGTGCTTGCCACGCAGACGGCTCGCGATCTCGGTGGCCAGACGACCCAGGGTCTGACCAGCAGCGTCGACGACAAACCAGTCGCGCTTTACTGTTTCCGGTTTAGCAGTAAAAGTTTTCATTCTTTATAGCCTCAGGGGCCGCCCTGTAAATTTAGACGGCGGATCTTACTGAATAGTGCGTACTTTGACAAGTCAAAGGCAGCCGGGTACAGACGCTATCGGGGGCTCGGGTCGGCGCGTCCGTTCAACGGCAAGATTCTTCGGCAGGCGGCGCATCACTTCCACTGCAGAAAGAGGTGCGCAATTATGCAGATTGCGAAAAAAAATTCAACCTGCTTTTATGATTGTTTTCCGCCAAGGACTACCCGATGGACTATCGACAGCTGGGCCGTACCGATCTGAACGTGAGTGCAATCTGCCTCGGGACCATGACCTGGGGCGAGCAAAACAGCGAGGCAGAGGCTTTCGCACAGATTGAACGAGCCAAGAGCGCCGGGATCAATTTCATCGACACCGCCGAGATGTACCCGGTGCCGCCCAAAGCCGAAACCTACGCCACCACCGAACGCTACATCGGCAATTACTTCAAGAGTCGTGGCGATCGCGCCGACTGGATTCTGGCGAGCAAGATCGCCGGCCCCGGCAACACCATCGACTACATTCGCGGCGGCCACCTCAAACACAACCGCGAACACATCGTCCAGGCCCTGGACGCCAGCCTCAAGCGCTTGCAGACCGACTATATCGACCTCTACCAACTGCACTGGCCGGAGCGCAGCACCAATTTCTTCGGCCAGCTGGGCTACACGCACAAGAGCGAAGTCAACCTGACCCCGCTGGAAGACACCCTCGAAGCACTCGACGAACAGGTCAAGGCCGGCAAGATCCGCCACATTGGCCTGTCCAACGAAACGCCGTGGGGCACCATGAAGTTCCTCGCGCTGGCCGAAGCCCGCGGCTGGTCGCGTGCGGTGTCGATCCAGAACCCCTACAACCTGCTCAACCGCAGCTTTGAAATCGGCCTGTCGGAAATCGCCATCCGCGAACAATGCGGGCTGCTCGCCTATTCGCCGCTGGCGTTTGGTTTTCTGTCCGGCAAGTACGAAGGCGGGGCGCGTCCGGCAAAAGCTCGCCTGAGCCTTTACAGCCGCTTCAGCCGCTACTTCAACCCGCAGTCGGAAGTCGCGTGCAGCCGTTACGTGGCACTGGCCCGTGAACACGGCCTGGACCCGGCACAAATGGCCCTGGCATTCGTGACCCGACAATCGTTCGTCACCAGCAACATCATTGGCGCGACCACGCTGGAACAACTGGACAGCAACATTGCCAGTTTCGACCTGAAACTATCGGATGAAGTGCTGGCGGGGATCGAGGCGATTCACAAGGATCACCCGAACCCGGCCCCTTGATTGATCTTTAGATCCATTCGCGAGCAAGCCCGCTCCCACAGGTACAGCGTGATCCATGTGGGAGCGGGCTTGCTCGCGAAAGCGGTCTTCCATTCACCCTGAATTCAAAGCGACCGCGCGATGATCTCCTTCATGATTTCATTGGTCCCGGCATAAATCCGCTGCACCCGCGCATCCGCCCAGGCCCGGGCGATCGGGTATTCCCACATGAAACCGTAACCGCCATGCAGCTGCACGCACTCGTCGAGCACCTTGCATTGCAGGTCGGTGCCCCAGTATTTGGCCATCGCCGCCGTCGGCACATCGAGCTTGCCTTGTAAGTGCAGCTCCAGACAGCGGTCGACGAAGACCCGACCAATCTGAATCTCCGTGGCCATCTCCGCCAGTTTGAAACGGGTGTTCTGAAAGTCCGCAATCGCCTTGCCGAACGCCTTGCGCTCGCGGGTGTAATCCAGGGTCCACTGCAACGCCGCCTCGGCTGAGGCCAAACCGCCGATGGCGACCGTCAGACGTTCCTGCGGCAATTCCTGCATCAGATAGGCGAACCCCATCCCGGCCTGCCCCAAGAGGTTTTCCTTGGGCACACGGACGTCCTGGAAAAACAGCTCCGAGGTGTCCTGCGCCTTCATCCCGACCTTCTCCAGGCGCTTGCCCTTTTCGAAGCCCGGGGTGTTCGCCTCCACCAGAAACAGACTGGTGCCCTTGGCCCCGGCCTTGGGATCAGTCTTGGCCACGACAATCACCAGGTCCGCGAGAAAGCCGTTGGTGATGAAGGTTTTCGAACCGTTGATCACGTACTCGTCGCCGTCCAGCAGCGCTGTGGTTTTCACCCCTTGCAGGTCGGAACCGGCGCCTGGTTCGGTCATGGCAATCGCGGTGACCATTTCGCCGGAGACCAGCTTCGGCAGGTACTTGTGCTTCAGCACTTCACTGCCGTAATGCAGGATGTACGGCGCCACGATGTCCGAATGCAGAGAGAAACCGATACCGGTCAAACCCAGTCGACCAACCTCCTCAATCACCACGGCGCTGTAGAGGAAGTCCGCATCGAACCCGCCGTACGCTTCCGGCAAGTGGGAGCAGAGCATCCCCGCCTCCCCCGCCTTGTTCCACAGCGTGCGATCGATGTAGCCCTGTTTTTCCCACTGCGCATGAAACGGCACGGCTTCTTTTTCGAGGAAGGTTCGTACGCTGTCGCGAAACAGCTCGTGCTCGGAACTGAACAAGGTTCTGGGGATCATCGGGGCACCTGTGGTTATTGTGGGTCGCTATTGAATCCCTGAGCCTAAGCCTCCAGTTGATAACAGGACACTGGACACATCAGACAAAAAATAAGACGATCCAGCCGCTTGGTGACCACTTTCCCCTATAAGAATAAATTGAATATGTCTATCCAACTCTCCACGCCCCTGCGGCGCGTCAGCATCCTGGCAATCGATCGGGTTTTTGCTTCTACCCTCATGCAAGCCAAGGATTTCTTCCATCTGGCCAGCCTGCGTTACGGCAAACAACTGGGCCACGGCCTGACCCCGGCGTTCGAAACCCGCCTGGTCAGCCCCGACGGCAAACCGGTCAACAGCTTCAGCGATGTGATCATGCCGGTGGATGGCGGCCTGGAAAACGCCGACATCATCATCCTCCCGGCGTTCTGGGACGATTTCGATACGCTCTGCAAGCGTTATCCACAGGTGCTGCCGTGGCTGCGCGAGCAACACGCACGCGGCGCGGTGCTCTGCGGTGAAGCCACCGGAGTGTTCTGGCTCGCCGAGGCGGGCTTGCTCGATGGCAAGGAAGCGACCACTTACTGGCGTTTCTTCAACGCCTTCGAAGAGCGCTTCCCCAACGTTCAGCTCAATCAGGACAAGCACCTGACCGACGCCGACAACCTGTACTGCGCCGGCGGCACCACCTCGGCCTGCGACCTCTACATTTATTTGATCGAGCGCTTCTGCGGGGCCAACGTGGCCCAGGCCGTGGCCCGCGACATTCTGTATGAAGTGCAGCGCAGTTATTCGCCAGGGCGCATCGGCTTCGGCGGACAGAAGCTGCACCAGGATGTGATCATCCTGCAGATCCAGCACTGGCTCGAAGAGCATTTTGCCGACAAGTTTCGCTTCGAAGACGTCGCCCGCGAACATGGCATGAGCATCCGCAACTTCATGCGGCGCTTCCAGACCGCCACTGGCGACAAGCCGCTGCACTACCTGCAACGGTTGCGCATCGAAACCGCCAAGGGCTTGCTGTCCGCCAGCCGTAAAAGCATCAAGACCATCAGCTATGAAGTCGGCTACGACGACGCGAGCTTCTTCGCCCGGCTGTTCCGCCAGCACACCGAGTTGTCGCCGAACCAGTATCGGCAGCAGTTTCAGCAAGCCGCTTAAGATACACATTCCCTGTGGGAGCGGGCTTGCTCGCGAAAGCGGTGTGTCAGTCGACCTCAATGTTGAATGTCAGGCCGTCTTCGCGAGCAAGCCCGCTCCCACAGGGGATCTTCGGCGCACAAAAAAGGGTCTGCATTGCAGGCCCTTTTTCAACGTATTCGTGTTCGATTTCAACAACCCTGCCCTACTCCTCAATACCGCCCGAACTGCTGCCGGTACTCCAGCGGAGTCAACGCTGTCAGTTCCTTGAACATGCGCCGCAGGTTGGAGTCGCTGCTGAAACCCAACTCGGCACTGATCGTATTGACCGGCGCGGACGTGAGGATCAGGCGTTCGCTGACCTGGTTCAGCTTGATGCAGCGAGCATAGGTTGCGACGGCAACACCGGTTTCACTGCTCACCTTACGCGACAGGGTGCGTTCGGACATGCCGAGCTGCTCCGCCAACCGCTGCACGGTTATCTGTTCGGCCGGCAACTGCTCAACCAGTGCATGCAACTGGCGTAACAGCTTGCTCGACTGCTCAATCAAACTCATGGCCGCAAAGGCGCTATGCGCCTGGGCCGGGCGCGCAAGCACCATCAGCTTGGTGAGATCGCGAAACACTTCCGCGCTGACATACCGCTCGATCAAGGCCTGAGCGATGGGCAAGTAACCGTTCACACCCGACGCGGTAGCCGTCCGTTCGTTAATGATGCTGTGACGTTCGCTTTGCCACTTCACGGCTTTATGCCGCTGCACCATAACGTCTGCCAGCCACCACGTCACCGTTGCTGGCTGACCGTCCAGCCTCCCGCTTGCAGCCAACAAACAGACACCCGTGCAATAACTCCACAACTGCTGTTTCTTCGAGCGTGCCGACAACGCCGAGACCAAAGAGGCATTGGCGGCTAACGTATCACCCACCTGCTGTGCCGACTCGGCCCAAAAACCGGGGATCAATAGCGCGTCAATGTCAGCCTCCGCCAACGCGCTGCCCACCTGTAATGACAAGCCTTGAGCGCATTCAACCGTACCGGCCTGCATTGCAACGAAGCATGTTTCAAAGAACACCCGCGAAGCACGACGATTGGCGGCGTGCAGCAAATCGGCAAATGCCAACAAGCCCGCTGGCATGCAACGAGGGAAAAGCAGCAAGCCGATTCGAAGAGGTGGCGTCATGGCTGAAATCGAATTAATTATGTCCGGGCCTGCCATTCTGTGGTGCAACGCGACTGGACACAATGGTGCTTCTTCCCAGAGGAATCGCCATGAAGATTCATCAGCTACGCAACGCGACAATTATTGTCGAGCTCGGCCCTCATCGCATCTTGGTCGACCCGATGCTGGCGCGAAAACACGCACTTCCACCCTTGCGCATTTTCAGCGCACGAGACCGCAACCCTCTGGTCGAGCTACCCGGCTCGGCAACCGCCGCACTGGAGTCCGTCACTCATTGCCTGATCACCCATTGCCAGAAAGGACACTTCGACCATCTGGATCGCGCCGCGAAAAAGTGGCTGCGCGAGACTCGAACTCCGGTCATCTGCACACCGCACGACGCCGCCCATCTGGCCGAGCATGAGTTGAATGTGCAGCCCTTACCGGCCGATCACGAGCAACCGAGCGCGTTCCTCGGCGGCCAGATCCGCACGATTCGCTGCACCCATGGGCGGGGACTGGTAGGCAAGATGATGGAGCATGGCGTGGGCTATTTGATTGAAATGCCTGGCGAGCCCAGCCTCTACCTGACGGGAGATACGCTGCTCACGCCTGCCGTTCAGGCATTCGTTGCACGGCATCGGCCAGACGTCTCGGTGGTACCGGCAGGCGGTGCGCGATTCGATTTGGGTGGGGACATCATCATGGGGATTGATGAGGTGCTGGCATTCACTCGGCAGTCTTCAGGCACAGTGGTCGCCAATCACCTTGAAGCGCTCAGCCACTGCCCGGTGACACGCCAGTCGTTGGCCAATGCCGCCCGACAGGCCGGCATCGAGTCGCGCCTGCTGATCCCGAACGACGGGGATCTGCTGGAATTCCCGGCCCCGGCGGTGCAATGAAGGCGCGGTTGCCCCAAGGAAAGGATCAACCATGCCTTATGTGGACCGTTGCGGCTTGTGCGCCCGCGCCAGGAACTCGTGGGACTGCATTTCCAGCAGACGGCTGAGGAGCGGCGCCTGCTTCAGAAGCTTTATGTAACTAACAATTCAAACTCGACATTGCGATCTAAACGCAACACCTCGCTTCGCGAGCCTTTATCCTACGAGTAAATCGGAAACCAGAGTGATGGATAACTCAGATTTACACTTGTTAGCCGACTGTTCAAGACTTCAACATACATCCCTGCAAACAAAATATGCACACATCAGGGAAGATCAACAATGACCATCGGCTCTAGTTACAACTATCCCTCACATATCGCTAAAGATATTACTCGAACAAAGCGCTCATCGAACAACAAGTGGAGCGCTCGCTTTCCGAACCCGCCAGACTTATGTTTTGACTATCGAGCATTGGTAGAACAAGAAAACGGCATCGCAAACGCGCCCAACCCACATCATAAAATATGCATCATTGGTGCAGGTGTGACTGGGCTCACTGCCGCCAGGGAGCTTTATCGTTGCGGCTTTACCAATATAACGCTTATAGAACAATCCAAACGCATAGGCGGCAGACACCTTACAATCCCCGGAAGCCGAAACTCCGTAAAAAGTCATACTCCCTTTGAAATGGGGGCGATGCGCATGCCTTTCTTCAACACAGCAGACGAACCGCCTAAAGAAGGTAAGTCTCTGATGGCTTACTACGCCAAGGAGTTTGACTTGGCTATTTCAGACTTCCCAAATCCCGGAAGCCAGTGGGTAACGTCGACTGGCATCTATCTTCGAGAAGGAAGCATGGGAGGCAGCGCTACTCCACAGATGTTGATATGGACAAATGAAGACGGCATGACACCACCTCCTGGCGAGGAGCTTCAACGGGTTTACGCCAAGTGGAAAGCATTTGCTGACCGCATGACCCGCCACGTAGCAGAGGTTTATGCCAGCCAACGGTGGGAAGCCATGTGGGCTGGTATCGTCAAGAAATACGAGGGCATTTCTTTTCGTGACCTGGTCAGCATGCCAATAGTAGACGCTTGGCATGAAAGCTCGCCAGGAGACTTCGGCGGGATGGGAATGTCCCCGGACGAGTCCGCCATTTTCTATTCGATAGGCATCGGTGACGGTAGCTGGGGCGCCTTCTACGATGTCTGCTCGCTTTATCCCCTGCGTACGGCAATTTTTGGATTCAGCAGCCAACTGCAACTGATTCATGGCCGAGTGGACGCGACCGGTGAACCGATAGCCTCACCACACCTGCACAGCGAAGCCGTTTTTGACTCCAAGGGGCTGGTTTTCGACAGACCTCGCTATATCGGGCTCGCCTCTTTGGATGAATGCCTGTTATTCATGAAAACAGACGAAACCGGAAAATCCTTCTACGAACACTGCCTTGAGCGCAGTAATGGTTTCCTCACGGACTCGTCCGTCACAAAACTGAAAAAACTGGACAATCAAAAAATACGCGTCTACTACAACTGGAAATCGAGCCACCCCGGGCAAACTCAGGAATTATTCGACGACTTTGATTCAATCATCATGACCCTTCCCTCATGGCTGATCGAAACTCGAATCAAGCTCGAGGACTTCAATCAAGAAATGCTTCCATTCGAAACGATCAATGCCTATAAAACCGCTCACTGGGAAACCAGTTGCAAAGTCTATGCACCATTAAAAAAATCATTCTTATCAAAAAACACCAAAATCCCACAAGCCATAGTCACAGACAGTTTCATTCACGACATTTATACCTATCGCTATAACGACAACTATAATTATGACTGCATCCTTCTGAGTTACACATGGGAGGATGACGCAACCAAACTCGCGTCCTTCACTGACAAAGAGCTGGTTACGAAATGCGCAAAAGAGCTTGATCGAATCCTTATGAACTCCGCCAATATCCAGGAAAAAATTTCTCCCTATATTGGCATTGATCAAGCAGTCGTCCAACGCTGGATGACCGATAAAAATGCTTTGGGGTGTGCAAAGTTGTACAGGCCCGGAACCTACTACGACGCAGTGGGCTTGATGAAGTACAACAGAGATTTTTCACATATTTCTGGCCTCTATTTTTCTGGCGAGTCTTTTTCAGTCGATGCCGGCTGGACAGAGCCTTGCTTTCGAGGTGCCGTCGATGCAGTCATTCATATCTGCAATAAAACCGAAGCTACATTCAATGGCGGATTTACCATGAGTGACTATCCAGAATACAAACTCAGGACCTGACCTAGACTTTCCCCGCTAAAGAGTCGATGCACGCTGTGTATTGGCTCAACCTTGTTCATCTTGGGAAAAGGACTACACGCTTAACGGAAGCCGCTGACTTTCGCTCACTCACCGGTTCAACTCTTATAAACGCACAACTACACAGGTTGAAAAACAATAATAAGAGGTCAGCGTAAATGAGTGAATCAACGAGTCCTGTTCGTGTCGCAGTCGTGCAATTCGACCCACAAGTCGGCATAGAGAATCGTGAAGGGAATTTGCATCACAGCCTGGAACTGGCGCTACAAGCGGTCAATGGAGGGGCAAATCTCATCGTTATGCCCGAGCTTACAAATACCGGCTATTTCTTCAGCAATCGGCAGGATGCTTTCGACCATTCCGAGGCGGTTCCCGGCGGACCGAGTACTCAGAGCTGGGTAGATTTCGCCTGCAAACACAAGGTTTACCTCGTGGCCGGCCTGACCGAACGCGACGGCATGCGGCTCTTCAACACCGGCATTCTTGTCGGACCTGACGGTTTTATCGGGAAATATCGGAAAGCCCATTTGTGGAACCTGGAAAAACTCTGGTTCACTCCAGGCGACCTGGGCTTCCCGGTTTTTGATACACCAATAGGCCGTATCGGATTGTTGATCTGCTGGGATATCTGGTTCCCGGAAGTGCCGCGCATCCTGAGTCAGCAAGGCGCGGACATCATTTGCAGTTTGAACAACTGGGTCTGGACGCCTCCGCCGTTGTTCGATGACGCCGGCAAATGCATGGCTTCGTATCTGACGATGACGGCAGCTCACGTCAACAACGTGTTTATTGCCGCCGCCAGCCGGATCGGCGAAGAACGAGGCGCCCGATACCTGGGCTGCTCACTGATTGCCGGCACCAATGGCTGGCCGATTGGCGCAGTAGCTTCAGCGGACAAGCAGGAAATACTGTTTGCCGACATCGACCTGACCAGCTCCCGTAGCGCCCCCATCTGGAACAACTTGAACGATCTGCATCGCGATCGTCGAGCCGATCTCTACGATCAAATGCTTGGTTACACCCAACACCCTTGTCTCCCGCGCTGATAAGGGGGTCATCACTCATGGACACCACAACCGAAAAACATCGGTTAAATCGGCTTGTCGGCAGATCGCCGTTTGATACTGCGATCATCCTCCTCATGATCGGCACGACACTGCTGATTTTCTGGCTTTCACTCACCAACCGCTCTTCCTGGTCAGCCCATTGGCCAGACTACAGTCACATGGTGACGAGCCTCCCCGAGCCGAGTGCCTGGTTGCGCTGGGTACTGGGAGACATCAGCGAGGTTGCATTCTACAAACACGAGTTCGCCTCTATTGGACTCTTGGCGGGAGCCTATCTGGCTTACTGGGCCAATCGAACGGGGAAATCCTGGCAAGGCTTTGCAATCTCCTATGGCAGCGGGCTATGGCCGTGGCTGATCACCAGTTCGCTGCTTGGACTGCTGTTGAGTAACCTGCTGTGGGGCTGGACGGTCACGGCTACCCATTGGCAACCGACGTTCGCAGCCTTTGTTTCACTGCCAGCGGCGATGGTGCTGATGTTTGGCGGTGGCTGGAAAGTGACGATCAACGGAGCCATCATGGGTGCCATTCTTGTCACCCCGATGTGTTTACTAATCGTTAACTACGTCTGCAATCCACTGGGCCTGCCAGCCGTGATCGGCAATGTCACGGGCATGGCCGCCGCCAGCGTCTTTGCCTTTCTACTCTGTCGTTACGTGCCGAGCCTGGTGAAGTCCGAGCAATCCGCCCCATCTGAGGAGTCATCCGATTCTGCGGCCACACCTGCCCGATCAAAGACGCCCGACTACGGAATCTTCTGGAGCCTGCGCCGGGTGTTGGCAGACTTTTCGGAAGCGCCCTTCTTTGGCAATGAACTGGCCAGCCTCGGGCTGTTACTGGGTGCATTGCTGGCTTACACCTTGAACCCCATGGGTCCGGTATACGGCTCCGGTTTGCTGCCACAACTGATCGGAGCACAGGCTTTGACGTCAGCTTTAGGCGTGGTGATCTGGCGTCGACAATGGATCTTGCGCGGCTGGTATCCCACCTACATTCCGCTGGTGTCCGTAGTGCCGGCGGCGGTTCTGACCTATGGCGGCAGTTGGCAGGTAATAGGATCAAGTGCGCTGCTAGGGGCACTCATCGCGCCACCTTTGGCGTGTGTGATTGCCAAGAGGTTACCGGCTGATATGCACCCCTACATAGGAAATGTCCTGTCCATGGCCATCAGCACCTTGCTGATTGTTCCGCTAATCGGGTTCCTCATAGCCCAATAAATTTCATGCCGCACTTCTCCCATTCGGCTGTACCGAAGTCCTGTCGCTCAGGACCGGGTACAGCCACCTTTTTAATCACATCCAATTGAACGAGGTATGACATGAACCTCCCCAAACTGGCTATTGCGGCGCTCGGCGGTACCGTGAGCATGCAAGCCAGGCATGCTGGTGAAGGTGTTATCCCGACCGTCAGCGGTGAAACCCTGCTGGCCTCAGTACCGGAACTGAAGGAACTGGCCCGGGTGACCGTTGAAACACTCGGCCTATTCCCAAGTGCCTCACTGGATTTCGAGCTCTTGCTGAGCGTCCTTTCCTGGGCGAGATACCAGATTGAGCAAGGCGCTATTGGCGTTGTCATCACTCAGGGCACGGACACCCTCGAAGAAACCGCAACATTTTTCGACTACTTATGGGACCACGACGAACCACTGGTTCTGACCGGCGCCATGCGTTCGGCAGCCCAGGCAGGGGCCGATGGTCCGGCGAATCTGCTGGATGCTTGCCGAGTCGCACGGGCTGAAAACAGCCGTCAGCGAGGCGTTCTAGTGGTAATGAACGGCCAGGTTCACCAAGCGAGCGTCGTCCGCAAAACCGATTCATTGGCGTTGCAGGCGTTTTCCTCCCCTGTCACGGGTCCCGCAGGGATGCTCCTGGAGGGAGCCGTCCGCTATCTACGCCAGCCGTCCCGCCGGAAGCCTTTACCCTTGCCACAACAGACAACACAGACGATTGCCATGCTGGAAGCATCTCTGTCTGCCGACACCTTGATGTTGGAAAACATCCTTGAACTGGGTTACGACGGGCTGGTGATTGCCGGTTTCGGCGCAGGACACGTCTCAGAGCGCTGGGCTGACGCCGTCGAAGCAATCGCAAAAGAAATCCCGGTCATCATTGCGACCCGGACCGGATCAGGCCCCACCGCTCAATCCTCCTACGGCTTCATCGGCAGCGAGATGGATCTGATCCGTAGAGGCGCAGCGATGGCTGGATTTCTTTGTCCGCGCAAAGCCAGAATCCTGCTTTGGCTGCTCGTTGGCTGCCAGCGACTAGATGAGCTGGCTCACTATCTCAACGACGACATCCGGCTTCAAAACTGACGCACAAAAAAGGGCCTGCTATGCAGGCCCTTTTTTATTTTCCGAAACGTCCTACGGCTTGTGCGCCCGCGCCAGGAACTCGTGGGACTGCATTTCCAGCAGACGGCTGAGGGTGCGCTGGAACTCGAAGTTCAGGCGACCGCCGGTGTAAAGGTCTTTGAGCTCGACTTCAGCGGAAATGATCAGCTTGACGTTACGGTCGTAGAATTCGTCGACCATGTTGATAAAACGTCGGGCGATGTCGTCGGTGGTGACGCTCATCTGCTCTACGCCGCTGAGCAACACGGCGTGGAAGATCTTGCCGAGTTCGATGTAGTCGTTCTGGCTACGCGGGCCGTCGCACAGTTCGCGGAAGTCGAACCAGGCCACGTCGTCGCACGTACGCACGGCACGGATCTCACGGTTCTCGATGATCAGCACATCGTTCTCGATGGCCTGAGTGCATTCCGGCGTGAGTGCGCGGAAACTTTTGCGCAGGCTCTCATGGGACGCTTCGTCGAGCGGGGAGTGAAACAGCTCGGCTTGCTCAAGGTGACGCAGACGGTAGTCGACGCCGCTATCGACGTTGACGATGTCGGTGTTCTGCTTGATCAGCGCGATGGCTGGCAGGAAGCGCGCACGTTGCAGACCGTCCTTGTACAGACCGTCCGGTACGATGTTCGAAGTCGCGACCAGGGTCACGCCGTTCTTGAACAGCTCTTCCATCAAAGTGCCGAGGATCATCGCGTCGGTGATGTCGGACACGAAGAACTCATCGAAACAGATCACCCGCGCTTCGTCGGAGAAACGCTTGGCGATGATGGTCAGCGGGTTTTTCTCGCCGCCGAGAGTCTTCATCTCTTCGTGCACGCGCTTCATGAAGCGGTGGAAGTGAGTGCGGACCTTTTCCTTGAACGGCAGCGCTTCAAAGAAGGTGTCGACCAGGTAAGTCTTGCCGCGACCTACGCCGCCCCAGAAGTACAGGCCCTTGACCGGCGCCTGGTCTTTCTTGCCAAACAGTTTGCCGAGCAGGCCGGGTTTGTTCTGCGAGGCCGCGACCAGATCGTCGTACAGGCGCTGCAAATGACGCACGGCAGTTTCCTGGGCGGCGTCATGGAAGAATTCCGGGCGTTTCAGATCAGCTTGATATCGTTCTAGGGGCGTCATAATTCGTTAGCAAGGCAACAAAAACGGGCCGACACTGTAGCGACGACCCTTGAGAATGGCAATCAGCCCTTGGTCGGGCCGAGCCGTTGATTATTCCTGAACAGGCGTCAACGCAACCCGCAAGGCGTCGATGGCGACATCCCGCGCAGTGCTGTCAGCAAACGCCGGGCTGTCGGCAACGCACTCGCCTTCGAGCCAGACGCTGAAGCTCAGGTCTTCACTGCGAACGTCCAGCGCCTGGCCGGATTGCAGTTGCTTGGTCACCTGGCCTGCGGTTTTGCCGTCAGCGAAGTTGCGCGACAACAGCAGTTGCTCGCCATCGGCCGCCAGCAGGCGGAAGCGGAAGCTACCGTCATCTTCACGGAAGCTGACAAAACGTGCGGCTTTCGCGGCTTTCTTCTTGGTGGTGGCCGCTACTTGCGTCTGCTTGACGAAAGAACGCAGGCCGACCGCTTCACGCAGCTCGTTGAGGAACGGCGTGGCCACGGCGCGAGCCTTGGCGGCACCGTGCTGCAGAATGTCTTCGAGGTCTGCCGGGCGATCGATCAGTTGGTAGTAACGCTCGCGGGACTCGCCCAGCTCGTTGTCGAGCAATTGGAACAGACGATTCTTCGCCTCGCCCCAACCCAGGCCCTGCAACAGTTCGCTGCGGAACTCGTCGGCCTGCGCCGGAGTGGCGAAAGCCTGGAACAGCGTGAACAGGTGCGAGTTGTCCGGATCCTTGGCTTCGCCCGGCGCACGGGAGTCGGTGACGATCCGCGAAATCGCGTCCTTCATCTCTTTGGCGCTGGAGAACAACGGAATGGTGTTGTCGTAGCTTTTCGACATCTTCCGGCCATCGAGGCCCGGCAGCGTGGCGACGCTTTCTTCAATCAGCGCCTCCGGCATGGTGAAGAATTCCTTGCCCTGGCCAAACAGGTGGTTGAAGCGCTGGCCGATGTCGCGGGCCATTTCCACGTGCTGGATCTGATCGCGACCGACCGGAACCTTGTGCGCGTTGAACATCAGAATGTCCGCCGCCATCAGCACCGGGTAGCTGTACAAGCCCATGGTGATGCCGGCATCCGGGTCTTCACCGGCTTCGACGTTCTTGTCCACCGAGGCCTTGTAGGCGTGCGCACGGTTGAGCAGGCCCTTGGCGGCGACGCAGGTCAGCAGCCAGGTCAGCTCAGGGATTTCCGGGATGTCGGACTGGCGATAAAACGTTACCCGATCCACATCCAGGCCACCGGCCAGCCAGGTCGCGGCGATTTCCAGACGCGAGCGCTGGATGCGTAGCGGGTCATCGCACTTGATCAGGGCGTGGTAGTCCGCCAGGAAGTAGAACGAATCGGCATTGCTGTCGCGGCTGGCGAGGATCGCCGGACGGATCGCGCCGGCGTAGTTGCCCAGGTGCGGGGTGCCGGTGGTGGTGATGCCGGTGAGGATACGCGTACGAGTAGTCATGGGTAATCGCTTATCAGACTGCAATCAATTCGAAAGGCGCGGCAGGATCAGATCCTTGAGATCGGTCAGCTTGCCGTGAAAAAAGTGTCCGCATTCTGCCACTTTCAGCAGCTCATGGGGGCGATCGAGGGCGTCAGACCAATCGTAAACCAGTTGCGGATCGATGACTTCGTCGGATTCTGGCTGGATCAGCGTCAGTTCGCCGTGCTGCGGCAGCTGATCCTGATCGCCCAGACGCATCACCGCCGGCGCGACCATGAACACGTGCTTGAGCTGCTCGCCCTTGGCTTCCAGGCGTCCGCCGAGGCTCGCCGCAACGAAACCACCGAACGAGAAACCGAACAGGATCATCGGCAAACCAGGGTGTTTGGCGCGAAACCATTCGGCCACGGCTTGAGCGTCATCGACTTCGCCGGTGCCCATGTCATGCGTGCCGGCGCTCGCACCGACGCCACGGTAATTAAATCTTAATGTGATCAAACCGGCGTCGCGGGCAGTGCGCTGCAAGGTCGAAACGACTTTATTGAGCATGGTGCCGCCCTGCACCGGATTGGGGTGACAGATCAGCGCCAGGCCACGTGGCTCGGGGGAGTCCAGGTACAAGGCTTCCAGTTGGCCCACCGGGCCATCAATCAATACAGGGGTTTCACGCATAAGCAAGGAAGGAACTCCGTGACCTCTCGAAGGGTCGACTCGTCTAGCTAAAAGTCTGTGCCTGGCATGATTGCGATCTCGTCGCGGTATACAGCGCAGGTCCGAGCCGTTAACGTAAAGCAAAGCCGTTTATAGAGGAAGGACTCGTGGAACACTCGCTCTTAGTTTGGTTGTTGCCGACTCTTGCCCTGGTTGCCGGTGTCGCCATTGGTTTCCTGATCGCCCGCCTTCTGCCGAATGCCGCGCCTAGCAGCACGCAACGTCAGCTGGATGACATTCAGGAACGTTTTGACAACTATCAGAATGAAGTGGTCACCCACTTCAACAGCACCGCAACGCTGGTCAAGAAGCTCACTCAGAGCTATCAGGAAGTGCAAGACCACCTCGCCGAGGGTGCCAACCGCCTGGCCCTGGACGAACAGACTCGCCAACGCCTGCTGGCCGCCCTGCACTCCGAGGCCGCCGTGCAAGCGCCACGGGAACGTCTGACGCCGCCACGCAATCAGGAGCCGCCACGCGATTACGCGCCGAAAATGCCGAACTCCCCTGGCATGCTCGACGAGCATTACGGCTTGAAGAAATAACCCGGTTTCACGCGACATAAAAAAAGCCCTCGGACAGGTGATGTCCGAGGGCTTTTTTGTTGCTGTTGATTTGATAACTCCTGCGCCTGTCAGGGCCTCTTCGCGAGCAAGCCCGCTTGTATGTTTAGACTTGAAGGGGTGGGTGGGACTAAAAGCCCGATTCTGACTCTAGCC
>NZ_JBYSXY010000023.1:0-60023 GCF_058782685.1 Pseudomonas sp. FW306-02-D09B
CCTGATGAAAAACCAGAGCGAATACCAACCGAATCGACCGTTGCAGGGTTGTCCTGCAACATAGAATCTCCCACATTAGATCTTTATCGGGATCGAGATGCTGGTCTCAGGCTAGATCGTCGTCGGTGGTCGGGATAATCAGGATACCGGCGCGCAGGCCGTTCTTGACCTTCGGGTTCGGGAAGATGATTCGCGCACCCTCCTCCTCGACGATCCAGCGGGTCTGGGCGATGTCCTCGGCCAGCAGATAACCCTTTTTCAGTTCCGAGAAGTTCTCGATGTCCGCCGGCAGGTTCAAGTGGAAGCTGTCGCTGTGCTTGATGATTTCCCGCGCCACGCTGAACAGCTGCAAGCCATCCAGGCTCTGTTCTGCTGACTCCGGTTCGGTGCCTTCGATGATCTGCTTCAAAAGGGTTTCAAGGCGCGAGACGTTGACCCCGTCGTTCTGCCCGAACGGCCGGGCTTTACCCAGCTCAAGGGTGAAAGACTCGGCATCGAGCTTGTCGTAGGTGTACGAACTGAAAACGATGGACGGTTTGTTCTGCAACAGCACCGCCTCCATGCCGGCAGCGCGCAGGCGAGCCAGTTCATGACGGGAATGCTGACGGCCTTCTTTCCAGGGATACAGCGCGAACTGCTCGATCTTCGAGCCACGGATCGCGGTGTGCAGATCGTAGTGCAACCGGGCGCGGTCGGGCAGATTGAAGAAACTCGCTGCCAGACGCTCCAGCTCACAGGCTCGCAGCGCTTCAGAGCCACTGCTGAGTTCGTGACGGCCGTTGAACAGCCGATTGACGTCCTGCTCGATAAAACGCTCGCCGCGACGCATGGCGTCAGGGTTGCCGAACAGGAACAGAATACGTGCGCGCGGCTTCAACTCTCCGCGGGCGATGTCATGCAACAGGCGATCGAGTAACTCGATCGGCGCTGTTTCGTTACCGTGGATGCCGGCCGACAACAGCAAGTCCAGGCCATTGTCACGAGCCTCGGGTGGCCGGACTTCCAGCGCTCCTTCGCTCAGCCAGCGCATCCGCACGCCTTCGACAGTCAGTTGAGTCTTCTCCGCCGGTTCACGGCCGGCGAGGGTCAGTTCAAGCAGTTTGCCGAGGGCGAGCATAGAGCGAATTCCTTAGTGATCGTGTTTGCAATCCGGGCCGTGCACGTGGTCTTCGTCACCGATTTCAGCCGGTTCCATTTCCAGTTGCAGACTTACCAGATTAGTCGCCAATGGGCGCAGCAGCAGGTTCGCGTATTCGGCATCGCCTTCTTCGACGTCAACGCCGATCAGCAGCTGGCCACGGCCGTCGTGCTGGATCCACAACTCTTTGCCCTGCCACATTACCGCAACGCGGGTGCAAGAGGTTTCCAGCTGAGTGCCGTCGGTGTCTTCAAGAATCAGCTGCAGGGTATCGCTCATTTTTACGTTCTCATCGGGAGATAAAGCAACGCGTCCGGCTCTTCATGAGCAGGACGCGGGCTTTCAATTGATCTGGAATGGATAAACCGCGCCCAGTTTAAGGATTTGCGTCAGTTCATCCAGTGCCGTCCGGCACTCAAGCAACAATTGTGGGTCCGCCAGATCGCTTTCGGTCATGCGGTCACGGTAGTGCTTGTCGACCCATTGGGTCAGCGTGCCATACAACGGCGGGGTCATGATAACCCCTGGGTTGACCGCCGCCAGCTCGGTTTCATTCAGTGCGACACGTAACCGCAGGCAAGCAGGGCCACCGCCGTTCTGCATGCTTTGCTTGAGATCGAAGACTTTCACTTCGCGAATCAGGCCGCCAGAGCTGGTCAGCTCTTGCAGGTACTGCCAGACGCGCGGGTTGTTCTGGCACTCTTGCGGCACGATCAGCAGCATCGAACCGTCAGCGCGCGACAGCAACTGGCTGTTGAACAGGTAAGAACGCACGGCGTCTTCGACCGACACCTGGGAACGCGGTACGCAGATCGCCTTGAACTGACCGCCACGCTTGGCCAGCTTGGCCGACAGTTCAGCCAGCATCTGCTCGGTGTCGAGGAATGCGTCCTCGTGATAGAACAGCGCTTCACCGTTACCCACCGCGATCACGTCGTTGTGGAACACGCCTTGGTCGATCACCGAAGGATTCTGCTGGGCGAACACCACACCGTCTTCGCTCAAGCCATGCAGACGGGCAACCGCTTGCGACGCTTCGAGGGTCTGACGCGCCGGGTACTTCTGCGGTGCCGGGTAGCGGGTATCGAACGCGCTGCGACCGAACACGAAGAACTCGACACCGGCTTCGCCGTATTCACGGCAGAAGCGTGTGTGGTTGGCTGCGCCTTCATCACCGAACTGCGCCACGGCAGGCAACGCTGCGTGGTGGGCGAAGTGCTTCTGGTCGGCGAACATGGCCCCCAGCACGCGGCTGGTGGTCGGGTGCTCGATGCTGCGGTGATATTTGCAGTTGAGGTTGGCGGCAGTGAAGTGCACACGACCGTCTGCGGTATCAGCGCTCGGGCTGACGGTGGCGGCGTTGGCCACCCACATGCTCGACGCCGAGCAGCTGGCAACCAGCAACGGCATCGCCTGTTTGGCCGCCTGCTCGATTACTTGAGCGTCGGTGCCGCTGAAACCCAGGCTGCGCAGCGCGCCGACATCCGGACGTTCTTGCGGCGCGAGAACGCCTTGCTGAAAGCCCATTTCCATCAGCGCTTTCATTTTCGCCAGGCCTTGCAGCGCTGCTTCCTTCGGATTGGAAGACTGCTGGCTGTTGCTCTGGGACGCGACGTTGCCGTAGGACAGGCCGCCGTAGTTATGGGTCGGCCCCACTAGACCGTCAAAATTGACTTCATAGGATTTCATCAGCGAGGCTCCACGAATCTGGTTTTTATAGGCATCAGTAACTGTTCAATGCGACCGAGTTGCGGCCTTCGCGAGCAAGCCCGCTCCCACAGGGTCCGTACAGACCTTCAGAGGCCGGCTTACCCCACCCTCCAGTCTTGCATCAACCTTGTGGGAGCGGGCTTGCTCGCGAAAGCGGTCTTACGACATCCGCACGCCTGGGGTCAGGGCGGCCGGCAGGGTCAGGCTTGGGGTTTCCAGCGAGGCCACCGGGTACGCGCAGTAATCCGCGGCGTAATAGGCACTGGCGCGATGGTTGCCCGAGGCACCCACACCGCCGAACGGTGCGCTGCTCGCGGCGCCGGTCAGCTGCTTGTTCCAGTTGACGATACCGGCGCGGCTTTCCAGCCAGAACTGCTGATAACGCGCTTCGGAATCCGACAGCAAACCTGCTGCCAGACCGTATTGGGTGTTGTTGGCTTCCGCGATCGCCGCCTCGAAATCAGCGTAACGGATCACTTGCAGCAACGGGCCGAACAGCTCTTCGTCAGGACGATCGGCAACCGCGCTCACGTCAAGAATGCCCGGGGTCAGCAACGCGGCGTTGGCCTGTGGCTGGGTCATTTTCAGCAGCGGCACGGCGCCGTTGGCGAGCAAGTGTTCTTGCGCATCCATCAGTGCCTTGGCAGCGGCCAGCGAAACCACCGAGCCCATGAACGGTGCCGGTTGCTGATCAAATGCGCCGACGTCAATGGTCGCGCTGACCGCCACCAGACGCGCCAGCAGCGTGTCGCCCCAGGCGCCTTGCGGTACCAGCAAGCGACGGGCGCAGGTGCAACGCTGACCGGCAGAAATGAACGCCGACTGAATAATGGTGTACACCGCAGCGTCGAGGTCTGCGACCTGATCGACCACCAGCGGGTTGTTGCCGCCCATCTCCAGCGCGAGGATCTTGTCCGGACGACCAGAGAACTGCGCATGCAAGTGGTTGCCGGTACGGCTGGAGCCGGTAAAGAACAGACCGTCGATACCCGGATTGGCCGCCAGGGCGATCCCGGTTTCACGCGCGCCTTGCAGCAGGTTCAGCACGCCAGCAGGCAGGCCGGCTTCGATCCAGCACTTGACCGTCAGCTCGGCGACTTTCGGGGTCAGCTCGCTTGGCTTGAACAGCACACTGTTACCGGCCAGCAGCGCCGGAACAATGTGACCGTTCGGCAAATGCCCAGGGAAGTTGTAAGGACCAAACACCGCCACCACGCCGTGAGGCTTGTGGCGCAGCACGGCAGTGGCGTCGCCCAGCGGGCCGCTCTTTTCGCCGGTACGCTCGCGGTAGCTCTGCACCGAAATAGCAATCTTGTTGACCATGCTGGTCACTTCAGTCGCGGCTTCCCACAGCGGCTTACCGGTTTCTTCACCGATGCAGTGAGCCAGTTCGTCAGCGTGTTTTTTCAGGCTGGCGGCAAAGGCTTCCAGCACGCCGATGCGATCTTCCAGGGAACGTTTGGCCCAGGCCGGGAAGGCCTGCCGTGCGGCTTGCACGGCGCTTTCGACCTGAGCAGCGCTGGCGCCCTGCCCCGACCACAGCACTTGCTGGGTGACCGGGTTCAGCGATTCGAACATGTCACCCTGGCCCGCCAGCCATTCACCGGCGATGTATAGCGAATTCATTATTTCGACTCCCGAGCAGCAGACAACGGCACGGCACGTACTTGATCGCCGGCATTGAGTTGAAGACGTTTGGCGGTCAACGGGTCGACCACCAGGGTACCGGCGGCAAAGCGTGCGGGAGCGGCAGTGATCCGGCAGTCTTCGCGTTTACGGTTGTGAATCAAAAATGGTGTGGCGTCATCACCCGGAGTGCCGATGGCCAATACCAGCGCCTGGCTGTCGCGGACTGCGCGGATCTTGCCGGTTTCGCATTCAACGGCAGGACCGGCGTCGAAGATGTCGACGTAACCCTGGTAGCTGAAGCCTTCGCTCTTGAGCATCGCCAGCGCCGGCTCGGTATCAGGGTGAACCTTACCGATCACATTGCGCGCGTCTTCAGAGAGGAAGCAGGTGTACAACGGGAATTTCGGCATCAGCTCGGCGATGAACGCCTTGTTACCCACGCCCGTCAGGTAATCGGCCTGGCTGAATTCCATTTTGAAGAAGTGCCGACCCAGGCTTTCCCAGAACGGCGAGCGGCCGGCTTCATCGGACACACCGCGCATTTCGGCGATGATCTTGTTGCCGAACAGCTGCGGGAATTCAGCGATGAACAGCATCCGCGCCTTGGCCAACATGCGGCCATTGAGGCCGGAACGGTAATCGGCGTGCAGGAACAACGAGCACAACTCGGAATTACCGGTCAGGTCGTTGGCCAGGAACAGCGTCGGGATTTCGCGATAGATGTTCAGCTCTTGCGACGCGCTGACGGTCAGACCGACCCGAAAGTTGTACCAAGGCTCACGCAGGCCGACAGCGCCGGCAATCGCGGAAATGCCCACCACGCGACCGTTATCGTCTTCGAGCACGAACAGGTAGTCCGCGTCGCCGCGCCCCGCTTCGCCGCGAAAGGTCTTTTCGGCCCAGCCAACCCGATGAGCCAGACGCTCTTCGTTGGCCGGCAAGGTGGTCAGGCCGGTGCCGGTGCTGCGGGCCAGGTCGATCAGCGCGGGTAAATCGCTGCTGCGTACGGGACGAACGATCATGCTATCTCCTCAAACGGGTCGCTCAGGCCACCCGTAAAACTCTCTGCTCTTAAGCCTGAAATCGGCCCTTAAACTGCCACCAGGCGCACGCTGGCACCTTCACCGACACCCAAGGCCTCGGCGGCTTCAAGATCCAGGGTTACCGGTTTGCCCGGCGCATAATCCAGCTCGAGCAATACCGCGCGGTAATCCTGCAACTGAGCATTGGCCACCAGGTACTGACGACCGGCACCTTTGACCGGCTCACCGATTTTCACCGGCACCACACGGCTCTGGGCGATCGAACGGATCCCCGAGACACGTGCGTGCAGGGTTGGGCCGCCGTCGAAAATGTCGATGTAGTGATCGGTCTCGAAGCCTTCGCGCATCAGGATGTCGAAGGTGATCTGCGCCCGTGGGTGCACCTGGCCCATCGCCTCTTGGGCGGCGTCCGGCAGCAGCGGCACGTAGATCGGGTAATGCGGCATCAGTTCGGCGAGGAAAGTCCGGCTCTTGAGCCCGCACAGACGCTCGGCTGCGGCGTAGTTGAGGTCGAAGAAGTTGCGACCGATGGCATCCCAGAACGGCGAATCGCCATTTTCGTCGCTGTAACCGACGATCTCGGTGACCACCGAATCAGCGAAACGCTCCGGATGGCTGGCGACGAACAGCAGGCGACCGCGAGAGTTGAGTTCCGACCAAGGCGAACCGACCAGCTCCGGCAGCACGTAGAAACTGGTCAGCAGGCTGTTGCCGGTCAGGTCGTGGCACTGGGAGAGCACATGAATCTTGTTATGAATCTTCAGCTCGCGAGAGGCGTGCACGAAGGTTTCATTACGGAAGCTGTAGAACGGCTCCGAATAGCCGGCCGACGCGACGATGGCCGAGCAGCCCACCAGTTTGCCGGTGGCGGTGTCTTCGAGGACGAAGAAATAGCTTTCTTCACCGTTGAAGCTGACCTCGGCAGCGAACGACGCTTCGCTTGCGGCGATCTTGTCGCTCAAGCGTTCGACATCATCCGGCAAGGAGGTGACACCAATCGGGCTGTCCGCAGCCAGACGCTGTACCTCGCCCAGATCAGCCATTTGCGCGGGGCGCATCACCAGCATGGTGTCACTCCTTTCTCGAAAAACTCTTTGAGGAAAATAAACCGGGCCGGCCTTGAGTCACTCCGACTCAAGTGTGGGAGCAAACTTGTGTGGCGAGGGGGCTTGCCCCCGTTCGATTGCGAAGCAATCGTAAACCGGTCTCCACTTTCTGATTCAAGAGTGTGGTGACTGGTTTTAGGGGAGCTTCGCACCCCAACGGGGGCAAGCCCCCTCGCCACACAGGCTCGCTCCCACATAAGAACCGGCCCGGCATAAGAATTTGGTTCGACGCCTGAATGATCAGGCGTCGAAGGGACTATCAGGCTTGAGTCAGTTTGGCCACGGCGCGTTCGAAGCGCTCCAGGCCCTCTTCGATGTCCGCATCTTCAACCACCAGGCTTGGCGCGAAGCGAATCACGTCCGGGCCGGCTTGCAGAATCATCAAGCCTTCACGTTCAGCCGCGTTGAACACGTCCTTGGCCTTGCCTTTCCAGGCCTCGCTCAAGACGCAACCGAGCAACAGGCCCAGGCCACGCACTTGAGTGAACAGGCCGTACTTGGCGCCGATCTGCTCCAGGCGAGTCTTGAACAGGTCGTGCTTGGCTTTGACGCCATTCAGCACTTCAGGGGTGTTGACCACGTCGATCACCGCTTCAGCGACGGCGCACGCCAGCGGGTTGCCGCCGTAAGTGGTGCCGTGAGTGCCAACGACCAGGTGTTTGGCCAGGTCTTCGGTGGTCAGCATCGCCGCGATCGGGAAACCGCCGCCCAGGCTCTTGGCGCTGGTCAGGATGTCCGGCGTCACGCCGTAATGCTGGTAGGCGAACAGCTCGCCGCTGCGGCCCATACCGGTTTGTACTTCGTCGAAAATCAGCAGTGCGTTGTGTTGGGTGCACAGCTCGCGGGCGCCTTGCAGGTACGCAAGATCAGCCGGCAATACGCCGCCTTCGCCCTGGATCGGCTCCAGTACTACCGCGCAGGTCTTGTCGGAAATGGCCGCTTTGAGCGCGTCCAGATCGTTGAACTTGACGTGAGTGATGCCGGTGATTTTCGGACCGAAACCGTCGGAGTACTTCGACTGGCCACCGACGTTCACGGTGAACAGGGTGCGACCGTGGAAGCTGTTGAGCGCGGCGATGATTTCGTATTTCTCTGAACCGAAACGATCGTGGGCAACACGACGGGCCAGCTTGAAGGCGGCCTCGTTGGCTTCGGCGCCAGAGTTGCAGAAGAACACACGATCGGCAAAAGTCGCGTCGATCAGCTTATGGGCCAGGCGCAAGGCCGGCTCATTGGTGAACACGTTGGACACGTGCCACAGCTTGTTCGCTTGCTCGGTCAAGGCACCGACCAGTGCCGGGTGGGCGTGACCCAATACGTTAACCGCAATCCCGCCGGCGAAGTCGATCAGCTCGCGGCCAGACTGGTCCCAAACGCGGGAACCGGCGCCACGTACCGGAATGAAAGCGGCTGGCGCGTAGTTGGGAACCATTACCTGGTCAAAATCGGCGCGTTGTACCGCAGCGTGCTCAACGGACATCGGAGTCTCCTGATGAGAAACACCCGCCTGAAACTGGCGAGCGATGAGGGGGATTGTAAGGACAGTTTTCAGCCCGGCCTTGCCGCCAAGCGACAACTTCTTATAGCGCAAACACAGGTTTGAGCCGGGTTTACGGCAATGCGACAAATAGCGTCGCAAAGGCGCAGTTTAAACTGCCGGAGTACGTTATAGGCAGGCTTGTCCAGCCGGACGGTAATTATGTACTGCACGGAGCACATCGCCGTTTGTTTTCCTTGTGTCTACTTCAAACGCCAAGGAATCGGCCCATGACTCAACACGACGACGAGCTTGCCGCTCATCCGGACAGCCACTACCAACACCTTTCCACACTCCTCCCGACCTGGGTCTTACAAGCGTCGCCCGAGACGCGCAACGCGCTGAAAAACGCCAGGCTCGAAACGCCTCACCGGTATCGCAACGCGACCCGCCTGCAACTGCAGACACTGAACGCACTCAACACCGAACACTGGTCCCATCGAAACCCGCTGGAGCAGATGCTGAGTAAACTGCAAAACGCTCGCGCCTTCGCCGAACCGCTGCTGAGCGAAGCGTTGAAAACCCGCTTCGGCCTGGAGCTGGACGTCAAGAGCACCTTCCTGCGCCTGTACATCCCCCAGACCATCCCCTGGCTCCCGGTCAAATCCGGTGCCGCGCGCACCTGGACAGTGTCATTGCTCGACGCTGCCCAGCACAACTTCCAGGCATCGGAGACTGAGGTGGACGCCTACGAGCCGGCCTCGGCCTTCATCACCGAACCCTCCGCCACGGGACAGTTCGACACGCTGCCAACGATCAAGCAGCACATCTCCATCGCCGGGTTTACCCGGCTGTGCCGAGAACTGGATATCGGCGGCCAGTACAGCGCCTACCTCAACGACAACCTGGGCGTGACCAATCCGCTGGTCGACGCCGTTTTAAAGCCAAGCGTCAAGAACGCGCAGCAAGCCGCACTCAAGTCGGCACTGCACCAGGGACTGCTGCGACAGGATATTGAAAACGCTACCTGCGACGCGATTCTCGGCTTCCTGGAGGGACGCCCGGGCATGAAGCTGGACGGCGAGCCGTTGCACTGCCATGACCTGACGATGATGTCTTCGGCGTTGACCGGCATTGTCGTTTTCGCCCCCAATCTTGAACGCTCGCGCCAGGCAACGCGGATCGTGGTCTATCTCCCGGAAGACCCCGAACATCCCGTCAAACAGTATCCCGACACGCTGGCGTTCATGACGGAGCTGACCCGCAAGCTGCGCTCACCCGACTACCAGCGCTTTTTCAGCCAGTTTCTCGACCATCAGGAGAGGGGACATTTTTTCGCCAACCTCAACCGCCGCCTTGGCGCCGTGACCTGGCACCAGCATCAGCACGGCGACCCGCTGCCCAGCTGGCGAGAGACGCCGATCGACAAACCCGACTTGCGATTTTCACTGAGCACGATCAGAACCGACCTGTGGTCCCACCTCTATCAACGACAACTGAACAAGATCCTCAATGATGCGCAAACTATCGCCGTCTCCACCGCCAGCGCCGACCAAAACGCACGATGGGCGCTGTGGGACGCCTTCAGCAAAGTCGCCTCAACGATCCTTGAAGTGGCCGCGTTCGTCGCCCTGCCCTTTGTTCCGTTCCTCGGCGAACTGACACTGGCCTACATGGCCTACCAACTGCTCGACGAGGCTTTTGAAGGCATCGTCGATTGGGCCGAAGGCCTTCAAAAAGAGGCGTTCGGGCACCTGATGGGCGTCGTCGAATCGCTCGTTCAACTGGGGACATTCGCGGTGGGTGGCGTCATTGCCGTTGGAGAGATCAACCCCCTGCTGCCCCGCGACACACTGGCGCTGTTCGACCGACTCATCCCCGCCAAGGCTGCCGACGGCAAAACACGCTACTGGAAGCCGGACCTGACACCTTACGAGCACGCCGCAAACTTGCCGACCGAGGCCAAACCCGATCACCTCGGCCTGTATCAACACCAGGGCCAGACCCTTCTGCCCCTTGAAGACAAGCTCTATGCCGTGCGCTTGAATAGCGAGACCGGCCAGTTTGCACTTCAGCATCCGAGTCGCGCCGACGCTTATCAGCCGCCCCTGCGGCATAACAACCATGGCGCCTGGCAAACCGGATTCGAACAACCGCTGCGCTGGGACCGGGAAACCGTCATGCGTCGCCTCGGCCATAGCGTCGAGTCGTTCAGCAGCGCCGAACGCGAACAGATCCTGCGAATCAGCGGCTTTCACGACAACGTATTGCGCGAAACGCACGTCGAAAACTATCGCCCGCCGTCGCTGCTGACCGACACCATCAAGCGCTTCAAGATCGATCGGGACATTCAAGCCTTGATCGAGCAGACCAGCAGCGACCAACCCGAGCATTATCAGGCCCTGAACCAGCGCAAATCGCTGTTCGAATCTCGCTACCGCGAACTTGAAAAAACCGATGATCAGCAGGTTCAGCTACTGCTCGGTACAGTTCAGAACTTACCGACCGACATCGCGCAAGAACTGCTGAGCAATGCAACAGGCAGCGAGTTGATGAGCCTGCACAACGGTCGAGTGCCGCAGCGACTCAAGGACGTGGCGCTAAAAGCCATGGAGGCCGTGCGTGTCGCCAGAGCCTATGAAGGGTTTTATCTTGAAGACATGGAGTCGGCAGATACCCACCGACTGGCATTGCATAGCCTCGAATCATTGCCCGGCTGGCCCGAGCGCCTGCGCATCGAGGTGAGGGATTATTCGCACGACGGCACCTTGCGCGACAGCATTGGCCAGGCCGACGCGCCGCTCCTCAGAACGCTGGTGCTTGCTGATGACTTCACCTACCAGGTGCACGAGAACAACAAACCATCCGGCGACTTTTATCACGCCATCCTTCTGGCGTTGCCGGATGCAGATCGCACGGCATTGGGCTTCACCCTCGAAGACGGTGAGGCCCTCAAACAGCGCATCGCCGAACACGCTGTAGACCAACCGACGTTACGCACACTGCTCGCAAAACACCCTCATCGAAAACCGTTCTACGACCCGACAACCATGCGCCTGCCGGGTGGCACGCAGGGTTACAGTCGCAACAACCGCACGACGCCGACCCTCAACGACAGGGTTCGCGAGGTTTACCCCAGCCTTTCAGCGGAAGAACTCGAGCCCATGGTCCTGGCACTACAGCGTCATCCCGACGGCGCTCGCGTAGAGCTCTCACGCCTGGCCAACGAGCTCGAACAACTGCATCGGGACCTGGGAACCTGGGTAACCGATACGCCCACCGTCCACCCCGAAACCAGGGTTGCGCTCAGCGATCTGGAGCAACAGGTCGCCCAACACAATCGCCGCTTACTGGCCCAGGAAATCCAGCGTAGCTGGCGCCGACAATCCGATCGGGACTTTGACGCCCCGGATGGCACCGGCCGGTATGTGCTCAGGTTCGCAGAACCAATACTCGGTGATCTGCCGACACTGACTGCCGATTTCAGTCATGTGTCACTGCTGTCTCTGGAGGGCAGTCGTGCGGCACATGGCCTCCACGGATTTCTGCAGAACTTCAAAGGTCTGCACCGTCTCGATTTGCGCCGTTTCTCCCTGACCACCCTCCCCGACGCCATTACCCGAATGCCCAACCTCGACGCGCTGGTGCTCAGTGATTGCGGCATCCAGCTCGACGCTGTCACCTGGTCGAAACTGTCTTCATTGAACAAACTGGTCATGCTCGATCTGTTCAACAATCCGTTCAGTGCGGTGCCCAGCGTCGAATCGATGCCCGAACTCGTTCACCTTGACCTGAGCCATACCGGCCTGACCGACATTCCGGCCAGCATCATGCACCACCCCAAGCTCGACACCGCCAGACTTTCCGGCAACAGGATCAGCGAACTGCCTCGCGAATTATTCGACAGTCCGGCGTACCAAAAACACAGCGTGTTTCTTACGAATAACCCACTCTCCGAGAATGCCCGACAACTGATCAAGCACCACTACGTCGACTCCCTCTTTGACCTGGGGGTCTCTGCCCCCGAGGCGGATATCGAACGAGTCAGGGCGCTGTACCCGAATCTGGAGGTCGAGCAGGCGAGCGACTTTGTGTACGAGTTGCCCGGCACACTGAAAGACGGTCGACTTGAACTGGCAAGCCTGGAAGCAGAGCTCAGTCGGCTCAGCACTGACTTGTCTGCCTGGACGGCCGATCTGCCGGCCCGACACCCGCTGACCGGTGAACCTTTCAATGCACAGCAACAGCTTATCGAGCACTCGAGTCGCGACGAGTTCAAGCAATTGCTGGAACAGTGCTGGCGACATGAAACCGATCTGGATGATTTTAATGAGGCGCTTGAGCCCACGTTTGAACTCGTCATCCCCCTCCTCATCAATGGAGAGCTGCCGACCCTGAGCGCCGACTTCAGCCATGTGACGTCACTGGAGATACTGAGCGCCGATGGCATAACCCGCATCGGAAGTTTTCTGGAGTCCTTTCCCAAGCTCAAAAGTCTCAGGCTTCGCGACTGCAACCTGGGCAACATTCCCGATGCCGTGTTCAAGATGGGGCAACTGCGGTCGTTGTCGTTTCCAGAATGCCGCATCAGTCTGTCAGCGGAATCGGTAAGCGCGCTGGCGGGCATGGAACAGCTCGATTATCTCGATCTGGCCCGCAATCCTCTGGGGCGAACGCCTGACCTCAGCCAGATGACAGGGCTGGCGACCGTGCTGCTGAATGAAACCGGCATCACCGAAATTCCGCACGGCCTGCTGCAAATGACAGAGCTGGACTGGGCCGACCTCAGTGACAACGCCATCACCGAAGTTCCCAGCGATGTATTGGAACTGCCGGTGGAGCTCGCTGAAAACATCACGTTAAGAGGCAATCAATTTTCCGAGGAGAGCCTGTTACGGCTGATCGGTTTCTTCGAACGGACGGGCACCGACTTCGGCGTGCAAGAGGTGATCGACCGAGGTGAAATGCAGGTTTCGTCCACTGACGGCACCGAGATAGACGAGTAAAGCAGCCTTCAGCTCAGGGCGTGGCGTGCCTGATCACCCACGCTCGGACGGCACCGAAGACAATTCGAACGGACTGCTGCTGCGCCGCTGGTTGCGATCTTCCCGCGGCGTGGCGCCGAAGAAGTTGCGGTAGGCGCTGGAGAAATGCGGCCCCGAAGAGAAGCCACACGACAGGCCGATCTGGATGATCGACTTGCTGGTTTGCATCAACATCTGCCGGGCCTTGTTCAGGCGCAATTCCAGGTAGTACTGGCTCGGCACGCGGTTGAGGTACTGCTTGAAAATCCGCTCCAACTGCCGACGGGACACGCACACATGCTGGGCGATTTCGTCGGTGGTCAGCGGTTCTTCGATATTGGCTTCCATCAGCAACACGGCTTGCGTGAGCTTCGGATGGCTGGAGCCGAGGCGATTCTGCAACGGAATGCGCTGACGCTCACCACCTTCACGAATGCGCTCGACCACCAACTCTTCGGACACCGCACCGGCCAGTTCAGCGCCGTGGTCACGGGCCAGCACCGCCAACAACAGATCGAGCACCGACATGCCGCCGCACGCGGTCAGGCGATCGCGATCCCAGTCGAACAGATGGCTGGTAGCGATGACCTTGGGGAAACGCTCGGCGAAATCATCCTGCCAGCGCCAGTGCACCGCCGCACGATAGCCATCGAGCAAACCGAGCTGGGCCAACGGATAAACACCGGCCGACAGGCCGCCAATCACACAACCGGCACGCACCAATTGCTTGAGCGCGCTGCTGAGCGCTGGCGCCAACGTCGTCGGTGGCTCATCGGCCAGCAGGAACAGCTTCTGGAAGTTTTCCAGCTTGCCGGTCCACGCCTCACCCGGCAATTGCCAGGCCCCTTCGGCAGGTGTTTCGGCCTGCAGAAACGAGAGTTCGTAAACAACCTCCGGATGCACGCGCTGAGCAACACGCAAGGCCTCCTCGGCCAGCGCCAGCGTCAAGGCTTTAGTGCTGGGCCAAATCAGGAAACCAATTCGATGGGCAGTCATGGCGGGCAGTCCGAAACGAAAACAGTGTTAAAGCCAAAGGCGGCTGCAACCAAATTAGACCATCTGGCGCGCGGTGCGCAGCATGACCTAATTTGGTGCGTAACGGGAGCGATTACTTCAGGCTACCCGAGAGGAATTGTTGCAGACGTTCGGACTGTGGATTGACCAGCACTTCACGCGGGTTACCGCTTTCTTCAACCACGCCTTTGTGCAGGAACACCAACTGGTTCGACACTTCACGGGCAAAGCCCATTTCGTGCGTCACCACGACCATGGTCCGACCTTCCTGGGCCAGCGCCTGCATCACTTTCAGCACGTCGCCCACCAGCTCCGGGTCGAGTGCCGAGGTCGGTTCGTCGAACAGCATCACCTCAGGTTCCATCGCCAACGCACGGGCAATCGCCACACGCTGCTGCTCACCGCCGGACATATGACCAGGGTAGGCATCTTTACGATGGGACACGCCGACCTTGGCCAGGTACAGCTCGGCCTTTTCACGGGCTTCGGCCTTGGACATGCCGAGGACGTGAACCGGCGCCTCCATGATGTTTTCCATCGCGGTCATGTGCGACCACAGATTGAAATGCTGGAACACCATCGACAACCGCGAACGCATGCGTTGCAGTTGCTTCGGGTCGGCGGCTTTCAGCGCGCCGTCCTTGTTCGCCACCAGTTTCAGCTCTTCGTTGTTGAGCAGAATCTTGCCGGCGTGTGGTTGCTCAAGCAGGTTGATGCAACGCAGGAAAGTACTTTTGCCGGAGCCACTGGAACCGATGATGCTGATCACATCGCCGGCCGCCGCTTTCAGGGACACGCCCTTGAGCACTTCGTGACTGCCATAGCGTTTATGCAGGTCTTGGACTTCAAGTTTGTACATGCTGTCGGTTCTCACAAAAACAGTCAGTCAGTGGTTTCAGTGCTTGCGCGGGGCGAGGTAGCCCAGCCAGCGGTGCTCGGCCATCTTGAACAGGCGCACCAGAATGAACGTCATGCACAGGTAGAACACGCCTGCGGTGATGTAGGCTTCGAACGGCAAGTAGTACTGAGCGTTCACGGTACGCGCGGCACCGGTGATGTCGATCAGAGTCACGATGGACGCCAGACTGGTGGTCTGCAGCATCATGATCACTTCGTTGCTGTACTGCGGCAGCGCCCGGCGCAGGGCCGACGGCAGCAGGATGCGCTTGTACATCTTGAAGCGCGACATGCCCATGGCCTTGGCCGCTTCGATCTCACCATTCGGCGTAGCGCGCAGGCTGCCGGCGATGATTTCAGCGGTGTAGGCACTGGTGTTGATCGCGAAGGCCAGGCACGCACAGAACGTCGCGCTGGACAGCCACGGCCAGAGGAAGCTTTCACGGACCGCTTCGAACTGCGCCAGACCGTAGTAGATCAAGAACAGCTGCACCAGCATCGGCGTGCCGCGGATCACGTAGGTGTAGAGCCAGGCCGACATGTTGACGATCGGCTGCTTGGAAACCCGCATCAAGCCCAGCGGCAAGGCGGCCAGCAAACCGAACAGCAGCGACAGTGCGAGCAGTTTGAGGGTGGTGACCAGGCCGCCGAAGTACAGCGGCAAGGCCTCCCAAATGACGTTGTAGTCGAAGATCATAGATCAGCCGCCCTTACGCCTACCGAGTAGCGCTTCTCAAGGTGACGCAATGCCAGCAACGAGACACTGGTGATCACCAGGTACATCGCGGCCACTGCGAGGAAGAAGGTGAAAGGCTCGCGGGTGGCATCTGCCGCCTGCTTGGCCTTGAACATCATGTCTTGCAGACCGACCACCGAAATCAGCGCAGTCGCCTTGGTCAACACCAGCCAGTTATTGGTAAAGCCCGGAATCGCCAGGCGAATCATCTGTGGCACCAATACCCGGAAAAACACCTGAAAACTGCTCATGCCGTATGCCGCACCGGCTTCTGCCTGGCCTTTGGGGATCGCCATGAAGGCCCCACGGAAGGTTTCCGACAGGTACGCACCGAAGATGAAACCCAGGGTGCCGATACCGGCGACCAACGGGTTCAGGTCGATGTAGTCGTCATAGCCGAGCAATGGCGCAACACGGTTGAGCAAGTCCTGACCGCCGTAGAAAATCAGCAGGATCAGCACCAGATCGGGAATCCCGCGGATCACCGTGGAATACAGATCGCCCAGCCTGGCCAGCCAGCGTATCGGCGACAGGCGCAATGCGACCCCGATCAGACCCAGAACAATGGCCAAGGCCATGGACGACAAGGCGAGCTGAAGCGTCAGCCATGCGCCATCGAGGATGACAGCCCCGTAGCCTTTCAACATGATTCAGGTCCTCGAAAGTTGGGATGAAAAAATGGCGCAAACCTCAGAGATCCTGTTGCTTGCGCCATTTCGGACTGACAGCTGCGACTATTTACTTACCGTAAATATCGAAGTTGAAGTACTTGTCCTGGATTTGCTTGTACTTGCCATTCGCACGAATGGCGACGATGGCGGCGTTGATCTTGTCCAGCTCAGCCTTGTCGCCTTTACGCACGGCAATACCAATGCCGTCGCCGAAGTATTTCTCGTCGGTGAAGGCCGGGCCGACAAACGCGAAGCCCTTGCCCGAGTCGGTTTTCAGGAAGCCGTCATCCAGCAAGGTAGCGTCGGCCACGGTGCCATCGAGGCGACCGGCAGCCACGTCCAGGTAGATTTCGTTCTGCGAGCCGTACGGCTTGATTTCAGCACCCAGCGGCTTCAGGACTTCTTCGGCGAAACGGTTGTGAATCGAACCGCGTTGCACGCCGATTTTCTTGCCCTTGAGCTCGGCCAGGTTGTCGCTGACCTGCGTTCCGGCCTTCATGACCAGACGTGCCGGGGTGTTGTAGTACTTGTTGGTGAAGTCCACGGACTTCTTGCGGTCGTCAGTGATCGACATGGACGACAGGATCGCGTCGATCTTGCGCACTTTGAGTGCTGGGATCAGACCGTCGAACTCTTGCTCGACCCAAACGCACTTGACCTTCATCTCTTCGCACAGGGCGTTGCCGATGTCGTAGTCGAAACCAACGATGCTGCCGTCCGGTGCTTTGGATGCGAACGGAGGGTAAGCCGCCTCGATACCAATTTTCAGAGGCTTTTCATCGGCGAACGTCGGCAGGGACAGCACGGACAGTGCCAGGGCGCCAAGAAGCACGAGTTTCTTCATCTTAGGACTCCATCGGTATAGGGCGAAAACGGCAGAGTGAGCGACAGCCCAATATGCGAATGGGTGGAAATTGAAAGCGGCGCTGCGTCGTAGGATTGTTGCGTTGAGATCTGCTTTGATTTCAACGCAGGCAACGGCGAGCGAGTGATCGGCATTCTAACGACAGGCCCGAAGCCGATATTTCTTCAATGCGACAACAAATTACAGAAGCACTGAGAAACCCGACCGAGCGCATTGACAGCCCTGCAAATTCATGCAAGAGCAAAAGACAGTGAACCGATCTATGCTGCAAATTGCGGGCCTATTATTCGCAAACCCTTCTAATCCGGCAAGCGCAGCGTTATGTCTTATTTTTTAGGTGGCCTGAGGAGGCCCTGGAACGGGGCTTTGCGTTTCCCAATGCCTCGAAAGCGGGCGAGCGGTTACACATTTAGTTACTTGAGACCGGCCGGGTAACAGTGGGAAACGACCTACGGGATAGGCCGATAAATATTGGTTCGTGCTTTGTTGATGTGATGCCTGTCAGATTGCTTTCGCGAGCAAGCCCGCTCCCACATTGGACCGCGCTCAGCCGCAAAGTCATGGTTGAAACATAGATCAAATGTGGGAGCGGGCTTGCTCGCGAAGAGGTCCGCACTGACGCTGGAGCTCTCAATCCGATCACCACAAAAAAGCCCCGCCAGGCTCAACACCAGGCGGGGCTTTCGATGACTCAAGAACGGCTGTTACGCGACGTTCATGGTCTTGTGCGTATCAATCAAATGCTGCACCACACCCGGATCGGCCAGGGTGGAGATATCCCCCAACCCGTCGTATTCACCCGTGGCGATCTTGCGCAGGATACGCCGCATGATTTTCCCCGAGCGGGTTTTCGGCAGGCCTGGCGCCCACTGGATGACATCCGGCGAGGCAATCGGACCGATCTCTTTGCGCACCCAGTTTTTCAGTTCCAGGCGCAACGCTTCGCTCGGCTCTTCGCCACCGTTGAGTGTGACGTAGACATAAATGCCCTGCCCTTTGATGTCATGCGGCACACCAACCACCGCCGCTTCGGCGACTTTCGGGTGAGCGACCATCGCGCTTTCAATCTCGGCCGTGCCCATGCGGTGACCGGAAACGTTGAGCACGTCATCCACGCGCCCAGTGATCCACCAGTAGCCATCGGCATCGCGACGCGCGCCGTCACCGGTGAAGTACATGCCACGGAAGGTCTTGAAATAGGTGTCGACGAAGCGGTCGTGATCGCCATACAGCGTACGTGCCTGACCTGGCCACGAATCGAGAATCACCAGGTTACCCTCGGCAACGCCCTCGATGATGTTGCCCAGGTTATCGACCAACGCCGGCACCACGCCGAAGAACGGACGCGCCGCCGAGCCTGGCTTGAGCGCATGAGCGCCCGGCAGCGGGCTCATCAGGGTCGCGCCGGTTTCGGTCTGCCACCAGGTATCGACGATCGGGCAACGGGATTGGCCGACGTTCTTGTAGTACCAATCCCACGCTTCCGGGTTGATCGGCTCGCCGACCGAACCCAGCAGACGCAGGCTGCTGCCATCAGCACCTTCAACAGCCGCGGTGCCCTGCGCCATCATGGCGCGGATTGCGGTCGGTGCGGTGTAGAGGATGTTGACCTTGTGCTTGTCGACGATCTTCGCCACCCGGGTAATGTCCGGGTAGTTCGGCACGCCTTCGAACAGCAAAGTGGTCGCACCGTTGGCCAGCGGCCCATAGACAATATAAGTGTGGCCGGTGACCCAGCCGACGTCGGCGGTGCACCAGTAGATTTCGCCCGGACGGTAGTCGAACACGCGCTCGTGGGTCAGCGCGGCGTACAACAGATAACCGCCGGTGGTGTGCTGCACGCCCTTCGGCTTACCGGTGGAGCCCGAGGTATAAAGGATGAACAGCGCTTCTTCAGCGCCCATCTCTTTCGGCGCACACACGGTGCCCGCGACTTTCATCAGGTCTTCGTACCAGATGTCGCGGTGCTGGTTCCACTTGATGTTGCCACCGGTGCGCTTGCACACGATGACCTTCTGGATGCTGCTCGTTTCCGGGTTGGTCAGCGCGTCATCGACGTTGGCCTTGAGCGAGATCTTTTTGCCGGCACGCAAGCCTTCGTCAGCGGTGATCACCACTTTCGATTTGCAGTCGATGATCCGACCGGCCAGGGCTTCCGGCGAGAAGCCGCCGAACACCACCGAGTGAATCGCGCCGATCCGGGTACAGGCCAACATGGCGACCACGGCTTCGGGAATCATCGGCATATAGATAGTCACCACATCGCCGCGGTGCACATCCTGGCCGCGCAAGGCGTTGGCGAACTTGCAGACTTGTTCGTGCAGCTCGCGGTAGGTGATGTTGCGGCTCTCGGCCGGGTCATCGCCCTCCCAGATGATCGCGATCTGATCGCCACGCTCGGCGAGATGGCGGTCCAGGCAGTTGTAGGAAACGTTCAGGGTGCCATCGGCGAACCACTTGATATCGACATGGTGATCGTCGAAGGACGTCTGCTTCACCGTGGTGAAAGGCTTGATCCAGTCGAGGCGCTTGGCTTGCTCGCGCCAGAAACCGTCCGGGTTGACGACCGACTGCTGGTACATGGCCTTGTAGGTCGCCTCGTCAGTCAGCGTGTTGGCTGCAACCTCGGGACGAACGGGATACAGAGAAGCCGCACTCATCTTTCTTACCTCGGTGGAATAGTTGTTTTTGTATGGCCCCGTTGTAGCCCGAGGCGGGCCTATAGAACCATTCGACGATGGTAGTAACAAGCCCCTACTAAACGTCGTGCTTACCGAGCGAACCGCTCAGACACCGCGGTTTCATTGGCTTTCAGCCATTTCGAGAAAGCCGGCCCTGAAGCATACGAGGTCGTTTTTAAGGGATTGTTACAGGATATGCCAAAAGTCTTTATCAAAAGCACACCTATATGCGTGCAACTCGGGCGCCTAAAATCAGCCTCGCCAACACGGCAAACGTGATTAACCCAGTTGCAGCCCCCACGAAGGCAGTTAATCCAACACTTAGTTATCAAGTTCCACACGCAACCCCAAAAAGGTTGCGTGACCCCACTCGACCTTAGAAAGGTAAAATTGAAATGAAAGCTTTATTGGTTCTGGCCCTCAGCAGTCTGTGCGCAACCGCCATGGCAGACGAGATCCCGACTGATGTTGCCAGCAACACCGTACCGGTTGAGGAATACACTTACTCGACTCACCTGGACATCGCCAAAGTTATCTCCATGAGCGAAGTACCCAGCGTTTGCGAAGTTGTACCAGCCCGCATGGAATATGAAGACTCGAAAGGTCAACGGCATATTCTGCGCTACAGCGTAATGGGTAACGGCTGCTCCAACGGCTGATCATCAACGCTGAGGTTCGGCTGATTGCCGAACCCGACATCACCGCCCGACCCTCGTCGGGCGTCGTTGTGTCTGAAGACGCAGAAATCCGGAGCAAAACACTACATGTAGTGTAAAAAGCGATTTTTGGTTGTTTTTTGAACAGATCATCCGATCAACAATTGCCACCCGAAACTGCACACAATCGCACCCCGAAAAACACCCCATCTCCCCTGTAAGTCCCATCCCATCGGGCTTGCGGCGTTTTGACAGCAAACACCGACGTCATCAGCGCTGTAGAGTCGCCAAAAACCGCTAAAAAAAATCTTCATCGGCCAAAGCCCTGTAAACCCTTGCTCCGCCTTGATTACGCGCCCTGCCGAGGGTTCTCTGAGCCACTTCGTCGCACCACAAGCGTGAAAAAACACCTATAATGCGCCCGTAAATCGGGCCTGCAACATCCCCTTACAGGAGGATGCAGGACGCTGAGGCCACCGCAGGAGCTGACGACGTTATCTCCGCCCTTAGCGACTTCAGGACACCCGTACACATTTCTGTTTTTTGCCTGCGTACTGCTGCAACAAACGATTCCTTTTAGAGACAACGCGGCCAGCGGGCCGTGTGAAAAACCGACCATCAGTGTTTTCACACGGGCGACTGGCCCTCACGCAGGAGACGACACGTCATGCTGAGCTGGGACGAATTCGACAAAGAAGACGGCGAAGTTGTCGCCAAAGGCGCCAATGCTGGCCACGCTACTGAAGCCAACATGGACCGCCTCGACAGCGCCGGTGGTGCCGCAGCCCTTGAAGCTCGCGCCGTAACCGCCACCGACTCGGCTGCGATCGTTCGCGCCAAGGCCGCCCTCGACAAACTCGACGTCGCCGAAGGCCTGGCCGAACTCGAAGGCGCTTCTGCCCGCGTTGCGGTCGACGAAAAGCGCATGATCAACTGCCGCGCCGACCTCAACCAACTCGTCCCGTTCAAATACGACTGGGCCTGGCAGAAGTACCTGGACGGCTGCGCAAACCACTGGATGCCGCAAGAAGTCAACATGACCGCCGACATCGCCCTCTGGAAAAACCCGGAAGGCCTGACCGACGACGAGCGCCGCATCGTGATGCGCAACCTCGGCTTCTTCTCCACCGCCGACTCCCTGGTTGCCAACAACCTGGTGCTGGCCGTGTACCGCCTGATCACCAACCCGGAATGCCGCCAGTACATCCTGCGCCAGGCGTTCGAAGAGGCGATCCACACCCACGCCTACCAGTACTGCATCGAATCGTTGGCCATGGATGAAGGCGAGATCTTCAACATGTACCACGAGATCCCATCGGTCGCTAAAAAAGCCACCTGGGGCCTGAAATACACCCGTTCGATCTCCGATCCGAAGTTCGAAACCGGCACCGTCGAAACCGACAAAGAACTGCTGCGCAACCTGATCGCCTACTACTGCGTTCTGGAAGGCATCTTCTTCTACTGCGGCTTCACCCAGATCCTCTCCATGGGCCGCCGCAACAAAATGACCGGCGTCGCCGAGCAGTTCCAGTACATCCTGCGCGACGAATCCATGCACCTGAACTTCGGCATCGACGTGATCAACCAGATCAAAATCGAAAACCCACACCTGTGGGATGCTGAAATGAAGGAAGAAGCTTCGCAGATGATTCTGCAGGGCACTCAGCTGGAAATCGAATACGCTCGTGACACCATGCCTCGCGGCGTGCTGGGCATGAACGCGGCGATGATGGAGGACTACCTGAAGTTCATCGCTAACCGTCGTTTGTCGCAGATTGGTTTGAAGGAAGAGTATCCAGGGACGACTAACCCGTTCCCTTGGATGAGCGAGATCATGGACTTGAAGAAAGAGAAGAATTTCTTTGAGACAAGAGTGATTGAGTATCAGACTGGTGGGGCGTTGAGCTGGGATTGATTTCTGGCGCTTGCCGCGATTTACTGATCGCAAATTGAAATAGCTGAAACGAAAAAGCCCCGCTATCACTAGCGGGGCTTTTTTACTTCTCGGCAGCCGTTCCTCAAACGAATTTAGGCGCAGACCTCTTCACCCTTCGCTACCTCGGCAAGGTGCTTATCGTAGTCCCTAACCTTGTCGAAGAGGATGCGAAACACCACCTTCGAAATCTTTGAAGCCAGCAGCGGAGGTACTGCGTTCCCAACTTGATGGAACTGGTCGGTCCTGCTGCCTTGGAAGAAATAGTTATCTGGAAACGTCTGGATACGGGCAGCTTCCCTGACAGACAGGCTACGACACTGGGTTGGATCGTAATGGATAAAGTAGTGCCCATCCTTGGAGATGTGACTGGTAATCGTTGTGGCGTGCTTATCTTCCATCTGGACCCTGAATCGATCACTGAACTTGCCTGTCTCCCAGTTCTTATGATCGGGAGCCAATCCCTCTAGAGAGAACCCCCTATGTCCTTTAGGCGAAGTACCGTGAAGCTTTGCGTAAACCGCGGCAAATAGATATCTGCGTAGATCCGTTGGCATATGCCCGCGGGACTCATGATTGAGCCAACAGTCCAGATTTCCGTCTAAGTACCACTCGTCCAGGTTCGAATTATCGGTCGAGCCATCATCTTTCGCCTCTGTTCTTTTTACCCTTTTTCCACCAGGGCTCACCGGCACCTTTGGGAACTCGAAGGCTTTAGACAGATCTTGAAGAGCCCCCCAAAGCCTCACATCGACAGGATCGGTTTGGCTCTGGAGATAATCAAGCTGCTCTAGGACGACATTAATCCAGCCTTCTTGGCTGTCTGCCGTTTTTGAAAGACCGCTGCGAAGCCTAGGTAAATTTTTCAGAACCTGACCTACAGATACTTCAGATTCTGAAGACTCTCCAGAGGTTAGCTTTACCCAATCTTTCGATGTTGGGAGGCTATCTGTAGCAATACCCAAAAGAATTACCCGATGCCTAGCCTGAGGAATACCATAATCCTCAGCCCTGATGATGAAAGCTCTTGGATCAATCTTTTCCACATCCTCACCGGGGCCGAAGGAAGCCCCAGTTACCAGCGAGTAGATACGGTACTGTTTGCCTACGCCTCCTTCTAAAAGCGCTTGGCCTGGATCTGAAAGGTCCTTCAGGATGTTCGAGAAAATCCGTTCATTGTTGACCTTGGAAGAAAGGATGCCCTTTACGTTCTCCATTACGAACATTGTGGGTTGTCTTTCCCGAATAATTCGCAGGTATTCCTTATACAAAAAATGCCGGTGGTCATCCTCAGCCTTGTAATCAATCTTGGACTGATTCCGCGCTCGCCCTACGATCGAGTATGCCTGACATGGAGGTCCGCCAATCAGCACCCACGGCCGCTTCGTGTTCAGTCCGTAGTCCAGAGCTTCGTCCAAGGTTTTATTGCCTTGCTCACTCCCCAGAGTGATGCATTTGGCTTCCTTCGCAGCCTCTTCCCACAGGTATTCTGTATTGCTGGACGGTGTAAACGTGTCTAGGGCTTTAGGATCGTTGCAGTAGTTGTAATATTCAAAAAGAAGGTCTGGTCTTCGCTTTTTGAGCAGCCGATAGAAAGCTCGCAGCCGAAGGGTTTGCCAAGCTTTTGGATCCTTTTCCGCAGAAATGACGATCTCGAAGCGTTTACCGTCACCAGACGAGGTAAAGCCTTCACCAAGGCCTCCGGGTCCGGCAAAGAGATCTACGACCTGGATCGGCTCATTGAGCAATCCGGCCGGCTCAGGGATCGTATCGTCTGGGAGAGCCAGGTTTATCTGGGAATCATTCATGGACATAGTAAGCAAAGAAGTCAGGTCTCGCATGATGGCTGGCATCCGTGGTAGCGACACATCTCCGGAAATCAAGGTCCGGCGTATGCTGCATCGGCATGGCTTCAGATATCGTTTGCACCAACGGGATCTACCTGGAAGGCCCGACCTGGTGCTCTCGCGCTATCGGGTCTGTATTTTTGTTCAAGGTTGCTTCTGGCACAGACACACCGGCTGCCGTTACGCGACCACCCCCAGAACCAATGACGAATTCTGGCGAACAAAGTTTGACCAGAATGTTGCCAGGGATGCCAAGAACAAGGAGAGCCTGTTGGCATCAGGGTGGCGAGTTTTCGAGCTGTGGGAGTGCGGTATACGTGGGCCAGAATCCGAAATGATCTGGATCTTGGATGCGATCAGGGATTGTAATCAAAAATCCATCTCTTGGCCTGACCTCTTTATGGGAAAAGCCTCAGAAATTCACAGGTCTGCTAATCCAGACTGACAAAACGCACATACCCCGACCCCTGACTTGCACTGCCTTCTCCTTTCCCATCCACTAAACCCCTTACGCTCGCTTCCCTCCTCCCCCACTGTAAACGCCCTTTACGATATGGCTAATGGCGAACCGCCTTCAAAAAAACTTGACTAATCGCCAAACATTTCATAAATATTCCTAATATGTTTGAGAAAAAATTCTGGTTTTTTTGTAGGATATTTGAGGTTTTTATGTCAGAAAAAAGAGAAAAATTCGTAAGGTTGGCAGAACAACGTGTGAATCGTGCGCTCAATGACATCCGTCTGATCGGAAACCTTTCCAACCGAAGCGCCTACAGCTTCACCGATGAGGACATAAAAAAGATCTTCAAGACCCTACAGAAGGAGCTGGATCAGGCCAAAACGCGCTTCTCTGACGCCGAAAACGCTTCCGGTGGCGACTTTAAGCTGTAGCAGCAATTAATCTGGATCTACTGATAGGGAGAGTTGATTGTGGTTCATTGGCAGTTCCGCCCGCTAAATCCGAACGAGACTTCGGGGGCTAGCATTTCCGACGATAATTTCGCGGATGAAGAACGCACCAGCGTTGAAATTCTAGTCCGTGAAACGCTCCAGAATCCGTTGGATGCGCGAAGCAGCGACAGCATAGTTCGCGTTGAATACAAGCTGGTCACGGTAGACGTGGCCACCAGCGAGTTCGCTCGATCTATCTTCTCCGACGATTGGATCAAGCACTTTCGGGCCGGCGAACTGATCGAGAGCGATGTACGCCCTGACAAGATGACATTTCTTGTGATCGAGGATTTCGGAACGACCGGTCTTGAGGGTTGCTACACGGATTCCTCATGTGAAGGCTCGACCGAAAATTGGAATGCGTTCTGGTTCCGCGAAGGCGAAGGCGCGAAAACGACAAAATCCAATGGTGGGGCTGGTCAAGGAAAAATCACCTTGTACTTGGCTAGCCAGTTGAGAAGCGTTTTTGCCCTAACTAAACGTAAATCAGATGGCATCGAACTTCTCTTCGGCTGCTGCCGCTTCAAGCGCAACTACAAGCTGCCCGGCGACAATAATCGTTGGGCAAAGGAAGCAAGGTGGGGAGCTGGAAGTGATCCTAGCGAACTGGCAATACCCATCGACAAAATTCCGATGCTCGACGGAATAAAGGCCGAACTCGGATTGGCTAGAGGAGCGGAAGCCGGCACGACCTTCATGGTTCCATTGCCGTCAGAGGACATCACGGAAAAGATGCTGCGCAATGCCGTAGTCAACGAGTTCTTTTTCGCCATCAACCGTGGTCGCCTCGTGGTGAAGGTCGGCGATGTTACGCTGGATACGTCGAGCATCGCCGACGTGGCAAATGACATGGGACAAAATTGCAGGCTGAGCAAGGGCTACCGCGAATTTCTCGCACTGACTGCGAAGAATGCAAATGAAGCAGTCACTGCCACGGCGAAGGATTCATGGGCTAGGGAAACGAAGCTGACAGTTAATGCATTCGAGGAAGCCGAGCTGACATCATTGAAGGAAAAGTTCGGCAACTCCGAGTTGGTTTCGGTGGACTTCCTCATCGCAGTCAAAAAGAAACAACCGAAGGAAACTTCAACCACAAAGTTCCGCGTTTTCCTCCAGCAGGACGAAAGTGCGGAGCAGAGCCAAGAGCTGTTCGTTCGACAAGACTTAGGAATCGACGGCGAAAAGAGGTTGAAGGCAGCGCGTACCATTGTCCCGGTGATGGCGCTGACCTTCATTCAGGATCCCAATCTCTCCGATTTGCTGGTAGCAGCCGAAGAACCGACCCATCGCAACTGGAATGCGCGGCGTCCAAAGGTTGTGGCTCAGTATTCTTCGCCCAATGATGTGCTGAATGCGGTCCGCAACGCTGCGCTGCGGCTGGTGCAACTGATCTCACCGGAGGGCAAGAAGGATGACACAGCCCTGGCGGTTTATTTCGCCGATCCGGCTTCCGAACCTGTCAAACGTCTAGGTGGTGGCGGAGTGACGCCGGAAACACCCAAGGGTGAGCACCAATCGCCAGAAGAAATCCCGAAACCAAAACCCAAGCCTGTCGTACTCAAGATTCTCAATGAGGGATTCGAGGTTCATGCGAAAGCAGCGGAAGGATTCACTTTCCCGATTGATTGCAGGATCACTTTGGCCTACGCCACTGTCGTGGGTGACGCATTCAAGTTGTGGGATGCCGCCGACTTCTGGATTGGTGATGAATTGTCGTATCCACGTGAGTATTCAGGCATTTCCGAGCTGGCCACGGCACTTAACACACTGAGCTTTCGCTTGGACGATGAGAGCTCTAGGCTGTCAGTTGCCGGATTCGATCACAACCGACAGCTCGAAATCCGCGTGAAGTATCAGGAGGTGTCCGATGGGGCAGATAACGAGGACAACTAATCCCACCGGATTGAAGCAGATCGACAAGAAGCATTTCGTGGTGCGAGTCAGGAATGATGTATCTGACGGCAGAGTGTTTTGGTTGGACAGTTTCGATTACGAGGCTGCGAAACTTGATCCTTACGTGCAGTTGGGCTGCATCGTCCATGCAGGAAGTACAGAAGAGTACTTCGATCTTGGCCCGTTGTCCGACTTCAAGAAGACGCCTACGAGCATCCGGGCGATCACCACCGACAAGCCGCTGAAATTCAGGTTCATTTTTAACAGGCCGGGCGAGTCATTGCTCGTCGGATACACGGACGGTGTCAGGGCATTGGATGAGGCTGGCAATCTCGGCTCCAGCTTGGTGGACATCGAGCCGACCGATCTGCACGGCGCTGCGTGGAAACTTGTACTCCCTGAGGGCACGGGAGCGGGCGAAAAACCGAATGTTCTAGTGGAAAGAATGTTGTTCCCCACCGCTGTCTCTGCAGCAAATCATCCTTGGTTTGGCGCTCTTGTCATGCCCGAAGTCATGCGTCAAATTGCAATGGCAATTGCCAAAGACGTGTCGGCACTGGATGACTCCGAAACTTGGATTGCACCATGGGCGGATTTCATCGCCGCATTGGGTGCTAATCTTCCCATCGAGTTCGAAGACGACGACATCTCAGCTCAACAGGTTTGGGCCGACGAAGTTGTCAGGAAATTCGCTGCAAAGGGCATCTTCAAGCACCACATGGCTGAGGCTTTGGCAGAAATGGAAGGTAAACAGATATGACGAGCCAAGTCAGATCACTGAATGAAGACGGCATCGCCAAGCTTGCAGCATGGCTTGACAATCCTGCGGGCGCATCTCCAATGGTGCTCTTGGAGGATGATGCAACTACCGATGTTGTTGATGGTGAATACTGGATCGACTTGTCCAGACAGTTTTCAACCAGCTACGAGCTGGGGGAATATCTGGCGAACCAGGTTTTTGTAGGCAACGTGGACCGATTTGCCCTCTTATCGAACTATGGAATGTGGGCATGGATTTCGTTGGTTTTCATCGAAAGCCTAGTGAGTAAAAGCCGAGGCGCTGGAGCAGGAAAGCCCTTGGCAAAACCGCACTACATCATGCAGTCTCCGCGACTGGCCTACCGCTTGGTTGCTCGAACTGCATGGGACTTGGTAAGTCTACATGGGACGGCAGCCAAGGTTGCTTTGGGTTCTTTGAAATCGCCATGGGGTGAAATGGCTGAACAGATGACGTCGCGCCAAGAAATCTACGCCCATCGAAGTTTTTGGCCGGTAGCCAATTCGCTCTATGCCATGCCTGACGGTTCGGTAAAGACAGGGGTGACCTCGCAACGCTCGAGGAAAGCTCGCCGCGACCCGAAGAGCAAAGCCGGGCTAGGTGGCATCCGTCGCCTGCCTTTCACCTTCAAACAATTCGAGCGCACTTACAATTTGCGTCAGATGGCCAGCGACGAAATTGCGGCCCTGCTGCCAACTGAGTACAACAAGTGGCGCGCGGGTAGCTAATCAACCAATCTGAAACCGCGCATTCAAGAGTCAATTCACCCGGAACTGGCTGTGCGCGGCTCCATGCATCGCGCAGGACTGCGCGTTGGCTTGCACGTCAAGTTCTCAGGTAAACCCGATGTGGTTTCAGTGCATGACTGCTTCTGGCATCAACATCCCAAGTGCAAATATGCATACATGCCAACAAGCAGGATCGACTTCTGGCAGAACAAACTGACAAAAAATGTCGAAAGGGATCTCAAAGCCCAACAAGCGCTAATCAATTTAAGGTGGCGGGTGGTGGCCATTTGGAAATGCCACACAAAAAACAGAGATCTCCTACGTCTCGAAATCCAGAATGCATTCAACGTGTGAAGCCTACGGCCTACGCATCTTACACCTCAAAATATTTGTCGATTTTGAAGGGTTGACCACCCTGCCCTGACCCCTTAGGCTCACAACTCGGCGCCTAAGAAACGCCTCAACCAGAGCGGCCCTCCGCACCCGACAGCCATGCGGCTTTTTTCGCCAGCGGTTTTTCGACGCCTGTGAAAAAATCCCCGTTATGTCGGGAGTGGGCGAATACAAGACCCGAAAGGGGAATATGTCCGGCCCGTCTCTGGTGGGTTTCTTAGCTCCCGACACCCATAACGAATGCCCTAAGAAAGCAGCCAGAGGTAAAGGAAATGCCTGACTATCCAACTTTCATGATGAAGGTGAATCACTGTCCCTGTATACCGAATCTCGCGCTTCCGATTTCGGGGGTACGCCATGTCTGAACCACTTTTACCGACTCGATTTACCCGCCACAAAACACATCTGCATGCACTTCTGGTGGAGAACCAGGTGTGGTTCTGCGCTCACGAGCTGGGCCGCTTCATGAGTAAGTATCTTGATGAGCGTATGTTGCGCAAGCTAGATGCCGATCAGCGACAGATAATGTGCGTGGAGACCTATGGCGAAGCCGAAGAACACTTAATGGTGAGTGAGTCTGGAGTGTATGCGCTACTGGTGTATCACTACTGCCCAGAGTATCGACAGCTTCGTGAGTGGCTGACGCATCAGGTTGTACCTGCGTTGCGTGATGCCCATCCGCTGCGTTCTGTCGAACGTCCGACGTTGAGCGTTTTGAGTTGGCCGCAGATGTCACTCAGCATGTTGCACTGGCGGGATGAGCCGTGGATTCGGTTGCGGGATATGCCTTGCTTGCTGGCGAGCGATCCGTTCAATCAGCGGGAATCCTGGTGGAGCAAGGCTTCACGATTGCTACGTGGATTCTAGTTATTTGCAAATCCGCTGTTTGAGTTTTCAAGCAGCGGATTTTTCATTGAATCAGAATACCGGGGCTGCTTCGCTGCCCAGCGGGAGTAGCTCCCTCGCCACAGTGAGATATTTTGCATACCGACTTGGCGTAAGGATTGAGAACGAGTTGATGCCAACGCGTGAATAATCCTGTCAAAAAATCATATTGACTAAATCAATACCCACGCCAAACGTCTTCAAAGCTTATTTCCACAGAGGAAAACTTCGAAGTATAGGGTATGGCGAATGATGGGTACGTCACTTCAACTTCTTCTTTTATGCGAGCATGAAGCTCACTTATAACCTTACAAGCCGGTCCAACCTCGATTCTCAACCTCATAAATTGAGGCCAATTCGCTACCGCGACGCTATTATTTTTCATTTTAAATCCGTAACCACCAGTACGCGCAACCGACTGAGAAATTGCAAACAAGTAAATTCCTGTAATACCACCCCCCTTCTTCAGTTTCAACCGAAAACTTTTAGCAACCCCATCGCTCCCATACCTGTCTATCCAGCTCGAAACTTTATGCGTCCACCCCTCCAACTCCCTAGCAAGATTACTAGCTTTACTTCTTAAACTCTTAACATCATTGGTAAAGTAATCTTGCCATTTCAACTGAAATAAAGCCAACTCCCCAGTCACCGTATCAAATATGGCTCCATCAACATCAGTCAAAAACACACCATCGACCCGTAGATTTACATTACCTTTTATAAGCTCATATCTATTGCCGCCAAAAGCATAGTAAAGATGAGATCTCTGCCAATCCTCGCGGTACTTAGCTAAAGAATTTTCAACTCGAGAATTTCGCCACTGAAACAACTTTATTAGCGATGCAAAAGGATTACTACCAACACACCAAACAGGCCTTATTATCTGTTCATTCCCCAACCCAATGAGCAGAGGTGAAAAAGGTGTTGTATTGCCTTTCAGACAGCCAACATCCTCAGGAAAAAACGTAATACCATCGACTATTTTCTCGACAATATTTCCGTCAAGCCGGGACAAAACCTCAACAGTTTCTATCAGTTCCTTCCTTGACGTCCATATAGTTAAACTTTGCTCCAACAATATTTCCGGATACTTCCCTACTGAAATACCTAGAAAGCTCAAGTGCTTCAAATGCAAACTTAATACAGCCGCAACAACAACACTTAATTCATGCCCAGTCCCAAAATCTAATTTAACAGAAGGATGTATTCCAGCTTCATCGCGCCATGCCATAACCATTTCTAACGCAACAGAGAAAAAATGAGCATCTGTTTCCGGAATCGCATCATATGCCATCATTATTCCAAAACCAGAGTCCCAACTTCTCACAAGTGGAGACATTAACTCCCTTATATTCTCTGACCGCATCGCCTTCAATTCGGGTATAACGACCTTACCATGGAATGCCCCTAGCTCTTTCGGCAAAATATCTATACTTGTAAACTCGGTGATATTCCATCCATTATATAACCCACCAACCATCCCTTCCAAATCCAAATTAAGCTCATTAAGAAACTCATATTCAAGATTATCTACAACTTGCTCCTCAGACAAACCAACCCTTCTAAAGACGTATCTCCCGCCAACAACCTCTCCTTCTAACATCCCCGAATCCAACATATCAGCCACGCGTCGAAGAAGCACACATCTTCCAAATTTGTGCAAAACCGTTAATGCATCCACCCTTGTTTTACTAGTGCTTTCAAACATCGGAAAACCGGGACTTGATAGCTTTGAAAAATAATACTCAGCTGCTAAATTCCACCCCCACCCAATCATTGTAAAAACCGGTCCAGGCAACTGCTTTTCTTTAGAAAGAGCTGCATTACAAGTAGCCCAATACCCCAAAACACGTGTCATTTCAAAAAAAAACAGATGCTTCGCCAAAGGATCTAGAGGAGTAATACCAATAACCTCAGCAAGCTCCTTATCAGCCATATCCAACACAAACTCTTTCATCCAACCCCCTTAAAATAAAAAAACCATCATCAATCCAGCTTTAATTACAACGAGAACACAGACCCTAATCAAAATAAGTCAGATAGATTACTCGCCAAAATAAGTTAATACCCCAGTGAATATCCCCCCCTTGTAAGAAGCTTCCGTAGAAGGTATAACAGATCCCCCCTACTCTTGGACCCAAGTCCAATAATTTCTCAAGACCACCGACTGCCAATGAAGCAATCCTGAACTGTCGCGCTCTGCCCCAACTGCCATCGGTGGTGTCATCTTTCGAACGACAAAGTCGAGTTCACTTTGTCGCTCTATGAGAAGGTGAAGCGGCTGGTAATGAAACCCTAACGGACCAGCGCATCCTCATGACAAATGAGTGTCAGTGAAATCGCCTCCTCACCCTAACCCTCCCGAAACGTCGGACCGCCCCAGAGGGGCGAGGGGACTGACCGAGGTGTCGGGGCGAATGACTGCGACCTGGGAGGTTGAGTCGGACTCAGGTTTTGAAAGCGTCAGCGTTCAACTCAGCTTCCTCCCTCACTTACCCAACCCACTAATTCGCCACGGGCACACCGCTTCCCTCACCCCGCTCGGCCCGACAATCTCCGGTGTCTGCCCCAGCGACCTCGCGCTCAGCACTTTGCCGACCTGATCGATCAACTTATCAAACCCCAACGTCACATTTTCCTGGTGCAGTTTGCGCAGTTGCTCGACCACGGCGTAGGTGAAGGCGCCGTAGCTGGTGGAGCCCACCTCATACTCGTTGGCTTTTTCGTTTTCTCGGGCGGCGTAGAGCATCAGGGGCATGTAGGGGCCGTGGTGGCCGTAGAGTTTTCCTTGGCGTACCAGTTGGGCTTTTTTCTCGGGGCGTAGGCCGGTGGCGGCGCCTTGCGTGCTGCGGGTACGGGTGAGGATGCTGGATTTGCTGCCTTGCTCGCTGAAGTCGCGGCCGTCGCTGTCGGCGGCGTACACCCGGCGGTCCCAGTCGCCGGCGTAGGGGTCCCAGCGCAGCATGCGGTGGCGGATGTCGCTGGGTGGGGTGATGCCGCGTACGCGGCCGTTGCCGCGGGTCATGCCGCCGGCGTAGCAGCAGTCGAACATGACGGTCAGTTTGGCGCCGTGGCCGTTCGGGTCGAACGGCAGGTGGCTGTAGAACTGGCGGAACAGTTTGTCGGTGAAGTGGGTGTTTTCGTCGTCCCAGTCGAAGTCGTAGAGCACCAGGGTTTCGTCCATGCGGTCGGCTTCGCCGCTGCTGCTGTAGGCCGGCAGTTGGGTGCCGTGGCCGGAATAGAACAGCACGCGCTCGTCGCCGGCGCGGGCGCCTTCTACCAGCCATTCGAGGCGCTCGACGAAGTTCGCCCGTGTCGCTCGGGCGTCGTGCAGCAAACGAATGTCACCCGCGTCGTAGCCGCTTTCCTGGAGCATGCGGCTGATCAGGTAGGTGTCGTTGATGCAGCCGTCAAGGCGTGCGCCCGGTTCGGGGTAATCGTTGATGCCGACCACCAGGGCGCGGCGTTTACGTTGGCCGCTGCGGGACAGGAACGCCGGCACTTCCAGAGCGCTTGCCGCCACCACGTCGCGAGCCAGTTGTGGCCAGAGGCCGGTCTGGCTGGTGGCGGACGATAAGTAGGCCTGGGCGGCATGATTGAGGTCGAGCAGGTCATCACGCAGCGGCACGCTGAACTCGGTTTGCAGGTCGACCCGCGCCGAGTCTGGCGAGGTGATCGGCCGGGTCAGCAAGCCGTCGTTGGGGTTGTAGAGGTGGAACCAACGGCGAATGCCTCGTCCGTTTTCACTCAGGCGCATCACCCGCCCGCCCCACACTTCGCGCATCACCAATGGCAGCGCGATGGGCGAGCCGAAGCTGACGAATACCCGGCCATCGACGAGTTTCAGCGCTGAACCTTTCTTGGCCACCGAACGGCGCAAGGCGTCGTAACCGATCAGGCTGCCCAGCCCTTGGGCGAAGATGATCTGCGGGTTGAACGCGTCGATTTTGTCCAGCAGATGTTGGGTCAGTGCGGTGCGTAAATCGGCGTCTTCGATCCATTGCACGATGGCGCCGACGGTGGTGCGTAGCATCTGATTGACCGGCAGGCCCCAACTGCCGAAATCCTCGTCGGCCTTGCCCCTGGCATCGTCCCGCAACATGGCCAGGCCGCGGGTGATCTGGGCGAAGTCCGGTCCATCCTTGAGTTGATCATCGAAGGGCAGAAAGTCGATGTCCTGGTCGTCGATGACGCGACCGTTCTGCGCCAGTTGGTTGCGGATCAGCGTGCGCCATTGTTCCTGCCAGTTCGCGTCGGTACTGCCCTGCCCATTGGCGGGCTGCGTGAATCCCACACCCGGCAGGCACAGGACTCGCAGTTGCGCGGGCACAACAGCCGGCACCGCCCCTGCTTGCAAGGTTTTGACGGCGGGCGCACCAACGGCAGCCACCGTTTGACCGTGGGCGGTGGCCATCAAATCCTGCAGGCGCCGCAGTTTCGCTTCCAGGCTATCGGCACTCGGCGCGGCGGACGTGAGGGCGGCCTGGCCGGGCTCAGCCAATGCACGGGTGCGGCTGTCGAGGAAACTGCTGACGCCTTGGGCGCTGTTTTTCCAGATCTGCTCCGGATCCAGGCCGTCGAGGTAACCGGTGGCGCTGTCCACCACCTGCCGGCTTTGGGTCGCCAGTTGGGACTCGATCAAGGGCAGCCCGGCGCGGCTTGGCACGACGGTGGCTGCCAGTTTCGGCGCAGGTGCAGTGCTTGCGGCAGTGCGCCAGATCGGCGCGTTGCCGAAGTGCTGGGCCGCGACCACCCTTGCACCGAGGGCGCTGCGCGGCAGTTGGAAATGATCGCAGAGAAAGGCCAGCAAACTGGTGTGATCGTAATGTTGCGCCTGGAGGTTGTCGGTCCACGGAATCAGACCGGGATTGAGCCACGGCGAGGCGAGGATTGCCGGTACGCGGATGCCCAGCCGGGTGAAGGGATTGGGCCAATCGACATCGACCGATGTACCCGTCGCTACGCAAGTCGGCGGCACCACATGATCATGGAAGCCGCCATGCTCGTCGTACAGCAGCACGAACAGGGTCTTGTTCCAGACATTGGTGTTGGCCGACAAGGCATTGAACACCTCACCGACAAACTGATCGCCAAAGCGCAGGTCTTCCGGTGGATGATGCGAGACGTTGGGCCCGAGCTTGCCATTGAGCAGGCCATAGCTCGGCTCGATCCAGGACAGTTCGGGAAGCTTGTTACCAGCGACATCCGACTTGAAGTCGTCGATGCTCATGTGCTGCAAGCCACCTTTGACCAGCGCCGCCAGCGGGATGGCACCGTCGGAATAAATGCGCACGTCGTGGCCCTTGTCGCGCAGCAGCGAAAAAATGCTGTCGCCGCCAAACTGTGCAATCAGGCTTTTGATCCCGGCCAGCACGGTGCCCGTGGATGGCATCAGCAAGTGGCCGTTGCAACTGCCGAGCATGGCGAAAAAACGGTTCGGCCAGGTCGGGCCCGGCACCGAGGCAAACCAGCGGTCGCACACGGTGAAATTGCGCGCCAACCCCTGGATTGCCGGCAGCGGATCGGCGGCGGGCGTGGAGCCAAACGGGATGTAGTTCATCGCCCGCTGGGCCATGGATTGCGAGTAAGTTTTGTACACTTTCAGATCGTTGCGGGCCTTGTCGTAGGCGTCTTGCGCAAAGCCATCGAGTTTGGGTGCGGTCAGGCTGGTCTTGAGTGATACATCCAGTTGCTTCACCACATCGACGAACTCGTGACCGAGGTCGAAACCTTCGCTGTCCTTGGCCGGTAGCGCCGGTGGCGAAGGCGCGGGCGGCGCCCACAGGGCAAAGTAGTCAGGTGTTTCCGCCGTTTGAGTGATCACCGCCGTGTTGCCACTGGCATCCTTCAGCGGGTTGGTGCTGGGCGCTTTACGGTTGATGCCGTCGCACGCACGGTTGATGCTGGTGTAATCCCCCAGCAGATGATCGAACGAGCGGTTTTCCATCATCAGCACAACGACGTGCTTGATCTCGTCGGGCCAGTTGTTCGCCATGCTGCTCTCCCTGAGTTGTTGTGCCCGATCGCGCTCAGGGCTTGGGCTGTGGGACTGTTTTGCTGCCCGTCAGGCGAATCATCTGGCTCAACATCTTGAACCAGAAGTCGCCGCCCAACGAGGCAGCCAACGCCGCCGTCATGACCCCAAGCAACCAGTAGCCGAACCAGGCGATTTTGTTTGTCTGATCGTGGTGTAAAAAAGCCGGCGGGTTGTTCCAGCCGATAGCGCCCTGAGGCAGCGCCTGCAAACTGCTCAATGCCGAATCGAACTGACACTGGGCCTTGTCGTCCCGATTCGCGCAGGCTTGATCGAGTGCTGCGGATGCGCTGTTCGTCACCAGATTGTTGGCCATCTGCATGCCTGCTGCGTGCAACGTGTCATTGCGCACCATGCCTTGCATGAGGTCGAACGCGTTGACGTTGAGCACCAGGCAAATCACCAAAGAGCAAACCAACGAGACGACTTTGGCATTACGCCGCATCCAGCCTTCGGCGCGGTCCATCACCGCATTGATCCAGTGCTCCAGCCGGGTCTTGAACGCGCATAGCAGCTCCTGGGCCGTGGTGACGTTGGCCTGGGCCGTCGCAAGCATCGTCGACAGTGCACGGCGCAAGTGCTCGGACGGGACCTGCGCAATGCCCTTGGTCAGGGCTGCATTAAGTTCGTCGAGGGGAATATCGAGGGTCGTGGTGTCGTCTTTGTGCAGCAGCAGCGTGATCACCACCTGCGCCAGCATCGCCGGGTCCAGGTAACTGGGGCGATTGCCCGGCGGCGCCATGGACTGGATCATCGGGTGATCGAGCACCTGTTGGAAGAACGCCAGGTCGCTGTCGTTCAGCCCCTTCAATTTGCCGGTGAACAGCAGCTTCAGGGCGTTATAAAGGTATTTTGCCCGGACCTTCTGGAAGAACGATTGAATGATTTCAGTGAGGGTGGTGACGAAAATACCCAGCAGCGTGAACAGCGCCAACATCCCGAGAATCGCGTCCAGAACGACCGACCCAAACATCCTTACCTCCTTGTAGGTGCAACAGACAGTCAGCCCGCAACGGCGCCTCAGTCTGAGGCATGGAACCCAACGCTCCATCTGACAACGCTAGTCAGGCTATGGGTTCTTGTCCAATTGCGCAGGGCGTTGATGCGACAAACGTGAATCAACAGGTGCGCCATCACGCGCCACCCGCTATTAATACGCCACCTACCTCTCAAGGACCCGAGCGCGCATGAAATTCGACACCGCCTACTGCATCAGCCTCGACGACAAGCTGTCGATCTATGACGTGCGCGATCTGAACTTCGACGAGACCATGGACTTCGACTCGGCCAAGGAGCGCTTTCAGTGCCCCAACGACGACTGTCGCACGGCGTTCGACGAGGCGAATGGGCTGGGGACGTTCAACGCGAAAAACGTCAATTACATCCGCACGCCGCATTTCAAGAACCTGCCCGGCACCCGGCATATCGAGGGCTGCCCTTATGTCAGCCTCAGAGCGCCGGCGTCAGAAGGTGCAGAAACGGACGACGGGCCAGAGGAGCACTTTCCGTCAGAGCTGCTGCTGACCCGGCGTCAGTATGTGCGCAAGCCGTCCACCCCAACACCGGATGTCGATGCGCCTCGGGAACAGCCGAAACCGTCTGCCACGACCAGCACTACCGAGCACCCGGCTCGCGAGTCGGCACCGGACAAAACCAGCGTCTTCGCTCACCCGGTGGAGTGCTTCGTATCGAATTTCGATAACAAGGACCTGCTCAAACGCATGCCGCTGAAGATTGGCGAGCACACTGCGTCCTACAGCGCATTCTTCAAGAAAATCGAATACCTGCAGGACAACAAGGGGCTGATTTACTGGGGCAAGATCAAGGCGATCAAGGACTACAACACCAGCTTCCGCATCGATTTCGAGAAGAAGGTCTGGCTCGACAAAAAGCCCTACTCGGTGAACGTCTACCTGAGCAAAAAACTGATCGAAAACTACCGCAAGCGCAAAGCCTTCCTGGAGGAAATAAAGGGTGCCATCGGCAGTGAGCGGGAGCTTTATTGCTTCTTCTATGGTGTGACCCCGGAGTTGAAGCAGGTGCCGAGCAAGAAAAACCCCGAGCAGACGTTCGGGGTATTCAGTGGTGATATCGAGAATCTGGATCACTTCATTATTCGGGAGGTGCCGGGGTTGGAGGCGACGTAGAACCAATCAAAAAATTGAGTTTGATCCGGGTCGAAAACAACTGTACAAAAACACAGTACTCATTGAATAACCCATTTCGAACCCGGAGAAAACCATGGCCTCTCTTGCGATGAAAATCACCCTGGAACGTATCGCCCTTTTCCAATTCACCCCCGCACACAGCGCACAAGCCCGTGCGATGCTGGGCTGGTCGCTGGAGGAGTTTTCCAGGGAATCCGGGGTTACCGTTGAAGCTATCCGCCGGTTTGAAGCGGGCGGTGAAGTGCTCGACGTCACCCGTCTGGCCCTCGCCTACCGGTTTGAAGCCGAAGGCCTGGTGTTCTTCCCAGGCTTTGCACCGGGCCGAGGCATGAGCGTCAGAGGCTCTACTCCTGATCCGGTGGGGCGGGCGGATTACGCGATGATTGAGTGATATCCAATCATCCGCTGGGGCCCCTTCCCCCAACACTGGCAGAGTCTGCTGTACCAGCATCTGCGCAGAACAATCCGTGGAATAGGCGTACGTCCCTAGCTATTAACGATCAACTGAACGGTCGTCTCTTCAACTTCCAGCCACCAGGCCTCCCCACGCTGCGGCTGGCCAAGGCTGAACGCTTCGCCCATTTGTGGTGTGGTGATGGAAACACTGCGCTCCCAGGCCAAGGCCAAGATGCGGTCGAAGGGTTCATGCCAAGCGTGCATCGACAGGTCGAAGGTGCCGTTGTGAATCGGTAGCAGCCAACGACCCTTGAGGTCGATGTGGGCTTGCAGGGTTTCTTCTGGTTGCATGTGAATGTGCGGCCAGTCGACGTTGTACGCGCCGGTTTCCATCAGGGTCAGATCAAAGGGGCCGAACTGTTCGCCAATCGCTTTGAAACCGTCGAAGTAACCGGTATCGCCACTGAAGAAAATCCGTTTGCCGCCATCGATCATCACCCACGAGGCCCAGAGCGTGCTGTTGCCATCGAACAGCCCGCGACCGGAAAAATGCTGCGAAGGCGTGGCAATGAAATGAATGCCCTCGATCTGAGTGCCTTCCCACCAATCCAGTTGACGCACTTTGCTCGCATCGACGCCCCATTTGATCAGCGTCTCACCCACGCCCAGCGGCGCAAGAAAGTGCCTGGTTTTGTCCGCCAGCTTGAGAATCGACTGACGATCGAGGTGGTCGTAATGGTCATGGGACAGAATCACCGCTTCGATCGGTGGCAACGCCTCGAGGCTGATCGGTGGTTGATGGAAGCGCTTGGGGCCGGCCCATTGCACCGGTGATGCGCGCTCGGCGAAGACCGGGTCGGTCAGCCAGAACTTGTCGCGCAGTTTCAGCAGCACGGTGGAATGCCCCAGGCGGAATACGCTGTGGTTCGGTGCGTCGAGAAGCTGTTCGAGTGTCAGTGCTTGAACCGGAATAACACCGGTCGGTCGCGTGTTACTCGGCTTGTGGAAAATCATGTTCCAGAAAATTCGCAGGGTCTTGCGAAAGCCTTGCCCCGGTACGGCCGCATGGTTTTGGTATTGCCCCTGCTCTTGCCGGGACGTTTTCAGTTCAGTGGCGCTATCCGCCTGGTAAGAGAAAGTGGCCATGTTTAAGTGACTCCAGAAAAACCTGCGAGGTGCGGCGTTTCTTTTTCGGACGATAAATGGCCAATGCACGCACGCGTCAGCCGCAAACTCTATTTTTCAACCGTTCAACTACACTGCACAGTGTAGTTTCAAGATTGCAACAAAGCCGTGAGCAAGTAAACTGCCGAGTGTAATTCTCCCTTTTTTCTACCGACGCGTATTTATGACAGCTCCGCAGCGCCTCACCGACCGTAAACGCGAAGCCATTGTTCAGGCGGCGATTGCCGAATTCCGTGCCAACGGTTTCGACATCACCAGCATGGACAAGATCGCCGCCACCGCGGGCGTGTCGAAGCGCACGGTGTACAACCACTTCCCCAGCAAAGAAGAGCTGTGGACTGAAATCCTGCAACGATTGTGGACCAACGTCACCGCTCAGCAGGACAACTGTTATCGCACAGACCTGCCGCTTCGCGAGCAGTTGGGCCAACTGCTGCACTGCAAATTGCAGTTGCTGGGGGATACCAATTTCCTTGATCTGGCACGAGTTGCCATCGCCGCCACCATCCATTCGCCAGAACGGGTCCAGGACATGGTGGAGCGCATTGGCGAACGTGAAGAAGGGCTGACCACCTGGATTCGCGCGGCTCAGGCTGACGGTCGGCTCAAGCCTGTAGACCCGGCCTTTGCTGCCCAGCAGGTGCAGGGAATGCTCAAGGCATTTGCCTTCTGGCCGCAGATCTCCCTCAACTGTCCACCACTGTCACCCGAGATGCAGACGACGGTTGTAGAGTCGACACTGGACATGTTTCTGGCCTGCTATCAACGGCAGGCATGAAGGGCACGCAAAAGGACACATGGAACAAATGACACTATTCAGGTGTTTATCCGCTGGACCGAAGCGCTGAATAAAACACTACAAAGTGTTTCAAGGCGAGTCGGGCGCTGGAAGCTGTCGGGGTTATAGTGAGCCTCAGTCCCATGGCATTGCAGAGAGCATCATGAATTCAACCAAGCCCGAAGAAAAAGATCCCGCCGCCCCCATCGATCACTTGCGTTTCCATCGTCCCCACGCTCATCTGGCATCGACATTCGGCAACGACACTTTTGCATTGAAGGCCGAAGCCTTTGCACGCTTCTTCGGCACCCCGACCTTCCTCGGCGCGCAAACCCTCATCGTCGTGGTCTGGATTGCCCTGAACGTCACGGGGTTAACGACCTTCGACGTCTACCCGTTCATCCTCCTCAACCTCGCGTTCAGTCTGCAAGCGGCCTATGCCGCGCCGTTGATTCTGCTGGCGCAAACCCGTCAGGCCGCTCGTGACAAAGCCCAGTCCGAAGCCGACGCGCTACACCGCGAGACCTTGGCGATTGCCAACACCGAACGGCAAGCACAAGCCGCGAAGACCTCCGCACAGTTACTGACGTTGCTTGAGCAAAACACCCGACTGACCGAGATGACCAAAGAGCTGACCGAACGCATCGAAAACCTGACCACGGAGATGCATCAACACGTTCTGAAGGATCAGCAACGTCCCTGATCAGGCAATTGCACCCGGCGTGATAACTCGTCGAACAGCGTCACCACCGAGCGCAATGCGCGGCAGTCCGGACGGGTCAGCAACCACAGACTGGTGTCGTAACCGAGCAGGGGTTCGCTCAATGGACGCAGCCCCTGCGCGGGGTCGATCAGAAAGTCCGGCAACGCGGCGACCCCAAGCCCGGCGCGTACCAACTCGGTGACCGAGTGCATGCTGTTACAGCGATAGCTCGGCAACACACCGGGAAATTGCTGACGACGCCAGATCACGGTTGGATGGTCGGGCAGAAAGTCATCCGGAGCGATCCAGCTCAACCGTGTCAGATCACTCGGCTCGACCGATTTCAGATACGCCGCACTCGCGCACACCCGATACGACACAGCGCCCAATCGCCGCCCAACCAGATGCTCCGGAGGTGAGCGGGTCAGGCGCAAGGCGATATCGGCATCGCGGCGGCTGAGGTTGGCGAAATCGTTGGAGGTGCTCAGTTCCAGGGTCAGCGCCGGGTACGCCGGCATGAACTGCGCCAGTGCCGGCAACAGCAACGCGTGCAACACCGAATCGGTGCAGGTCAGGCGCACGGTGCCGCTGATCACGTCACCGCCCTGCTCCACGCCAATACGCGCCGCTTCCAGCGCCTGCTCGGCGCGTTCGGCCTGCTCGGAGAGTGTTCGGGCCAGGGCGGTCGGCAAATAACCTGCGCGACTTTTCTCGAACAGCGCTTGGCCCAACGCCGCTTCCAGGCGCCTGACCGCACGAAACACCGTCGAAACGTCGACCTTCAATAGCGCCGCCGCCCGTGCCAGAGAGCCGCCGCGCACCAACGCAAGAATCAAGGCGAGGTCCGGGTAATCCAGCTGATAGTGCGTTACTGCATTGAACACTTGGCTAAACGCCTCTATTGATTGCGTGAACGCCACTCTATAGTCGGCTCCAGCAATCAACAAGTCTTGGGAGACACCATGCAAGAGAGCCCTCAACTGCGTATTGCACTGATCGGTGACTACGACCCACAGGTCACTGCCCATCAGGCAATTCCCCTGGCGCTGAACCTGGCCGCACAACACGCTGACGTCGATGTGCACATTGAGTGGCTGGCCACTGACAACATTAATGCAAACACCCGACTGGCCGACTTCGACGGCTTCTGGTGCGTACCCGCCAGCCCTTACCGCAACATGGACGGTGCGCTGTTGGCGATCCACTTTGCCCGAGAACAACAGCGGCCGTTCCTCGGCACTTGCGGTGGTTTTCAACACGCGGTGCTTGAATACGCACGCAACGTTCTGGGATGGACCGATGCCGAGCATGGTGAAACTTCGCCAGACGCCGCGCGCGCCGTGCTCACGCCGCTCACCTGCTCACTGGTGGAGATCGTCGACAGCATCCGGTTGGTTAAAGGCTCGCTGATTGCCAACGCCTACGAGTCCACAGAGATTCATGAAGGCTATCACTGCCGCTACGGCGTCAATCCAGCGTTCGAAGAGCAATTGCTGACACACAACCTGAGAGCCACCGGCCACGATTCGGCGGGTGATCTACGGGCCATGGAGCTCAGCGATCATCCGTTCTTCGTCGCGACCTTGTTTCAACCAGAACGCGCAGCGCTAACCGGCACCCGTCCACCCTTGGTCGATGCCTTTATCCAGGCCTGCGCAAGGAACGTCAGATGATCGCCAACACGCCTTCGCCGCCTTACTACGCGGTAATTTTCACTTCACTGCGCATCGCCGCCGACCAGGGTTACGAGCAAGCAGCACAGCGCATGGTCGAACTTGCCCGCGACCAACCAGGGTTTCTCGGGGTGGAGTCGGCCCGGGGTGAGGACGGGCTCGGCATCACCGTTTCCTACTGGTCCAGCGAAGAAGCGATTCTCGCCTGGAAACAACACGCTGAGCACAGTGCAACCCGCGAACGCGGACGCTCGACCTGGTATGAAGCGTTTCACACGCGGGTCTGCAAGGTCGAACGCGCTTATGCCTTCGAGCGTCAGCCGGCCTGAACCAGACGGCGCAGCGCGCTGATCTCCGGTAAATCCTCACGCCGCATATAGACCCGCAGTGGTTCAGTGATGTTGATCCGGTCGTCGATGTTCTGCTCCAGCAACAAGCGGATCAGCTCGCGCTTGAGGGTCATGGCTTGACCGTCCTCAGACGCCCAGACGAACTCGCTGGCGGGGATAATCGCGTCGTCTGCGACGTCCATGCCAAAAGCGTCTTCGCTGAAGCGGACGATGTATCGGGCGGTCTTGCGATTGAAACCGACGAAGCCGTTGAGCTGGTCGGCGGCCTGGCAGATAAGTTCGGACGTGATGCGCATGGTAAACCTCACGGATGCGTCCCGAAGGACGGCTGAACGATGGTTTACACGCAGAGGGCGGGATAACGGATGTTTCGGGATTTCCCTCTGGAGGGGAATTTGCCGAAGTGGATCGTACTGCAAAGGGCTGCACAAAAGCGCAGAAAAATCGCCCCTCACACACGTTAATGTCGGTTTGGCGATAGCGCATCCGGCGCTCAATTGTTAAAAGATAGGTCTTTGAAATCGCTTCTTACGAAAGGACCTCGACAATGCCTGTTACCTACACCAAAAGCGCCCTGTTGCTGAGTCTGATGCTCGGCCTTGGCCAGGCACAGGCGACCAGCCAGCAGAGCCCGACCGCTCTGGCCACCGCCACCGGGATCCCGCACCCGGCAGTGATCGCCCACCGTGGCGCCTCGTTCGATGCACCGGAATCCACTGCCGCCTCCTACAAACTGGCGCGCGACCTGGGCGCCGATTACCTGGAAATGGACCTGCAACGCAGCAAGGACGGCGTGCTGTTCGCCTTGCATGACAACAACCTGCAACGCACCACCGACGTTGCCACCAAGTTTCCTGAACGCAAGGACAGCCCGGCCAACGCATTCACCATCGCCGAACTTAAAACCCTGGATGCCGGCAGCTGGTTCAATACCGCTCACCCGGATCGCGCACGTGCCAATTACGCCGGTCTGAAAATCCTGACCCTCGACGAAATCATCGATATTGCCGAAGGCAACCCGCTGCACAAACCAGGGCTTTACATCGAAACCAAAGAGCCAAAGCAGTTTCCCGGCATCGAGCGCGACCTCAAGGATAAGCTTCAAGACCGTGGCTGGTTGAGCCCGGCGGGTTCCAAACTGGCTAAAAGTGAACTGAGCGTCGGCCAGGGTAAAGGCAAAGTGATCCTGCAAACCTTTGAGAAGAGCAGCCTTGAACTGCTGCAAAAAGAAATGCCGCAAGTACCGAAGATTCTCCTGCTGTGGGTGGGCGAAGGCAGCATCGAGCCCAAGTCGAAGGTGACCTTCGCCGAATCCGGCGACAAGGATAAAGCCACCTACTACGCCAAACAGGAACCCAAGGACAAAGCCGAATTCGAGCAATGGGTCGACTACGCCAAGTCTCAGGGCGCCATTGGCACGGGCCCTTCGGCAGCGCTGACCAACGGCGGCGATCAAAGCTATTCGGACCTGGTGCAACCATGGATGAACCAGTACACCCACGACAAAGGCATGTTGGTGCACGTCTACACCATCGACGATGCGGTGGATTACAAGAAGGTCATGGACGCCGGTGTCGATGGCATCTTCACCAACCGCGCCAGCGAACTGCTCAAGTACTACAAGCGCCCGGCAGCAGGCAGCGTTGCGCAGTTGCTTGAGAACAACGGCTTCTGAGTGGCCGCCCGCCAGTGATGCTCCCACACGGGAGCATCACTGGCGGTACGGCAAAACCAGAGGGGCCACGCAATTCCCGTAGCAGCTGGCGCAGCCTGCGTTCGGCTGCGCAGCAGTCGTAGAATCAGGCAACGCGGAGTTTCAGGTTCACCGCAGGCGCAGGTTTCACGACCGCTGCGCGGCCGAACGCAGGCTGCGCCAGCTGCTACAGGTTCGGCAGCACGCAGTCTCGTGATGATTTGCGCGGGAACGACCAGGCTCAGGCGATGTTAAGGATGAATTAAGTTGCGCTGGTTAACCTGACGCCACTTAAACAGTTCACCCAAGGAATGCCCCATGAAGACGTTGACTGCCCTGTTCACCGCCGCTGCCCTGACCCTGACAGCCGGTTTCGCCATGGCCGATGTGCGCCCGGACCTGATCCCGGGTCTGCTCAAGGACGGCACTGTGATGGACATGCAGAAACTCAATCAGGCGGCGCTCGCTGAGCATCCTGGCAGCACGGCTGCAAACATCACCGACACCGAGCTGGAGCACAATGCCAAAACCAGTGTTTATGAGTACAAGGTTGAAATCCGCGACGCGAAGAACGTTGAGTGGGATGTGAAGCTGGACGCAAAAACCGGCAAAGTACTGAGCAACACGCAAGACAAGTAAATCGCCCCGGGAAAAAGCCGCGTGACCTTCGGGTTTCGCGGCTTTTTTGCGCTTTGAGCATGAGAGAGGTGGCCGGGTCTAGTGGATAGCGACGCAAGAACTACGCATCCGGAATAGCCGGATTAACCTTAAGATGCAATTCATGTGAGTCGGTGATTTCTCCATCCACATGACTGATGATGATGTACCCGACTGTGGCATCACCCGCTACAACGTATCTTTTTTCTATTTTTACCTCGACGCCAGCTTCAACTTCCGCGCTTTTGATATCTTGCCGAAACACGGTTGTGCCATTCCAGCGCACCTGAAGATGATCCTCTGCTTCATAGCCTTGCCCGCCCAAGACCAAAGCGTCCAGATGCACGCCAATCAACTGTTCATCGATTTGTCCATCGTAACCGGCCGCCGGCTTCATGCTTGGAACATCCAACTTCTCCCATTTCTTTTCCGATTGTTCCGACTTTCCCCGTTTTTCCAACTTTTCCAACATTTCCAACTTGCTCAAAGACATGGGATCGCTCCTGACAGAAAAGTAGCGCAGGCTGCGCTGACCGTTCCATACAATCCTCAGGGCACCACCCCGTCTACTGTCAGAACTAACAGGTAGGCGGTAAATCAAGGCCTTTTCTGCCCCTGAATCCGACCGGTGGCACGAGCTTCATGGGACATGGGATATCAAAGGCGCAGCCAGGCAGGCCGAAACATTACGCCGTTGTACTGACCAACGATCCCGACGTGCTGCTGCCTGACTCTTGCAGCGCTTGCGTCAACGCCGCCGTAGCGGTTTCCAATGAGCCCGAGGTGGTTGCGATCTGCGATTGGGCGGCGGCGACTTTCACCGCTTTGGCATCCGCACTTTCCTGACTGGCCTGAGCGGCCTGCAGTTGTTGCAGTTGCTCCTGCAATTGCTTTTGCAATTCGGCGATCTGCTTGCGCAGCTCTTTCACCGTATCCGATTCACTGCTACTGCTGCTCGAACTGCTGCCACCCGACGCAGGTGCACCACCGGCCGCGACTTTGCCACTGTCGGTGGTCGAACTGCCCGTCGTGGTTGTGCTTTGCGTGGTGTCGGTATCGGTGCTGCCGCTGATGGAAGTCTTGCTGGTGGAAGTGGACAGAGTCTGATTGATCGAGACCGATGTGAGGCTGACCATGGGCGTTTCCTTCGATGAGGTTAGGGATAACCGAATCATCGACGTGCAACACCCACACTTGAGATCAATCGTGTACCGACACGGTTAGCGTGCCGATACACATTTCAATTGGCTAGGCGCCGAGACGCGCCGTCACCGCGTTCAATTGCCCCGACAACCCGTGCAGGTTGTTGCTCGCCGCTTCAGTGCGCTGCACGTTGTCCAGGTTGGTACTGGCGATGCTGGTGATCTCGGTCAGGTTGCGCGAAATGTCTTCGGCCACCGAGGTCTGTTCTTCAGCAGCGGTGGCGATCTGGCGGTTCATGTCGCGAATCGCCTCCACCGATGCAGTAATGCGCTCAAGCATGGCCCCGGCCTGAGTGACCTGCTCGACGCTTTCTTCGCTGCGCGACTGGCCACTTTCAATGGCCTGCGCCGCGTCTACCGCACCGGTCTGCACGCTCTGGATGATCTGGTTGATTTCGATGATCGACGCCGCTGTGCGCTGGGCCAGGCTGCGTACTTCATCGGCCACCACAGCAAACCCGCGTCCGGCTTCACCGGCCCGAGCGGCTTCGATAGCGGCGTTCAATGCCAGCAAGTTGGTTTGCTCGGCGATGCCGCGAATCACTTCCAGCACCTTGCCGATGCGCCCGCTATCGGTTTCCAGTTGGCGGATGACCGTCGCGGTGTTGGCGATTTCGCCGCGCATCTGAGTGATGGTGTGAATCGTGCCTTGCATGACCTTCTCGCCCTGTTGTGCCGACTGATCGGCATCATCGGCGGCCCGTGCCGCGTCGGCCGCATGACGAGCAACTTCCTGGGCGGTGGCGGACATTTCGTTCATCGCCGTGGCGACTTGATCCGTGCGGTTGAACTGTTCGTTGGTGCCATGGGCCATCAAGGTCGCAATCGAGTTCAGCTCACCGCTGGCGCTGTCCAGATCCGAGGCGCTGCGCTGCAAGCGACTGAAGGTCTCGGCAAGGAAATCGCGCAGCGTATTGGCAGCCACCGCCAGCTTGCCCAACTCATCCTGACGATCACTCGCCACCCGCTCGGCAAAGCGGCCCTGGCTCAGGTGCGCGACGTATTCGATCAGCTTGCGGATCGGTTCCACCAGATTGCGGTTGACCAGCCACAGGCTGAGCAAGCCAATCAACAGGCCCGAAGCCAGCATCACCAGGATACCCAGCAACACCGTGCGATCGGCGCTGGCGCTGATCAACGTCGACTGCTCCCGGCCCTGTTTACGCAACTCGTTGACCAGTTCGCTCATCTGCTCGCTCGTGGCGCGGTCCACACCTTTGACCGCGTTATCACCTGCCGAAGGATCACCACCGGCTGCCAGATAAGCCTCTCGACCTTTTTGATACGCGCCGCCAAGCACCCGGTGCGCATCACGCAGGCTTTCAAGGCGGGTTTTAAGTGAGGCGTCGATGCCCGGTTGGCGGGTCAATTCACCGAGGATGTTCTGTACGTCGCCCTGACGGTCCTCGAATTGCTTCCAGTATTTGTCCAGCTCAGCCGGTTGCTTGCCACGCAACAGGACGTTTTTCCATTCCTGGACCTGAGCCTTGAATTGCAGGTTGGCTTCGTCAATCAGTTGCGAGGTACGTAACGGGCCTTCGATGAGGTTGCGGTAGTTCTGCACCCCGCTGGAGAGTAAGTGAAAACAGGCCAGGGCAATCAGCAACATCGCGATCAGACTGCCGCTCAGCAGTGCCAGGATTTGCGCTCGCAGGGATTTTTGCAAAAACATCGAGTGATACTCATGACAGGGATAAGACTCGCATCGGTAGGGCATGCGAGATGTCCGGACCTCCCTGTCGACAACATGCGGACCGGACACCAAAGTGCCTGAGCCAACTTAGGCGTCATCGGCGCGTGCCGCGTTTTCTTGAAGCCAATCCGACCACTGGTAAAGGCTCTATTACGCGAACCACCAAACCGTCACAAAACCGTCAAACAGCGTTGCCATGATGCCGCTCATGTGAGCCTGTGAAACGTACGACAGGCGCCGCCCTTCAGCGAGACTCCATGAACCACAGCATCGATCAACGCCACCGCGATTCTGACCTGTTCGGCCTGCTCTACGGTTTCAGCTTTCGTCCCGGCGAACGCGGCCGCGAGATCGATTCGGCCAAGGCGCTGCAGCTGCTGCAACAACCGGGCGCCGAGGACGAGTTCCTCTGGCTGCACCTGAACCTCGCCCACGCTGCGTGCGAGCGCTGGATGAAAGCGCACCTGGAGTTGCCGGAAGAATTTTTCGAAGCCTTGCATGAAGGCTCGCGCTCGACGCGCATCGAGCACGTCGATTCAGCGCTGCTGGCAGTGGTCAACGACGTGGTGTTCAACCTCAGCAGCATGGTGTCGTCAGACGTCTCGACCCTTTGGGTCTGCGCCCGCAGTCGGTTGATCATCAGCGCGCGCCTGCAACCCCTGCACTCGGTGGACAAGCTGCGCTCCTCGGTCAAGGCCGGCGAATGCTTTCGTTCGCCACTGGAACTGCTCGTGCATTTGCTCCGCGACCAGGGCGAAGTGCTAACGCAGATCGTGCGCAAGACCAGCCAGAGTGTCGACCAGATCGAGGACGAGTTGCTGTCATCGCGACTGTCCACCAACCGTGCCGAACTGGGCGCCAACCGTCGGGTGCTGGTGCGCTTGCAACGGCTGCTGGCACTGGAGCCGGGCTCGCTGCTGCGTCTGCTCAACCGTCCGCCGCAATGGTTGCAAAAGGACGACGTCAAGGAGCTGCGCAAATCCACCGAGGAGTTCGCGCTGATCATCAACGACCTCACGGCGCTCGGCGAACGGATCAAGCTGTTGCAGGAAGAGATCGCCGCCAACCTCAACGAGCAAAGCAACCGAACGCTGTTCACCCTGACCGTGGTCACGGTATTGGCGCTGCCAATCAACATTATTGCCGGTTTCTTCGGCATGAACGTCGGCGGGATTCCCCTTGCCGGCGACCCGGAAGGATTCTGGATTCTGGTGGCACTGGTCGCGACGTTCACGGTACTGGCCGGGCGTTGGGCGTTTCGCAAGCGGGCGGATTACTAAGACCACTCGTATACCGTAGGAGCAAGGCTTGCCCGCGATTGATGCACCGCGGTCTGACAGGATGACCGCGTCATCGTTCATCGCGGGCAAGCCTTGCTCCTACAAGTATGTGGGGCCGCGGATAGGCAAAGAACCCAAACACTGACCCAAAGCAGTCTCGCTGTAACATTCGGCAACGATCATGACCGGCACTCCTCCCTGACACAGGATTGTCCGGCCATGGCTACGCCTTCCTTGACCGCCGCCTCCAACGCTCCCGCCAGCAGTGCCGGCCCGCAACTCGATAAAAAAACCGGTGTATTGACCGCCGTGGTGTTTTTCGCGGTGCTGGCCATGGGGCTGCTGTTCACCGCCTACAGCCTGATACACGACATGCATGACCTCGGCACTACGGTGACCACCTGGACGCCGTTTCTGCTGCTGGGTGTGGCGCTGTTGATTGCCTTGGGTTTTGAGTTCGTCAACGGCTTCCACGACACCGCCAACGCCGTGGCAACGGTGATTTACACAAATTCACTCCCCGCACATTTTGCGGTCGTCTGGTCGGGGATCTTCAACTTCCTCGGGGTGTTGCTGTCCAGCGGCGCCGTAGCCTTCGGCATCATCGCCTTGCTGCCGGTGGAGCTGATTCTGCAAGTCGGTTCATCCGCCGGTTTCTCGATGATCTTCGCCCTGCTGATCGCGGCAATTTTGTGGAACCTCGGCACGTGGTGGCTGGGTTTGCCGGCCTCGTCATCCCACACCTTGATCGGCTCGATCATCGGCGTCGGCGTCGCCAATGCGCTGATGCACGGACGCGACGGCACCAGTGGTGTCGACTGGGCGCAAGCCACCAAGGTCGGTTACGCGTTGCTGCTGTCACCACTGATCGGCTTCGCATTTGCCGCACTGTTGCTGCTGGCGTTGCGCATCTTCGTCAAACATCGTGCGCTGTACAAAGCACCGAAAGGCAACACACCTCCACCGTGGTGGATTCGCGGGATGCTGATCCTGACCTGCACTGGCGTGTCCTTCGCCCACGGCTCCAACGATGGCCAAAAAGGCATGGGCCTGATCATGCTGATTCTGGTCGGCACCCTGCCGATGGCCTATGCGCTGAACCGCACCATGCCGGCCGACCAGGCGTTGCAATTCGCCGCCGTCGCCGAAGTGACCCAGCAAGCGTTGGTCAGAAGTGCTCCGCTACCGGCCCCGTCCGACCCGCGCCCCGTGCTGTCCGAATACGTGCGCAGCAAGGAAGCGACACCGCAACTGATCCCCGCCCTCGCCGCCCTGGCGGGCAACATCGGCAACGAAGTGAAAGGTTATGGCTCGCTCGCCAAAGTCCCGGCCGAGGCCATGGGCAACGTGCGTAACGACATGTACCTGACCAGCGAAACCATTCGCCTGATGGACAAGAACAAGGTCGGCGACTTCGATGCCGACACCACGGGCAAACTGCAATTGTTCAAACAGCAGATCGACAACGCCACGCGCTTCATTCCGCTGTGGGTGAAAATCGCCGTCGCGATTGCGCTGGGCCTGGGCACCATGGTCGGCTGGAAGCGCATTGTGGTCACGGTCGGTGAAAAGATCGGCAAGACCCACATGACCTACGCCCAAGGCGCCTCGGCAGAAACCGTGGCGATGCTGACCATTGGCGCGGCGGACATGTTCGGCCTGCCGGTATCGACCACTCACGTGCTGTCCAGCGGCGTGGCCGGGACCATGGTGGCCAACGGCGGCGGCTTGCAGATGAAGACCATCCGCAACCTGCTGATGGCCTGGGTGCTGACCTTGCCGGCGGCGATTCTGCTGTCCGGTAGTCTGTACTGGTTGTTCACCCAACTGTTCTGAACCTGACAGCACGTAAAAAACTCCCGAACCGGGCAATCGGTTCGGGAGTTTTTTATAGGAGCCATCAGCGGCGCGCTCACTCGACAGGCATTTCGTCGCAAAATCAGTGGATTAAGCACTAATTGGTTCAGCACCCGCTGGATCGGGCTTCAGTTTGTTACCTTCGTGCCGACTCTTAAGAGACCCGATGCATTCAGGAGGGGGAACCGTGAATCTGTACATCAATCAGCTTCAGAAGAAAGCTGACTTCAAAAGCGCCATCTACGCTGGCGATATCTTCCTGAACACCCAGCTCAACGCAGCGAAAGAACTCTGTGCTTTCGCTCAGGAAAGCATCACTGCCGCGTTTGACGGCGAGACTGACCACCAGGCCCTGCACCGCCTGATGCCGGTGGAAGAGTTCGTGGTGCTGGTGACCCGGCTCAAAGGCCAATTCACCAATAGCCTGCGGGCCAAAGAGTTGATCCGTGGTTTCACCGAAGAAATCGGTGCAGTCCCCGAAGAGTTCATCTTCGACGTGCCGCGGATTCGCGTCGTGCCCAACTACGATTACCTGCACGCCGGCGTCAGCTACGCCTACAAACCCCATCGCGACACCTGGTACGGCGGCGTCGACTGCCAGATCAACACCTGGATGCCGGTTTATACGATCCAGCCGGACCAGACCATGATGATCAACCCGGCGTACTTCGATAAGCCGGTGAAGAACACCTCGGCGCAGTGGAGCCTCTCCGACTGGATCGACGTGCAACGCCAGCGCGCCAAGGACAACGTCAAGGAAGAAGCTCGTCAGCACCCGGTGCCAACCGAGGACATCGACGCGGCGTCCGAGATCCGCATTGCCGGCAACACCGCCGACATGCTGATTTTCTCGGGTTCACACCTGCACGGCACGGTTCCCAATTACACCGAACAAACCCGCTTCAGCGTGGATTTCCGCCTGATGCATCTTGACGACCTGAAGCACAAGCGCGGCGCGATCAACGTCGACAGCGCGTGCCCGGATGTCGGCGCCGGTTTCAAAGACTATTTCCACGCCCACGACTTCTCGAATTTCCAAGGAATCCAATCATGACCAAGCGTCGCATTACGCCTGCCGAGGCCCAATACAACGAAACCCGCGCTGGCGTTCTCAAGCGGGTCGACGCCGAGTACGTGGCCGATGCCCCTTACGTGTTCGCCAATCGCATCGGCGTGACCGCTGCGCTGTCGCGCATGGAGCTGTTCAAGAAGGTCGCCGAAATCCCGGGCGCGATCATCGAGTGCGGCGTGTACAAGGGCAACTCGCTGATGCTTTACATGCACCTGTCGATGATCCTGGAACCCTACGCGATCAACCGTTCGATCGTTGGCTTCGACACCTTCGAAGGCTTCCAGAGCATCAACAAGGATGAAGACCCGGCCGACGTCAACGAGACCATGTTCTCCGACACCGACCAGTCGCTGATCCAGGACATGATCGACGCCAACGACCTGTTGCGTCCGGTCAACCGCATCCCGCGTTGCGAACTGGTCAAGGGCGATATCTGCAAGACCGCGCCGGAGTGGGTCAAGACCCGTCCGGACCTGGTCGTGGCGATGCTGATCCTCGACACCGATCTGTATGAGTCGACCAAAGTCGCGCTGGAAACCTTCCTGCCGTACATGCCAAAAGGCGCCATCGTGGTATTGGACGAAGTCGCTTATCGCAACTTCCCGGGCGAAACCAAAGCCCTGCGCGAAGTGTTCGACCTGAACAAGATCGAACTCAAGCGCCTGCCGTTCGACTCCTGCGTGGGTTACTTCCACATCTGACGCATGACCTCGTAGGAGCGGGGGGCGCCTAGCTCTTGCCCGCGATAGAGATTTCACAGTCAACCGTTGCGTTGAATGTGAAATCGCTATCGCGAGCAAGCTCGGCTCCTACAAGTCAGTGGGTTGCCTGGATCACCTGCCCCAGCCAGTCCATGAATGCCCGCACGCGTAATGGTAAATGCCGTTGCCGGGCATAGAGCAGCGAAACCTCCATCGACGGTGCGTTGAACTGCGGCAAGACGGCCACCAATTCACCGCTGAGCAGGTACGACTGCATCCCCATCAGCGGCGCCTGGATCAACCCGAAACCACCCAGACACGCAGACTCGTAAGCGTCGGTATTATTGACCGTCACACTGCCGCTCATCGGCATTCGATGCAGCGTGCCCTCCTCCTCGTACACAAAACCCTCCGAGCGCGAACCCAGTACGCCGACGTAATGAATCAGCCGATGCTGCGCCAGGTCTTCGAGCCGCTGCGGCACACCATAGCGCTGCAGATAGGCAGGGCTGACGCAGTTGACCATGGCAAAGTCGCACAGGTGACGAGCGACCACCGTTTGATCCGGTTGCGCGCCGACCCGCAGCACGCAATCAAACCCTTCGCCGAGCAAATCGACCCGGCGGTCGGTGCTGCTGATTTCCAGTTCCAGATGAGGGTGCCGAGCCATGAACTCCGGCAGGCGCGGCATCACCACCCGACGGGCCAGAATGTTCGGCATATCGATGCGAATCCGCCCGGTCAGCGAGGCTTCGTCCTGGCGAAACAGCCCTTCGATTTCATCCATGTGCGACAGCAAATCCTTGCTGCGCTCGTACAACACCAGCCCGTCCTGGGTCGCCTGAACCTTGCGCGTGGTGCGTTGCAGCAGGCGTGTACCGAGCAGGGTTTCCAGGGCCTGGACGTGTTCGGAAACGGTAGAACGGGGCAAGCCGAGGCTTTCGCCCGCGAGGGTGAAACTCGACATTTCGCTGACCCGGACGAAGGTGCGCAACAGTTCCAGTTTGTTCATGGGGCCACTCTTTATTGTTCGGTTAATCCGACCAGTGATTCCGATTACAGCCTGTTTATCACCACAAGGCGGATAAATAAACTTTCTCCCATCATCACTCACTGCTCTGGAGAACGTTCCATGAACCGCAAAATCGCATTGATCACCGGCGCCAGCCGTGGCCTTGGCAAAAGCACCGCCCTGCATCTGGTGACTCAGGGCATCGACATTATCGGCACCTACAGCAGCCGTGCCGACGAAGCCCAGGCGCTGGTCGCGCAGATCGAAAGCCTTGGTGGTCGCGCCGCCATGCTGCAACTCGACGTCGGCCGGAGTGAAGGTTTCGGCGCGTTCGCCGCAGAGGTCGGGAAGGTCCTGAAAAACCACTTCGATCGCCAGCACTTCGACTTTCTGATCAACAACGCCGGGGTCGGCGTGCACGCGAACTTCGCCGACACCACCGTCGAGCAATTCGATCTGCTGATGAACATTCACCTGAAGGGGCCGTTTTTCCTGACCCAGAACCTGCTGCCGCTGCTGAATGACGGTGGCCGGATCATCAATATTTCCAGCGGTCTGACCCGCTTCAGCCTGCCGGGTTACGGCGCCTATGCAGCGATGAAAGGGGCGATGGAAGTGCTGACGCGCTACCAGGCCAAGGAACTCGGCGCGCGCAACATTGCGGTGAATATCCTGGCACCGGGCGCCATCGAAACCGACTTCGGCGGCGGTGCGGTGCGCGATAACGCGGACATCAATCAACTGGTGGCCAGCAATACGGCGCTGGGTCGCGCCGGCAAACCTGACGACATTGGCGCTGCCATTGCGCTACTGCTGGCGCCGGGTGGCCAATGGATCAACGGCCAGCGGGTCGAAGCTTCGGGCGGGATGTTTTTGTAATCAGGATCAAAAGATCGTCCGAGCGCGGCTCGGACGATCCTGGCTTTTATCCCTCGCAAGACTCGCGCATTACCAGTCGCTCACGCACCACGTCATACGCCCAGTGGTAGAGGTAGGTGTACGGCAGGAAAAACAGCAACACGCCGATGTCCAGAATCAACGCCTGCAACAGGCTGACGTTCAGCCACCAGGCAATCAGCGGCACGCTGACCGCCACCAGCCCCCCTTCGAACAGCAACGCGTGCACGACTCGGGTAGCGGCGCTGTGGGTAAGCGCCAGATGCTTGAGCAGACGGTCGAACAAACCGTTGAACAACACGTTCCAGGCCAAGGCGATCAGACCGATGGCAATGGTCACGGCGCCCATCTCGAGCATCGGCTTGTCCATCAGCCACGCCAGCAATGGTGTACACAGCATGACCGCCAGCAGCTCGAAGCCAATGGCCTGAAAAACACGTTCGGTAAAGGATTTGTTGGTGCTCATCATCAAGCTCCCTGGGTGAATGTGGTTGCCATCATCTACCACCACACCGATACTTCATAACTAGTAACCATCGATCAAGGCGATAGTTCATGGCCTCACATGAAGTGCTGCTGGCGTTTGTCCAGGCAGCGACCCAAGGCTCGTTTTCTGCGGCGGCGCGAAAACTCGGCAAGAGCCAGTCGACCATCAGCGCGGCCGTCGCCAGCCTGGAAATCGACCTGAACGTGACACTCTTCGATCGCAGCAGCCGCAAGCCCAGCCTGACCTCGGCCGGGCATGTCATGCTGCAACGCGCCGAAGACATTCTGGCCGCCACCAGCCGCCTGGAAATGACCGCCGCCCAGCTGTCCCAAGGCGTTGAGGCGAAGCTGACAGTGGCGATTTCCGACACCTACCAGTCCGATCGCTTTGAAGCGGCATTGAGTGACTTCGAACAGCGCTACCCGGACCTGGAACTCGAATGCCTGATTGCCGAGTGCGACGATTTGATCGCCCTGGTGCAACGCGGGCGCGCGCATATCGCCTTCGCCGAAATGCAGTCCGACTACCCGGCCGACCTGAACAGTGCGACGGTCGACGAGCGCACGGAAATTGCCTTGTTCGTGTCGACCGAACATCCGCTGGCGGCGCTGCAAAAAGTCGATAAGGAAACGTTGCAGCAGCACCGTGAATTGCGCCTGGCAACCATCATCAATCCCTACGAAACCCGTGCCCAAGGCCGAGTCTGGTCGGCGCCCAGTTACCTGATGCTGCTGGAAATGGCCCAAGGCGGTTTTGGTTGGGCGCCCTTGCCGCGCTGGTTGGTCGGGCGTTTTGGAGCGGGCTCGTTGCAGGAACTCAAGGTCCGCGGCTGGCCGAAACCGGTGTCGGTCGACGCCCTTTGGTCACGCCTGCATCCGCCAGGGCCAGCGGGGAGCTGGTTGCTGGCAAAGATGCTGGAGTGAAACAGGGTGTTGGGCGCTCCCGTACCCGAATCCTCATCCATATCCGTAACCTGCATCCCGTATCCGATGCCGATGCCGATGCCGATGCCGATGCGGGATACGAATACGGATGCGGGGTCGGATACAGATACGGATGAGGTATGCGGTGCGGCCATTACTTGAGCTCACTCATCCGTCGCTCGATAAACCGTCGCTCCGGCGCTTGCCGAGTCAATTCAAGGGCGCGCAAATAAGCCGCCCTCGCCTCTTCAACACGACCCAGTTGCCGACAGAACTCGGCGCGCGCCGAATGGGCCAGGTGATAGTCAAGCAGCTCGCCTCGCTGCAGAATCCCTTCGACCAGCGTCAACCCCGCCAGCGGCCCGTCGCGCCGGGACAGTGCCGCCGCGCGATTGAGTTCAATCACCGGCGAAGGCTGCACCCGCAGCAACACGTCATACAGCCCGACGATCTGCGGCCAGTCGGTTTGCTCGGCCGTTGCGGCCTCGGCATGCACCGCCGAAATCGCGGCTTGCAGGCAATACGGTCCAAAGCCACGCGTGCTCAACGCGCGTTCGATCAAGGCACAGCCTTCGGCAATCATCCGGGCATTCCACAGCGAACGATCCTGCTCATCGAGCACGATCAACTCACCTGACGCCGAGGTTCTGGCCGGGCGTCGCGATTCATTGAGCAGCATCAGCGCCAGCAGCCCCATCACTTCTGCTTCCGGTAACAGCTCCATCAACAAGCGGCCGAGACGGATTGCTTCGCGGGTCAGGTCTTCACGAGTCAGCTCACTGCCGACCGACGCCGAATACCCTTCGTTGAACACCAGGTAAATCACCCGCAATACGCTGTCGAGGCGCTCGGGCAATTCGGCAACGGAAGGCACTTGATAGGGAATTTTCGCGTCGCGGATTTTGCTTTTGGCGCGCACGATGCGCTGGGCAATGGTGGACGGTGCAACAAGAAAGGCCCGGGCGATTTCCTCAGTGGTCAGGTCGCAGACTTCGCGCAGCGTCAACGGCACCTGCGCATCCGCCGCCAGGGCCGGGTGGCAGCAGGTGAAGATCAGCCGCAAGCGATCGTCTTCCACATCCTCAGCACTCCAGTCGGTCTCTTCGAGCTCTTCCAGCTGTGCCACCAACGCCGCTTGAGAAGCGGCAAATCGCGCCCGACGACGCAAACCGTCAATGGCTTTGAAACGCCCGGTCGACACCAGCCAGGCGCGTGGATTATCGGGCACGCCATCGCGCTGCCAGCGTTCGACCGCGACAAAGAAGGCTTCATGCAAAGCCTCTTCGGCAAGGTCGAAATCCCCCAGCAAGCGAATCAACGTGGCGAGGATGCGCCGCGATTCGTTGCGATAAACCGCCTCGACCAGCGCCTTGACCGACTCGCCCGGCATCAGTTTGCCATGCCTGTGATCACCCTAGGTTCAACTCACGGACGGGCCGTACTTCAACGCTGCCGACCCGGGCGGCAGGGATATTACCGGCAACCTGAATGGCCTCGTTCAGGTCCTTCGCATCGATCAGGTAGAAACCGGCCAGTTGCTCCTTGGTTTCGGCGAACGGGCCATCGGTGATCGACAGCTTGCCGCCGCGCATACGCACCGTGGTGGCGGTCTGAACGGATTCCAGCGCCTCGGCGGCGAGCATCCGGCCGCTGCCCTGAACCGACTCGGCATAGGCTATGCACTCGGCGTCATGGGGGCTGTCGGGCGAGCTGTGCAGGAGCCGTTCGTCGCTGTAGACCAGGCATAGGTATTTCATAAGACTCTCCGTCATCAGGCTGATCAACTATGGCTGCAGATTGAGCATTTGGCGAAAATCCCGACGATCAGGGTGGCCGCTTGAACAGCGTCTGAACATCAGTGGGCTTTTTGTGTGAAGACACTCTTAGTCGTCTGGCGACGAGCCAAATCGACCGCTCAAATAAAATAAATGTCGAAGAGACAAACTGGCTAAAATCCGCAGTTCACCTTTGTCGGACCACGGACACCGCCAGTGATCACCCAACTCGTTCCCTACGAACAGCTGACACCCGCTCAATGCCAGCAACTGGAAGCCATTGAGATCCCTGACCGGCAGAAGCAATTCTCCGGCGATATCGACATGGCCCTGCACACCTTGTTGTCAGCACCGCGTGACGGCATCAAGGGCTTTGCCCTGCTCGTCGACGAGGTTCCGGTAGCGTTCCTGCTGCTCAAGCGTCCGCCGTTCCTGCCGCACTGGGCCCATGAAGACACCGCGACCCTGCACGCGCTACAGGTCGATCACCGTCACCAGGGCAAGGGTTATGGCAGCGCGCTCCTGCAAGCCCTGCCACTTGCTGCACGCCAGGCCTGGCCAGAGATCAAGGGGCTGGAGCTGTCGGTGGATGCACACAACGAATCGGCGCTCAGGCTCTACCTCAAGCAAGGCTGGGTCGACAGCGGCAACGCCTACAAAGGCCGGATCGGCTACGAGCGGCGCATGGCCCTGGCTTTCTGAACGCCCGATAACCCTTCATGGATGAAGTGCACAATGCTGACCACTCTCGAACAACTTGAAGCGATTTACGGCCGCCCTCACGACCGCGCCGTGCGCAAGGAAATCCCCTTTCTCAACCTCGATTACCAGGCGATGGTGCGCGCCTCGCCACTGGTCATCCTCAGCTCGGTCGGCCCCGATGGCATGGACGGCTCACCGCGTGGCGACACACCGGGCTTTGTGCGGATCATCGATGAACGAACCCTGGCGATTCCCGACCGACCGGGCAATAACCGCATCGACACCTTGCGCAATATCGTCCTCGATTCACGGATCTCGTTGCTGTTCATCATCCCGGGGATTGGCGAGACATTGCGGGTCAATGGTCGCGCGCAGATCAGCGCCGAGCCCGAGTTGCTGGATAGCTTTGCAGTGAACGGCAAACCGCCGCGCACGGTGATTCTGGTGGAGGTCGAAGCCGCCTACTTCCACTGTTCCAAGGCCATCGTCCGCTCGGATTTGTGGAACCCGGAAAAGTACCTGGAGCGCTCGGCCCTGCCCACCGCGGGCGCCTTTCACAAGCGCCTGAATGACGGCCAGTTCGATGCAGAGGCGTATGATCGAGAAGCCCCTGTCAGGCTGCACGACAGCCTGTACTGAACGTCCTGATACAACGACACCCCATGTGGGAGCGGGCTTGCTCGCGAATGCGGTTGATCATTCAACACCTATGTCGACTGAACCACCGCAT
>NZ_JBYSXY010000024.1:0-57441 GCF_058782685.1 Pseudomonas sp. FW306-02-D09B
TTTCCCCATGTGAGAGTAGGTCATCGTCAAGATTAAATTCCGAAACCCCAATTGCGAAAGCAGTTGGGGTTTTGTTTGTTCTCGAAAAAAGCATTCTGAGACTGGGTACGAAGTACCGTATGCACAATCCTGGTGGTGCTGTCTTGAGTAGAGCGAAACCAGACGACCATCCGCTTGCTGAAGCTGCTCCAGCATATTGGGGGAGATTGTTCCCATTTCTCGTTGCAGTCAGCTCAGCGTCCGGATCTGGCCGATATCTGCCTGCCGCCAAGGGCTGTAATCGACCCAGAACAGCCTTTCGCGAAAACCAGCCAATGAGGCATTTTTTTGGACGTTACGGGGGCTTTTTCGTTTCTGGCGTTTTGTTTACCACACGCCAAGTGCCGGTTTAGGCATGCGGCATGCTGCAAAAGCCGTTCCTGGTACGCCGCTTCAGCGTTCGCCCAGCGCCTCTTCCTGCGGGGCAGTCTCTGTTTTGAACAGCAGCCAGACCAGGCAGAAGCTGATGCTGTAGATCGAGGTCATGATCATCATCGGGTAGACGCTGCCATCCGAGAGTTTGCCGGTGACGAAGCCGCACACCGCGGTCATGGCCATCTGGATAAAGAAAAACAGTCCGGACGCGGTGCCGGCAATGGCCGAGAACGGTTGCAGTACCGCCAGTTGGCAGGCCGGGATGGCGATACCCACCGAGAGCATGATCAGCAACATCGGGCAGACGATCGACAGCAGCGCCTCGGGCCAGAGCCGAGTGGCCATGATCAGTAGCAACGAGCCCACCAGATTCAGGGTGATGGCGTACCCGATCAAGGTATCGGCATCGTGTCTGGCGGACAGGCGGCGGAACAGATTGGAACCCAGCACATAACCGGCCACGGTGACGGCAAACACTTGGGCATATTCCATTGAGGACAGGTGCAGGGTGCGTTGCAGCAGGGTCGAGGACTCGGCGATAAACGGAAAATAGGTGCAGTACACGCAGCCTATGGCCAGGGAGTAGCGCAGGAAATAGCGGTCGCGCAGCAGCCGTGCGTAAATGCGCAGGGTGCCTTGCTGGCGGGTATCGGGCTGGGCGGACGGACGGGTTTCCGGCAGCAGCAGGCTGATCAGGATCAGCGTTAGCGCAGCAATCACGCTCAGGACCGCAAACACTCCACGCCAGCCGAAGGCGGTTTCGATAAGGCTGCCGATCATCGGGGCCACCATCGGCGAAATGGCCATGCCCATGGAGATCCGGCTGAGCAGGCGGGTCTGTTCATGGCGGTCGAAACGGTCGCGGACCATGACCCTGCCGATCACCGTGCCGCAGCAGCCACCGAGGGCCTGGAGCATCCGGGCGACGATCAGCACCTCGACATCGCGGGCGAGCGCGCACATCAGGGTTGCCATCAGGTACAGCGCCGTGCCGCCGATCAGCACTGGCCGCCGACCAAAACGATCGCAGAGCGGGCCGCCAATCAGCATCGAAAAGGCGTACCCGACCATGTACAGGGTTAGGGTCAGTTGCAGTTGGGCATCGCTGGCACGCAGGGCATCGGCCATTGCCGGCAACGCGGGCAGGTAGATGTCGATGGTGACGCGTGGCAGGCAGACGACCACCAGCAACAGCGCCGACCAGATCCAGGGTGCCAGGTTAGATTTTACAGGCATGGGTTATTCCGTAGGGGCGAGCGTGACATCCAGGTGGCAAGTCAGGCTCGGGCCGCCAATGATCGCGAGGGTGAATTCGGGTATCCGTTACAGGGCCGTGACGTTAGGCGCTTTGTGGTTTAATTCCGAGAGCCGTTAATTAGTATTTCGACTGGACCACTATGAGCCGAGGAAAGGTTTCCGTTCCCCTTGATCTGCCCCAGCCCGGCAGCCTGAGCGATGGCAGCCGGGTGTTGACCAAACAGGAAAGTGCCTACGAGGCATTGCGCGGCGCGATCCTGGAAAAGCTCCTGCCCGCCGGTAGCCAGTTGCCTTCTACGCGAACCCTGGCGCAGCGCTGGTCGCTGTCCCGGGGGACCGTGGAAATGGTCTTCGACCGCTTGCGCAGCGAAGGTTACGTGACCCGGGTGTCGGGTTCGGGGACTCGGGTCAGTGCGGTAGTGCCCGATCTCTTTATCCGCGCGCCGCAGGTTCCGGCGACCCTCCATGCGCGAGAGCAGCAGGCGCCAGTGGCATCGCCGCCGGCGCTGGAGATCGCGGTCAGGGTAGGGCAGCCTTTCGTGGCGCGCCTGGCGGACCCGGCGCTGTTCCCCATTCGCGTGTGGTCGCGGGCGGTGGCCAAGGCCATGGCCGAAGCCTCGGCGCAGTTGCTCTGTTCGCCGGACCCCGGCGGCATGCTGGCCCTGCGCGAACAGATTGCCGATTACCTGGCCAAGTACCGTGGCATCCGTTGCAAGCCGGACGACCTGATCGTGACCACGGGCATTCGCCACTCCCTGGACCTGGTGGCCCGCAGCCTGGTGACGCAGGGCGACAAGGTGTGTGTCGAAGATCCGGGTTACCTGTCGGCGAAAAGGATCTTTTCCATGGCTGGAGCGCGGCTGGTGTATATCCCGGTCCTCGAAGATGGCATCGACGATGGAGCACTGCGCGAGCACGGCGATGCCCGGTTGGTCTATGTCACGCCTGCGCACCAGTCGCCGCTCGGGGTGACCCTCTCGGTGTCGCGGCGCCTGGCCCTGCTGGACTGGGCCAGTCGGACCGATGCCTGGGTGGTGGAGGACGACTACGACAGCGAATTCAACTACAACAGCGCGCCACTGGCGGCCCTCAAGGCACTGGATCGCGATGACCGGGTGATCTACTGCGGCAGCTTCAACAAGACCTTGTTCGCTGGGCTGCGCGTCGGTTTCATGCTGGTTCCCGGGGCGTTGCGCAATCGCCTGCTGGCGACCCTGCAGACCACCGGCCGCTCCGTTGGGGTCACCGAGCAGGCAGCGCTGGCGGAATACATGAGGAGCGGGGCGTTCGTGCGTTACCTGCGTTCGGCGCGCCAGGCCTATCAGGAGCGCCGTGACGCGCTGCTGGCCTGCCTGGGGGAACAGGCGCCGGGAGGTTATTCGGTTTCCGGGCACCATGCCGGTCTGCACTTCGTCCTGGAGTTGCCGGCGGGCAGCGACGAATCCGATTTCTGTCGCCGTGCCAGCGCCATCGGGCTGGCCTTGCAACCGGTCAGCGAATTCTGTCAGGAGGTGCGACGGCCGGCGGCGGTGATGATTGGGTTCACTGCCCTGAGCCTGTCGCAGATCCGCTTCAGCGGCCGCAAGCTCGGGCAGCTGCTGGCCGGGCAGGCGGAACTTCTCGCATCAGGCTAAGGCGTCGTCGATTCTGGCTGCCTGCGTGCTGCTGAAGGTTTCCAGCGCTTCGGCGTATGACAAATCATGCTGTACGCAATACATGAAAGCCCCGTAGCTGAACACGCTACGGGGCTTTTTCGTTTTTGGGTTTATGGCTTGGCGCGCGCTCCGCGGGCTGTGCTTATTCGGCACTTCTCTCATGATGGCTGGAGACGAATTGCCGAAAGCGTTCGGTGGGCAAGCCTTCGAATAGTTCCGTCGGTGTACCCTGCACATCGATCAGGCCGCCATGCATGAACACCACCCGATTTGACACGTGTCGGGCAAAGCCCATTTCGTGCGTGACCACCAGCATGGTGCGACCTTCTTCAGCCAGAGAGCGCATTACGCGCAACACCTCTCCAACCAGTTCAGGGTCAAGTGCCGAGGTTGGTTCGTCGAACAACATGACTTGTGGGTTCATCGCCAGTGCGCGGGCTATCGCTACGCGTTGCTGCTGGCCACCGGACAGGTGCGCCGGGTAATAGTCGCGGCGGTCGTACAGGCCGACCTTGTGTAGCAGGGCTTCTGCTTCCTCAACGCATTCGGCACGGGAACGTTTGAGAACCCGCATCGGGCCTTCGATGACGTTTTGCAGCACCGTCATGTGCGACCAGAGGTTGAAGCTCTGGAACACCATACCCAGGCAACTGCGCATGCGCTCGACCTGGCGGCTGTTGCTTGGTGTCTGGCGGCCGTCGGCATGCTGCTTCATTTCGATCACTTCACCATTGACGCTGATGATGCCTTGATCGGGTGTTTCCAGGAGGTTGATGCAACGCAGGAAGGTACTTTTACCTGATCCACTTGCACCGAGGATCGAGATCACATCGCCCTTGTGGGCTTCCAGGGAAATGCCCTTGAGGACATGTGCGTTGCCGAAGGACTTCTGAATATTAGTTACCGACAAGGCTGAAGCGGGCTGAGTGCTCATGGCATGCTCCGTATCAAATCAGGAATGGGAAGGCAGCGAGGGGCTGGCTTTTTTGATGGCGTCAACTGGCCGCTCACGCAAGTGCGGCGAGAGGCGATACTCGAGCCAGGCGACAGCGCGGACGACCAGGAAATTCAGCACCAGATAGATCAGGGCTGCGCAAATGAACACTTCCATCGTGCGATAGGTACGCTGGATGATCTGTTGCGCGACGCCAGTGACGTCCCACACAGTCACCAGGCTAGCCAGAGCCGTGGACTTGACCAGCAAAATGGCTTCCGTGGAGTAGGCCGGCAGGGCCTGGCGCAGGGTGACCGGAGCAATGATCCGGAGTAGCAGTTCCCAAGGCGACATGCCCACGGCCTTGCCCGCCTCGATTTGCCCTTGTGGCACGCTAAGCAGCCCACCGCGAATAATTTCGGCGGTGTAACCGGCGGTACACAAGGCCAGTGAAAGCACCGCGCAGCCATAGGGCGATTTGAGCAGTACCCAGGCGAAGCTATCGCGAATGGCCGGGAACTGGCCCAGCCCGTAGTAAATCAGGAACATTTGAATCAGCAGCGGCGTACCGCGAAACAACATGATGTAGAACCGCGCCGGATAGCTGAAAAACCACCAGCGGCTGACCCGCAGGCTGACAATGCCGACAGACAGGGTAAGGCCGATCACCAATGAGCTGAAAAACAGCGTCAGTGTTGTGGGCAGCGCTGCCAAAAGCTTGAGCATGGTGTCAGCGAGGAACGGAAAATCGATCATACGTAGCGCTCCCGACTCGAACTAGACTGGACTGCGCTGCCGCGTGCGACGCACACGAGCCTCAGCCATATTGAAAAGCCGACCGGACAAGCCGGTTAGAATGAGGTACACGGCGCCCCCGATGATGTAGAACGTGAAATATTGACGAGTGGAACCGGCCGCAACCTGGCTGGCACGCATCAATTCCACCAGGCCGATGACTGAAATCAGCGCCGAGTCTTTCAGGCTCATTTGCCAAACATTTCCCAGCCCAGGCAGCGCAAATCGCAGCACCTGGGGGACCAGAATCCGTTTGAAGCGCATCGCGCGGGACATGCCTATGGCCAGGCCGGCTTCCAGTTCGCCTCGCGATACCGCTAGAAAAGCGCCACGGTAGACTTCAGCTTGATAGGAGCCCGAAATCAGCCCGACTGCCAACGCGCCGACCAGAAAAGGTGGCACGTCGATGTAGCCTTCACCCCCGAACCAGTGGCCAACCGCCGTCACCACACTGGCTCCGCCAAAGTAGAACAGGTAGATCACCAGCAACTCGGGGATCCCCCTGAACAGTATCGAATACAGGTCTCCCAGCCAGCGCAAACTGCGTCGACGGGATAGCTTGGCAGCCGCGACCAGGCTGCCAAATACCGCACCCACCAGCAGCGCTGCCAGGGTCAATATCACGGTCATGCCCGCTGCCTTGAGCAGCGCCATTCCCCAGCCTGAGTCACCAAAACTGAGTAGCTGCAAGAGGTTCATAGAGGCTCCCATTCTTGAGAAGGTTTAAGCAGCCCGGCAGCCTTCACGGTGCCGGGCAATTCAGGGGTCAAGACTTAGGTGTGAGGTCTACTTTGAACCACTTCTCGCTAAGTGTCTTGATCGTGCCGTCAGCCATGGCTTCCTTGAGAGCTGCGTCGAACTTGGCTTTGAGCTCAGGGTCTGTCTGGCGGAAGCCTAGAGCTTCCCCTTCACCCCAGATCGGGCCTTTGATGACCGGGCCGGTAAAGGCCAGCGGTTTGTTCTCCGGCTTGTCCATCACCGAATTGAAAAAGGTCACGTCATCGAATGCGACGTCAATGCGGCCGGCCAGCAGGTCGAGAATGGCTTCGGCCGAGCTGCCGTATTCACGAATGGTCGCCACATCCTTGAAGTTCTGATCAATGAATGACGTGTAAATGGTGCCGGAGGCGATACCAATGGTCTTGCCCTTGAGTGCCTTGCGCAGCTCTTCAACGCCGGCGCGTACTTCCTTGGCATCGGTACCCAGAGTGATGGCGGCTTCGGCACCGGTTTTGCCCGGCAACAGATCGGCTTTCAGCGCAACGAAACTGGCAGGTGTCTGGGCGTAGGGAATCGAAAAGGCCATTACCTTTTGGCGCTCTTCGTTGATGACAATGGCGTCCATCAGCATGTCGAATTTACCGGCATTGAGGCTGGCGATCATCCCGTCCCAGTTCTGTACGACAATGTTGCACTTGAGTTTCATGCGCGGACAGATGATATCCATCAGCTCCGGTTCGAAGCCGCCAATTTTTCCGCCTGGCAGAGTCACGTTCCAGGGCTCATAGGCGCCCTCGGTTGCAATATTCACCGAAGTCCATTCTTTGGCCTGCAGTGCCGGAGCACAGGCGAGAACGATTGCACTGAGCGCTACAGAACCCAACCAGCTTGATTTCTTCGACATCTTGATAATTCCTGCCTAATCAATGGAGTGTTGCGATCTGATCCGGCTCAGGCCGAATCTCCTATGCTGGTCTGCACAACTATTTTTGTGCAGACCGGACAAAGCAGTAAAAACCAGCCTAGGCAGCGGGCGAGCAAGCCCGTGCATGGCATTGCGTTACAAGCGAAATAGTGGCGGGTGCAAAGAGGTTCTCACGACTCTTACGCACACATACTTACTTGTACATACAAGAGTATGCAATCAAGCGGCCAACTTATTGGATCGCTGCTCTATAAAGCTCAGGTTTGGTAGGAATGGCTTTGGGACAAGGGTTTGGCGGGAGGCATTTTTTTTTGAGATATTTTGCGAAGGTGTGACGACCGTTACTTGAACGTGGAATTGCGCCATGCCGGGGCGCTCGGTAACAAATTGAGAGATGTTGGTGCGCGATGGGGAACGATTGGGTGAGTGCTTTTGTGGCGTTTATCCGCCGCAGCCACTTATGAATGGCTGCGGCTTGGCACGCTGCTTGGGAATCGATTTTAGTGCAGGCTCGGTAACGCGGTTTGCAGCAATTGCGGATCTTTCAAAACGCTTGCTGCACTGGCGATATCTGGCGCCAGCCAGCGGTCCTGGTCGTAGGCCGGAACGCGCTCGCGCAGCAGTCGCCAAGCGACCTCCGTGCCTGCACCGAAGCATGGCCCCTTGAGAAAGTCAGCCTTGAGAAATTCGAAGGCCTGGGCCGCCAGCAGATACTCGATAGCGAGGATCTGCGTGCAGTTTTCCAGCGCCCGATGCAGCTTTAGTGCAGCGTTGGTGCCCATGCTCAGGTGGTCTTCCTGCAGACCCGATGTGACGTAATTGTCGAGCACCGCCGGTTGCGCCAACTGACGATTTTCCGCACACAGGGACGCGGCAACGTACTGGACGATCATCATTCCAGAGTTAACCCCAGGGTTGCTCACCAGAAATGCCGGCAAGCCACTGACGTGCGGGTTGATCAAACGGTCCAGGCGACGCTCGGCAATCGAGCCGATCTCCGCCATGGCGATCGCCAGCAAGTCGGCAGCCAAGGCCACCGACTGGCCGTGCGGGTTGGCCTGAGACATCACCCGGTAGTTATCCGGTGTACCCAGAAGCAGCGGGTTGTCGGTGGCGGAGTTGAGTTCGGTTTCGATCTGCCGGGTCGCGTGGTCAAGTTGATCACGGGCCGCGCCATGTACTTGCGGGATCGAACGGATGCTCAGTGCATCTTGAGTACGAATGCCCTTGCTGCTGGCAATCACTTCACTGCCATCGAGCAGGCCGCGCAAGTTGATGCCGACTTGCTGCATGCCCGGATGTGGCTTGAGGGCGATGATTTCAGCGTCGAATGCGTCGATCTGACCGCGCAGGGCTTCGAAGCTCATGGCACCGATCACGTCTGCCCACTGGATCAAGCGGGTTGCATCGGCGAGGGCGAGGCAGCTCAGGCCGGTCATGCACGGCGTACCGTTGACCAGGCACAGCCCGTCTTTTGCGCCCAACTGCACCGGCTTCAAGCCTTCTTCAGCCAAAGCTTGCTGCGCAGGGACGATCTGCCCTCGATAACTGACCTGGCCGACCCCCAGCAGACTGATGCCGATATGCGCCATGTGAGTCAGGTAGCCGACCGAACCCTGGGACGGTACTTGTGGGGTAATCCCGCGATTGAGCAAGGCCAATAGCGCTTCGACCACTTGCCGATGCAGACCGGACTTGCCGTGGCTGTAGTTTATGATCGCCGCGCACATGATCGACCGCGTCTGCTCATCAGTCAGTGGTGCACCGACGCCACACGCGTGGCTAAGCAATGTATTGCGCGACAGCTGGCTCAGTTGTTCGCCTTGCAGCGAGACATTGCAGAGCGCACCCAAGCCGGTATTGACGCCATACGCGCGCTCGCCGCTGACGACGATGTGCTGGACGATGGCCTGGGCATTGTCGATCCGTGCCCAGGTTTGAGCCGACAATTCAAGCACAGCACCGTGCCGGGCAACTGCGACCACATCCTGCCAACGCAACGGCGCATCGGCGATAACAATTTTTTTAGCCTGTGACATGTGAAGCCTCACGCAAGGGTTGTTGTCGAGTTACACCTGTGGCCAGAGGGTTCGGCCCCTGGCCACATTGGATACACGTCGTCCGGAAAAACTCATTTCAAGCTAGGTGCGGCAGGACGCTGAACGAAGCGATCAATCTATTCGTCAGCAGACGAGTCAAGGATCTCTTTCGGCGCACCGATCTGAATCAATCGGCCGTCCTTGAGAATCACGACGCGGTTGCCGATGCACACGTCTTTGTTGTGCGCGGCATTGCTCTACAAGCAAGGCGGTGGAGGTGAAGAGGTTCCCGCAACTCTTGTGCACACACGTTTACTTGTACATACAAGGATATGCAATCAAGCGGCCAACTTGTTGGATCGTTGTTCAATAAAGCACAGGGTTTGGCTGGAACGCTTTTGGGGCAAGGGTTTGGCCGGAGGCGATTTTTTCGGGAGGTTTTGCGAAGGCGTGACGGCTGTTACTTGAGCGTGGAGTTACGTCGCGTCGGGACGTTCGGTAACAATTGGGTGTGCTTAGGAAACGGCTGCAAACCAGAGCCGAAATTTGATTCACCCCCCTCTTGGTCTGAATGGTTTGAGCTGGAAGGTGTCCCCGTCGAGCAATCACATCGAGTCAATCGCAGCCGTTGCGCAGAGGAATGCAGCACCGCTACGCGAAGTCGCTGAGGATCACCGAGTCGATGGTGATGTCGCCACGCATCGCGAGGTTTTCCAGAATCTGCGTAAAGGCCCGCGTTCAAGCTCTTGGAAAGAGTATCGAGTATTTTGGCGTTGGATAAGCGAGCGCTGAAAATATCCCCCCTTTCATTGACCGCTTCCCTTCCAAGGCGCATTTCTTGTGATGATGTCATTGAGCCATTAACTCAACTCTATTATCCTCCTCGCGTTTTCAGGGACAGCCGCCGACACTCCGGCCTTCATTCGCAGACCCTGATACGACGTTTACCGTTACTCGCCCCTTTTTGGACATCAAGGATCGACCATGCTCCGTTTGCTTTCTATCTCCCTGTTTGCCCTTGTTCTCACTGGCTGTGCTTCATCAGCCAAGGTCGAGAATATGCAGGTCAATCCCGCGCAAGCACAAACCTATGACGTTGCGCTTCGCGACAACATGAAAGTCGACAGTGTCGGCGGCGGCAGCACGACCAACCCGCTGTGGACTTCGCAGATCGAAAGCGCAGACTTCCGTTCGGCACTCGAGCAATCGTTGAGCAACGCTGGCCTGCTGGGTAAGAACAGCAAGGCAAACTACGCCCTGCGCGCCAATCTGGTAAGCCTCGACCAGCCGCTGATCGGCCTGAACTTCACCGTCACTTCGATGGTTGAATACAGCCTGGTAGAGAATGCCACGGGCCGGGTGATCTGGACCGACAAGCTCAAGGCTCCCTTTACCGCCAGCGTCGGCGACTCCTTCTTCGGTGTGAAACGCCTGCGACTGGCGAACGAAGGCTCGGCGCGGGAGAACATCAATGAACTGCTCAAGCGCCTGGCCGGGTTGAAGCTTGGCGCTGGCCAGGTGTCGCTGGCCCAGTAAGAAAGCGTTTGTCCCCGTTATTTTGGGGACAAATCCCTATCTCTGCGCCATTACATAGAAAAAGCCCCCGTAGCTGAAAAGTTACGGGGGGGCTTTTTCGTTTTTGGGTTTATGACTTGGCGCGTTCGCTTGCGGGCGACGGCTGCGCATCCAGACGTTGCGAAATCACATCAAGCAAGTCGCAGCCATCACGTAGAGGAATGCAGCAGAGCTGCGCGAAGTCGCTGAGGATCACTGAGTCGGTGGTGATGTCGCCGCGCATCGCGAGGTTTTCCAGAATCTGCGTTACGGCCCGGATTCGATAACCGGCCGTGTCGAGCAGTACGTGCAATTTCAGATACCCATCGGTGATGGGCGAAAAAAATGTGCCGAACTATCAACAAGATTTTTATCTTTCACCCGCCCCTAATTTTCAAGGACCGTATCCGCATGGACGCCAGCTCTACCTTTTTCCGCCACCCGGTTGTGTTGGGCTTCTCGCTGCTGGCCCTGAGTCTGACCGGTTGCAGCTCCAGGCCGATCCCGCAGGAGCCCAAGGTGCACCCGGGCCTGGCCGTCTTCAATGAGGCCCTCACGTTGCCCGTCCTGGAGCACTCCATTGTGCGCGAAGGCGACAAGGTGACCTACTTGGTCACGCGAGTGGGCAACACTGCGATCTATGCCAGGTTCAATGCGTCCTGCAAGCAGGGGCCGAACAGCATGTTCTATCCCACCCGTAACGGTTTGAGCGCGTTTACCGACCAGCCAATGACCAGCACTGCTTTGCCGGCGGAGCAAAGTCAGCAGTTGCAGCACAGTGCGCAGTTGCAACAGGTATGCACACAACGTCCCACGCCCGATTGGCGGATGCTGGAATTAGCCGAGGATCAGGATTGGCTGATGCTTGACCGCAATAGCCTGCAACAGGAAGGCGGACTACTGTATGTCTGGGCCGGCCGCGATTATCGGCACTACCTTATTGCCAGCGACGGAGCCGCGCTGATAGCTCAGAGCCAGGAGCGACTGGCCTTGGACTGCAAGCAGCAAACGGTCACTGCACTAAGCCAGTTCATGATTGATGGCTCGCACGAAGTTTCCAGCGGCAAAGTCGAAAGGCCGGCTGTGCCGCAACCGCTGATGCAGGCTTCGGCCGACCGGCAACGCGTGTTCAAGGCCGCTTGCCTGCCGCAAGCGGAGCTGGCCAGGTTGCCCGTCTTCAACGCACGCCAAACCTTGCCGCCGGTCATCAGCACGCCGACGGTTGCACCGTCAGTCGTAGCGGCCATCCAGGCCCTGGACCTGCCCGCGCCGGCCAGGCCCCTGCGCCACCTGGGATATCGCTATGACATGGTGATGTTTAACGGGACTAAACTTGGCGACTTCTCCAAGGAGGTCTTCATCAGCACCGACAGCGCCTCGGGGCAAACTCTGGTGCAGCCAGTGGACTTTGTGCTCCCGCCTGCGATCAACCTGACCTTCCGTGGCTTGTTCGATCTGGCCAGCCACAACATCGACAAAGAAACCGGCAAGGAAGTGGCGGATTCGCGGCCCCTGGTCGACCTGAGCTTCCAGGGTGACTGGCGCAACTTGCCGCTCAAGACCCAGGTCAGCTATATCGAAACCCGGGCAGAGCCTGCCAACGCTGACGGCAGCCCTTCGCACAAGACCAGTGAACCCAGGACTGTGACCTGCCAGATCGTCCGCGAACAACCTGCCAGCGCCTTGCATCCGACTCTGCTGGGCTCGGCCAAGCTCCTCAATTGCACCAAGATGAAAGCCCGCGGGCTGGATTGGACCGATCTGTCCTGGTACCTCGCCGACTATGGACAGTTCGTTCATGTTCTCGAGAACAGTCCGGTAGGTCTGTGGAAGTGGCGCATCGAGTCGGTGCGCTGATAAGCCCGGAAGCATGACGCCATGACATCCAGTGTTGGTGATGGCGAATGATGAAAACGCCGCTTGTCTCGACATGAGAAAGCGGCGTTTTACTTGGTTTTCACCGTAGAGTTTGAAATAAAAAAGCTCTGGTCTCCGGCTTAAGTGAACAGAATGGCGGGTAATGCCGGGTTTTTTATTGAAGCGCGACCCGATTCAAACCGCTGCAAGCCCCGGCCGAATCCGCGCCGACCGCACCGCAGTCACCAGCGCCAGAATCGGCGCAATGGTAAACAGCGCAAACAGCCAGCGTGCGGCGTTGGCAGTGCCTTGCGTGTTGCTCGGGTCGTTGAGTCCGGCCATGTTGGCGATCATCCCGGCCAGTGCCGCGCCGAGTGCGGTGGCGAACAGTTGTACGGTGGTGATGGATGAAGCCGCCGAGTCCTGGTCTTCGGCCGAGGCCACTTGCAGGACTCGGGTCAGCAGGTGTGGCCAGCCGATACCGATGCCGAATCCCACCAGGGTCAAGGCAATGCAGATCGGGGTGAGCCGCGCCCAGTCTCCACCACTGTCGAACGGTATGGCGACGGCCAGGATGATCAGTCCGACCAGTACGAACACCGGGCCACTGATGATTGCGCGGCGCACGCCACGCTCGCGCCAGCCGGAGCTCATCACTTCGGACAGCGTCCAGCCAGCCGCCATGAGGGCTGCCAGGTAGCCGGAAATCAGCGGCGTCTGCCCGTGCAGGGTTTGCAGGAAGTACGGCACGAAGATTTCGCTGGTCATGCCAACCACCAACAACCCCATGGTCGCGTACAGCGCACAGAGTGGGGTGTTGAGCCGCAAGGCATCCTTGGGCAGCAGGCGTGTCAGGGTGCTGGATTCATGACGAACCAGGAAAAACACCAGCAGCAGGCAGAGGCCTATGCCCAGCAGGTTCCAGGTCGGAAGCGACGAAGCGCTGCCGATGCATACCGAGAGCACCGCCGCAGCCAGCAGGAACAGTTGCAGCAAGGGCAAGCGGCCCACGGGCGGTTGATTCATGTCACGTTTGGGCAATACGCTGCTGGTCAGCAGTATGTACGCCAGCGTCACCGGCACCAGCGTGCCAAAGGCTAAACGCCAGGCATCCATTTCCGCAAAAATGCCGCCGATGGCCGGGCCGATCAGCGTGGCGATCCCCCACATGCCCGAGACCAGGGCCATGGCCCGAGGCCAGAGGCGCTCTTCGAACACCAGCTGAATCATCGAGTAGCACAGGGCGAACATCAAGCCGCCGCCCAAACCTTGAACCGCGCGACCGACCAACATCACTGGCATGCTCGGTGCCAGGGCACAAATGAGGCTGCCAGCGAGGAAAAATAACGAGGCTATCGCATAGGAAACGCGTGGCCCTGTGCGTTGCAGGATTTTGGCCGTGAGCGCGGAGCCGAGGATGGATGCGACGACGAACAGTGTGGTGTTCCAGGCGTACAGGTCGAGCCCGCCGATTTCCTTGACCACGGAGGGCAGGATAGTCGTAGCGATGTAGATATTGATCGCGTGCAGCGTAACGCCTCCTGACAGTGCGATGGATCGCGCGGCGTTTTTTCCGGAGAGTAAATCGCTCCAGCTGCTTCCTTGTGTAGACATACAACCTCCTGCTGTGACTCGCGACCCGGCGGATTGCGAGAGTCAATTGCCTGCTTTCAAGGCTTGGGTTAGATTTACCAAGTTAATTCTTTAAATATTGAAGCTGCGAGGGCTGTTGTTTGTCAAGTAAACACTTGGAAAACCAGGATGACGTGTCGATGTCGGCTGCCGACCGACTGCTTCACATGCTCAAGACCCGCGGCCCGCAACTGGCGGCCGATGCCGGACGCGCGATGGGCACCACGGGGGAAGCGGCGCGCCAGCAGTTCGTCAAACTGGCCGCCAGTGGCCTGGTGGAGGCTCAGTCCGAGGCCCGAGGCGTCGGGCGCCCGTCGCAGGTCTGGCGTCTGACGGCGGCCGGCCATGCGCGGTTTCCCGATACCCATTCGGAGCTGACCGTGCAGCTCTTGCAGACCGTGCGCGAGACCTTCGGGCCCGAGGCCATCGATCGTCTGATCGACGTTCGCGAGCAGCAGAGTCGCACCTTGTACCTGCAAGAGCTGGCCAGTGCCGAGACCCTTCAGGAACGGGTCAAGCGCCTTGCGGCCCTGCGGGCCCGCGAGGGCTACATGGCCGAGTGGAGTGAGCAACCGGATGGGGCCTTTGTGCTGATCGAAAACCATTGCCCGATCTGCGCGGCGGCGACCGCGTGTCAGGGTTTTTGTCGCGCCGAACTGGATGTGTTCGAGCACGTTCTGCAAGCGAGGGTTGAGCGTGTGGAGCACATTCTGATGAATGCCCGCCGTTGCGCTTACCGCATTACTCCGGTTTGAAGAGCCTTCGAGATACTCATTTGCGGCATATCAGGGCCAACTGATCGCGCTGCCGGGGATGACCCCGGCAACGATGTCCGTGGGGGGAGGGTTACTGAGTGGGATCACCGCCTGCCATTTTGGCAAGGCGGCCTCCAGGCGCTTGCCGAACTACCGGGAAAGATCGTCCTCGCGAATCATCGGTCTGCGCTCCGTGGGGTCATGGCGTAGGGGATGCGGTAGAGATTGCGGATGATCGGCGTCATCAGTTTGAGCATCCAGCGCGGCTTGCTGGCGACGGCCTCGAGGGATTCTTCCAGGGCCTTGAGGACCTGGCTCACTTGCGCGGTGCTGATGGTCAGCGGTGGATAGAAACGCAACACCGGCGCCGAGGCTTTTTCGTTCAACGAGTGCCCTGAGTGAACCCCGCGTTTGCTCAGTTCCATGCTGATCAGGTTTTCCCACACCGCGCCCTTGAGGCGTAAACCGGTCATCAGGCCAATCGCTGGCGCGTCGCTGATGATCTGCGGGTAGGCTTCGGCCAGTAGCTGCAATCCCTGACACAACTGTGTGCTGGCAGCCTGGGATTTTTCGATCAGTTGGCCTTCTTCAATCGCATGAATTGCGGCCAGGGCCGTTTCGCAGGCATAGGGCAAACCGCCCTGGCCGCAGACCTGATCTTCAAGAGGGTCGAGTGGCTGCCGGTCGATCAAGGCGCGGCTGTACATCACCGCCGCGATGGCTGCGTAGCCGCCGGTCAAGCCCTTGGACAGCACCATGATGTCAGGCACCACGTTGTCGTAATCGACGCCGAACCATTTGCCGCAGCGACCGAACGCCGTCTGGATTTCATCGGCGATCATCAGGCAGCCGTGGGCGCTGCACAACTCGCGGATCCGCGTGTTGTAGCCGGCTTCGGGCAACGTCAGGTGGGCACCGCCGAGGATCGGCTCGATGTAGACCGCCGCCACCTGGTCGGTGATGGCGTGTTCCAGGGCGGCGAAGTCGCCGTAGGGAATGAAGTCGACCATCACGCGGTTCAGGCCATGCTGGTTGCTTTGGTACTGCTGGCCGAGGATCGCCATAGTGGTCAGGGTTTTGCCATGGTAGGCATTGCGCATGACCACGATCCGTTTGCGCGGCAACTGCCGTTTGAGCGCATAGCGCAAGGTTTGCTCGATGGCTTCGGCACCGGTCATGGTGTAGCGCACATCGCCCCACTCGCCGGGAGCCAGACGCTTGAGGGTCTCGCTCAGTTGGTGCTGCGAATTGTGGGTCAGCCCCTCGGGCTGCCAGGCCATCCGGTTCAGCTGACGCTGGCTGGCGTACTTGACCTGAGGGTTCTGGTGACCGACCAGGAATATTCCATAGCTGCACGCACAATCGATGAAGTGCTTGCCGCGATGGTCGGTAACGATCACCCCTTCGGCGGAGCGTTCGATGCCGGTATTGGCAATGCGATAAAGCTTGGCCGCCGAGGGCGTCCAGTGTTTGTAGCAGTCATCCACCAGGCGGTTAAGCAGCATATTGCAAAGTCCTTTTTATCAGGTGTGCGGCGTCGACCACGCGCTCCGTGCGCGCGACCAATGGGCAACGCAAGAGCAGTTCGCGCCCGCTTGGCCGGCGAATATGCACACCGGCGGCGTACAGCGCCCGTTGCGCCTCGAGGGCTTGCTCGGTGCTGGCCAGCGGAACTTTGACGATGCCACCGATGGCCCTTGCATTGAGGTCGGCCAGTTCGCTGGCCAGCGCCTTGCCGTTGTCGAGACTGCGCTGGTCCAGCCGCTGTTCCTGCGCGTAGCGCAGGGCAGTCTGTGCCGCGATGCACGATGGCGGGTTACCCGCCGTGGTGCTCCCGTGTTTGGCCGGTGTGGCTTTGCCGTAGGCCTTGTAGGCCAGCGCATGGCTGCAGGTGTAGGTGCCGATGGGGATGCAGCCGCCGCCCAGGCTTTTGCCCAGGACGACGATGTCCGGGCGCGCACCGGACAGGTTCTGCGACAGCAGATGCCCGACGCTGCCCAGGCAGGTGTCGACGTCATTGAACAGGGTCACAATTCGCTGGCTGTTGGCGATCCGTTCCAGGCTGGCGATCAGCATCGGGTCGACCGCTTCCAGCAGCCCGTTGGCAGCCGTGCGCAATGGGCCGTAGCACAGGGCAAAACAGTCCTGCCAGATCGCCATGTCCGGCAGGTCGTGCACCGAGTCGACGTGCACCACCTTGATCCCCAGAAACTCCCCGGACTCCGGATAAAGTTCGGGGGCGCTCAGGTAGCGTCCGTAAGACAACGAACCGTATGCCACGCCGCCCACGGCGATCACTGTGCGCCGATGGGGGTTGATCGAGCGCGCAAGTTTCAGTGCACCTTCAAACGCCTCGTCGCCAGAGTTGCAGACGTACGAGTTCTCCAGTCCTTCGGGCATGAACTCGCTGAGTTGCTTGCACAACTCGATCAACGGCGCGGACAGCAGGACACGGTTGGACAGGCCGATTTTATCGACCTGCCGACTCACGGCCTGCACCACCTCAGGTACTTGCAGGCCGAACCCGCCACTGAGGTCAATCAGTTGATGGCCGCGGTTGTCGATGAAACTTTCGTACTGGCCTTCGACGGCCCAGGTCTGCCCTGGGTGAATCGTCACGGCGGCCATTATCGATAGCTCAGTGCATTGAAGATGCGACGCTGGTCGTCGATGATCGCTTGCCGGCCGTGCATCACCCGGCGGTTGTCGATCATCACCAGGTCCAGGTCCTGCCAGCCTACGGTGTGCGTGTTGCGTTCGGTGACCTCGGTGATTTCCGCCAGCAGGTCGGCGGGAATCTCTTCGCCGTTCTCGAAGTCGATCACCGGTTTTTCGTAGTTGAAGGACGGCCCGAGAATGCTGTTGGCGAAGGCTGGGTGCTCACAGAAACTGGAGGTCTGGCACGCCGGGACACTGTAGGCGTAGGCCACGCAATCGGTGCTTGGGTTGTACTCCATCCGGGTGTTGGGGTCCTGGCCGATGATCTCGTTCAGGTGCTCGAAACTGGCGTCTTCCAGCTGCTGGATTTCCGGTTTGTAGTAGCAGACGATCTTGCGCCACTTTTCGCCCGTCACCGTGCGGCGGTAGCGGATGCGGCTGCTCTCGAAGCGCTGACGGGCTTCTTCGCTGAGTTCCTGGTAGACCTTCACCCCATCGCACAAGGTGGTTTGCGAACCTTTGGTGGGGGCGATCTCGCAGAAGAACCAGGTCAGGTCAGGCCAGATCGGCGCGTTGCCGTTTTCGCAGTGCAGGCCTACAGCATCGGTGCCGGCGTCCACCAGTTGTGCAACGCCTTTGGCTATCACCCGGCCCGGGTCCAGGCTCAGGCGCGAACTGTGTTTTTTCACGAAGGCGCCGAACTCATCCAGCGACTGGATACAGTTGCGGAAGATAATCACGCCAGCATTCGATAGCTCTTCGAACACCGCCGCAGTGTCGGCGTTCAAGGCATACGCGCGATCGGTGATGACACTCGCCTGATAAGTAGATTGAGTCATGTCGCTAGTCCTTTAGTGAGTACATGTCTGACGATGCAGGTCGGTGGCGTGCGCTCTACGGGCCGGGCCATTGAGGGCATAGAGGCTTTGCAGCTGCGGGGCGTCCGGCGCCAGTGGCCAGATGGCCTGCGGCAGCTCGACTTCCGAGAAGCGCTGTTGCGCCCAGTCCTGAGTGTGCTGGTGATCGAATAGCGGTCCGATGCTGAGTACGATCGCCAGTTGCCCGTCTGTGGTCATGAACATCAGTGCATCGTTCACGCCGGTTTGCTCTTTGAACTCCAGCTCGATTTGTTCCGGAGAAACATTGCGGCCGTTGGGCAGGCAGATGATGTTTTTCTCGCGGCCGGTGATGAACAGGAAACCCTCGTCATCGAACTCGCCGATATCACCGGTGCGTAGCCAGCCATCCTCGGTGAAGGAGCAGGCGCTCGGATCGACCCACGAGTAACCCTGGAACATCGAGCTGCTTTTGATTTCTACCCGTTGCTGATCCGTCACCCGGACCTGGACGTGCGGCAGGGGTTTGCCAACGCTGCCGAGCTTGCTGTTGGCCGGGGTGTTGACGCTCACCACCGAACCGTTCTCGCTCAATCCGTAACCTTGATGAACCTGAATACCCTGTGCGCTCAGACGCTGCAGTTTTTCACTGCTGATCGGAGCGCCACCGGCGGTGATGTACAACTCGTTGCGCAGCAACGACAGCAGCTCCGTGTCGGTGTTTTGCTCGGCCACTTCAAGGAGCACGTCGAGCATGATCGGCGGTACGGTCACCGCGCTTGCCCGGGTTTTGAGCAGTTGCGCCAGAATCGCCGAGGTGTCGTAGCCCGCTTCGCCGATCAACGGCGTGCGCTCGTCGAGGAAGTACACCGTGCCGCCGGACAGCAGCGGCAGGTAGACCGCCGTGACCTGTTCGATCAACAGGCTCAGCGGCACCACCGACAGGTAGCGCTTTTGATAGCTGGCCGGGACCACGCCGAGTAGCGATTGCAGAACGGCGCTCAGGCCGCCCAGGCTTTGCTTCACGCCTTTGGGCTTGCTGGTGGTGCCGGAGGTGTGGATGACTTTGCAGGTCCATTCGGCATCGGCGCTGTCGATGAAGCTCGGGCCCGTCGGCACCGGAGCCGGGGTCTCGAGTGCGCTGGGCACATGGATCAGGCGGCTGGCGTTCAGGTCGATTTCCCAGCGCTTTTCCAGCGTCTCCCGGCCTTTGTCATCGACCAGGAAGCCCGAGCATTCGAAGGCCAGGTGTTCGGCCTGGTACTTGCTGAAACCCAACGGCAGCGGCAAGGAGGTGAAGCCGAAGAGCAGGCAGGCGAAGTCGGCGATGACCCAGTCGCTGCTGTTGCGCATGACGATGCCGATGGTGCGCTTTTCGTCGGTGAACTGACGGTTAATGTGTTGCCCAAGCTGCCGGGCATGCTCCAGCACCTGGGTGTAGGTCAGGCGCCGCCCACCCGTGCCGTCTGCCGCAGGAATATCGACGACGCAGACGGCATCCGGTGTGCGTTGGGCCTGGGCCAGCAAGTCTTCGACGAAATGCGTCATGCTGCTTGCTCGCTCTGCACGTCGAGTCGGAAAACGGTCTTGAGGACGGTCTCGTGATAGTGATGCTTCATCTCGCCCAGCTTGATGTAGCCGGTGATGGGCGTCTGCTCGTAGTAGGAGCCCCATTCGACTTCCGCTTGGGGAGTCATGCGTTGCGGGTCGGCATCGCAGATCTTGTGGACCTTGACGTTGCAGTAGCCCATCGATTTGATCAATTGCGGTGTGCAGGTGCACAGCACGTAGCGTGCGCCCATGCACCAGGTCACCATTGAGAGCATGTTGAACAGGGTCTGGCCGGCAACCGAATTGATCGACGCGGTATTGCCGATTTCGACGATGCTGTCGCGTTCAATCCGGGTGTTGGTGATGCGCGACAGCGTCTCCTCGGACGGTGAGTCCAGATAACACTCGGACAATAGAGGGCCTGACTTGGCGAAACTGAAACCGGCACACGACTGAATGGAGTCATTGCTATCGAATACGATTAAAAAGTACTCGGGAGATGGCTCGATGATGGCATTAAAGGCTTTCATGTACCGACGTTTTACAAAGTCAACGGCGGACTTCCAGAGTAAGGTGTTGCGTTTGGCTACTTGAGTACGCATGCAAGTTTTCCTTTCTTTTCTGCGTGAGTCGATAGACGGGTTGTTTTGGTACAAAGGTACTAAAGCCTCTTGTTGTTACGGCAACAGGGGGCTTATCCATGCCCTATGTAATAGCGTGGCTTAATCAAGTTATTGGATTGATTTTTATAGTGTTTTTATTTAGTTATGACGAATTTTCAGGCCGCCGCACGCGTCCGCAGAAAAGGCCACAAAGGTATGTGCGGTTTTTCTGAACGTAAGATATGGGTGTGATTTGGCGTGTCAGCGAGTAGCGAATCCTTCCGATGGATTAATGAGATAGCGTCCTGCTTGGCGTGGCGTTTTATCATGAGCGGCTTGATTGTTTTAAATGAATTAATTAGTCGCTATTCATTCAGAATCTTCATGTGAGGCATGAGGGCAATCGCGGTATCGATGGTGTAGGGCGAGAGGTTTTTTTGTGGTAAAACGCCGAGCCGCAGTAGCGGTGGTTTTTACCCGATACGGACATGGAGGTTCGAATGTTTTCCAGGATCAGTCTCGACCAGTGGCAGGCTTTTGTTTCTACAGTCGAGTGTGGAGGTTTCCAGCAGGCCGGCGAGTATATGTTCAAGTCACAGTCTGCCGTCAGCCATTCGGTCAACCGCATGGAAACCCTGCTGGGTCAGGAACTGTTCCTGATCGAGGGGCGCAAGGCCGTATTGACACCTCTGGGCCAGGCCCTGTTGCCTCAGGCCAAGCATCTGCTGGGCTCGGCGAAAAAGCTTGAGCGACTGGCCATTCAGTACCAGCCGGGGTTGTGTATCGAACACTCGCTGGCGGTCGACATGCTGTTTCCCGCCAACGTGCTGGAGCAAGCGCTGTCACGCTTTTCTTCGGTTTTGCAGGGGTACCGTGTCCGGCTTCACGAAACGGCCGTGTCCGGCGCATACGAATTGCTGGAAAACGGCAAGGTCGAGTTGGGCATCGCCAGTAGTCTGCCGAAGGGCTATATGCAGGAGTTCCTGCTCAACGTTTCACTGCTGTGTGTCGTGGCGTCTGATCACTCTCTGGCCCATTTCAATGGCGAGTTGAACCTGGCTGACATGAAAGACTACCGGCAAATCGTGGTTAGCGATTCGGCTATCCGCAACTCCCAGAACAGCAGTTGGTCCGGCGCGTCCCAGTGCTGGACCGTAAGCAACCTGAGCACCGCGCTGACGTTTGTCGAACGCGGTCTGGGTTTTGCCTGGTTGCCTGAACACATGGTCAGCGACAAGCTGGCGAGCGGTCAGTTGCGCCTGGTGCCACTGTGTCATCAACGCGAATGCAACGTGCCGATGTATATGGGGTTCCTGGAAGAGTACAGGTTCAACCCGGAAGTCCGGCTGATGACCGACATCATTCGCGAGCAGTGCCGGAACATTAATAGCGCCAAGGCCGATACTCTGGCCCTGGCGCTCTGATGTGGTCGACCGAGACGGGTGGGCTGGTCAATTATCCTCGGCGCTCGGCAGGCTCTTGAGGAGTTGATTGATGCGTTTGACCTCTTCGGTTTTGGCGCACTGTTCCCAGTGCTTATAGAGACTGCATGGGGTATTTCCTGAAATCGATGAGATGGCAGGACTATCCCTTGGCAGGTGATGAACAAAAAAGCGACTTTTTTGAGGTATATCCACCCAGGGTGCTCATCATCGGGCGGATAGCTGTTGCAGCAGAAAGTTATGGGGGCGGTGCAAAGACGGAACGATCCTGTTTGTTCCGTGCTTTTTTTCAGCAGGTCGGGATGAATGCGGCCCAGGCGCTGTATGAAAAATAAGTACGATTTCCTGAAAAGTGACGCTGTTCAGTCAGCCTTTTAACTGGCCTCAGTGTCTGTTGGCTTTCGTCGGGGTGGAGGATTTTTTGGGTAATGTCTGCTTACTTTTGATCGCCGTTAAATCTTGAATCACTCGTCTACTCTGCCTGCACAGACCAGGAGTCTGTCGTTATCAGCAGTCGCAAGGAGCGAATCATGTACTTTGAGATCTACAGGCAGTCGCGAGGCACCCCGCTTACCGGGAAGGGCCAATGGCGCTGGCGTTTAAGGGCGGCCAATCATGAGACGGTTGCCAGCGGCGAGTCGTACGTCAACAAGGCGGATTGCCTGCACGTGATCGGGTTGATCAAAAGCGTCCACAACGAAACGTCGGTGAAGGAAATCTAGGCTGTACCTGTTGGTGTGTGGAAACGAAGCTGCTCAAGCACATCGAGCAGCTTCGCGGCTTCGGCGTCTGCTGAATCAGGTCATCTACCAGGTGGCGAAAGGGGGTAAATGAATGGCCAAAATCGCCGCAATTTCGCCCTTGCATCACCTCCCACGCTCCTGCTTAATGTCACGCAGTTCATGGCGCTGGAGATTAGCCGGCGACCTCGGATAGTAGAAAAATCACTATAAAAAGAGCAATCAGTGACTCATCAGCATGGAACGCATTGGGGCGAGCATGTGGCGCTATCGCTCGTCATTCCGGTCTTTAATGAAGCTGCCACCATCGATTTGTTCATGGCGCGGATCACTGACGTCTTCAAGGATGAGGCGCTGGTCGGTTTGGAGATGGTGTTCGTCAATGACGGCAGTACCGACACCACGCTGGAGCTGCTACTGGAGCGCCAGAAGACTGACCCCCGCGTGCGAATCGTCGATCTGAGTCGCAATTTCGGCAAGGAAGCGGCGTTGACCGCGGGCTTGCAGACTGCCACTGGCCAGGTGGTAGTGCCCATCGATGTCGATCTCCAGGACCCTCCCGAAGTTGTCCTCCAGATGATCGCCCGCTGGCGTGAAGGCTATGAAGTGGTGCTGGGCCATCGCGTGAGTCGTCACAACGACTCTTGGGCCAAGCAAACCTCCGCCAACTGGTTTTATCACCTGCACAACAAAATCTCTGATCAGCCGCTGCCGAAAAATGTCGGTGATTTTCGGCTCATGGACCGCTGCGTGATCGATGCCTTGCAGACCTTGCCGGAGTCGCGGCGTTTCATGAAGGGCTTGTTCGCCTGGGTCGGGTTTCGGACGACCCATGTCGATTACGAGCGTCCGGAGCGGGTGGCGGGGGAAAGCAAATTCAATGGCTGGCGCTTGTGGAATTTCGCGCTGGAAGGCATCACCAGTTTCAGCACCGACCCGCTCAAGGTCTGGACGTATCTGGGGCTGTTGGTGTCGGTGGTTTCTTTTTCATTTGCCACTTTCATTGTGCTGCGGACGTTGTTGACCGGGATCGATGTCCCGGGCTACGCCTCGCTGATGGTTGCCGTCACCTTTCTGGGCGGGCTGCAATTGATCGGTATCGGGGTGCTGGGTGAGTACCTGGGCAGAACCTACATCGAATCAAAACGCCGCCCGGTTTTTCTGGTGCGTCGCGTCCATAACGCCAAGGACTGACCATGGATCTCAAGGAAACCGACATCCTCGGTTCAAGCATCGAGCAGCATTGGTATTACCGCTCAAAAGCGGCGGCGGCGACTCGTTTGCTGGGCAATGCGCGGGTCGACAGGATTCTTGACGTAGGTGCGGGTTCGGGGTTCTTTTCCCATCATCTGCTGACCCATACGGCAGCCACCGAGGCCTGGTGCGTGGACATCAGCTACGAAGCGGATTCGGACGCCACGATCGCCGGGAAACCGGTGCACTATCGCCGTTCGATCGACTCGGTTGATGCCGATCTGGTGCTGCTGATGGATGTGCTGGAACATGTCGATGACGATGTCGGGTTACTCAAGGCGTACGTCGATAAAGTCCCGTCCGGCAGTCGTTTCCTGATGACCGTGCCGGCGTTTCAGTTTCTCTGGAGTGGGCACGATGACTTTCTTGAACACAAACGGCGCTATACCTTGGCGCAAATGGAAGCAGTGGCCAGGGACTCCGGTTTGATAGTGAAGAAGGGGGCTTATTATTTCGGCGCGGTGTTCCCGATTGCAGCGACCCTGCGGTTGCTGTCCCAAGGCGCACAACCTTCGCCGCCACGCTCGCAACTCAAGCAGCACCATCCATTGGTCAATACGCTGCTCAAGACCTTATGCAGTATCGAACGTCCGTTCATGGGCGCGAACCGCCTGGCGGGTCTGACGGTGTTCGTGCTGGCGCAGAAACCGTGACCTCAGCCGAAAAATCAGCCCTGATCAAGCGTGGCCTGCGTTTTGCCGTGACCGGGTTATTCGTAACGGCCCTGCATGCGGTGGTGGCCGTGTTGCTCATCAACTACGTGCTGGCGCTGCCACCCGTGGCCAACGGTGTAGCGTTTTCTGTGGCGACCCTGGTTTCTTATGTGATCAACACGAGCTGGAGTTTTTCCAGCCGATTGCATGGCCGGACGCTGGCGCGCTTCATGATGGTTTCCGGGGCCGGTTTACTACTGGCGATGCTGGTGGCCTGGGCCGCACAAATGGCCGGGCTTCATTACTTGCTGGGGATAGGGGCGGTGGCGCTGACCATTCCGGCCTTTACGTTTGTATTGCATAACTTCTGGACGTATCGATGAAGGTTTCGGGCAAGCATTGGGCGATCGGGTTATTGCCCCTGTTAATGGGCGTGGTGGCATTTTTCATGGTGATCGGGCCACGGGCCCTGGACCCGCAAAACATTGCCTGGCTGGAAAGCGGCGATCCGGCGACCCATTACTTGGGGTGGACGTTCTTTCGACATTCTCCCTGGACTTTTCCGCTCGGACTTAACCCGTCCTATGGGTTGGAACTGGGCAGTGCGATCATTTTTTCCGATTCCAATCCGCTGTTGGCGCTGCTGTTCAAACCCTTCAACTCAATCCTTCCCGAGACGTTCCAGTATTTCGGTATTTGGCTGCTGGCATGTTTTGTTCTGCAAGCCTGGTTTGCCTGGAAGTTGCTGGGGCTGGTTACGCCCAGTGTTGCGCTCAGGGTGCTGGGGTCAGGCCTGTTTCTGTTTTCGCCGCCGATGTTCTTGCGCATGGGGGGGCATTTGTCCCTGGCCGGGCATTTTCTGATTCTGGCCGCGCTCTATCTGGCGCTGCACCCGGGCGTGCAGAAGCGCCGGGTGGCCTGGGGAGCGCTGTTGGCGGCGACGGCGATGATCCACGCTTACCTGCTGGCCATGGTGGCTTTGATCTGGGTAGCCGATGTTGCCGGTCGAACCCTCAAAGGCCAGCTGACTCGATGTACTGCATTCATCGAGGTGGTCTTGCTGTTTTTGCTGGTGAGTCTGTGCTGCTGGCAGGCGGGCTATTTCAGTATCTCGGATGGTATGGCTTCCGGTGGTTTTGGCTTGTACCGCATGAATCTGCTGGCGCCGATCGACTCCAGCGGCTGGTCGTTGATCTTGCCGGACTTGCCCGAGGCCAGCGGCGATTACGAAGGTTTCAACTACCTCGGGTTGGGGACGCTGGTGCTGGCCATCTGCGCCTGCGTCGTACTGCTGCGACGTACAACTGACTTTGGCAGTGCGGTGCGCCGTTTGCCGGTTCTGCTGTTGGCGTTGATTGGGCTGACGCTGTTTGCGCTCTCGAACGAGATCGGTGTCGGCCTGCTCAGTGTTCATTACCCATTGCCGGAAAAAATCATCAAGCTGGCGAATATCTTTCGGGCGTCGGGGCGGATGTTCTGGCCGGTGTTCTATGCCATCGTGTTTGCCGTCATTTTCCTGGTGGTGCGTGGCAACCGGCCACGCACCGCGCTGTGTTTGCTGACATTGGCACTGGTTGTTCAGGTGGTTGATACCCGCAACGGATGGGTGGGTTTACGGTACGCGAGGATGATGACGCCTGCGTCCGAGTGGTCAACAGCATTGCATGACCCGTTCTGGTCCAGCGCCGCCGCCCACTACGCGAATATTCGTTCTTTACTGCCGCAGAACCAGTCGCAGACCTGGCTTGCGTTAGCCTACTACGCGTCTACTCATGGTCTGAAAACCGATACCGCTTATCTGGGGCGCATGAGTTCTACGGCGCTTGAGCATGCCCAGCAAAAAGCCGGGCAAATGCTTGTGAGCGGGCAGTTCGACCCTGATTCGCTGTATATCCTCGACGAGAGTGCCATGCTTGACGCCGTGAAAAGCGTCAACAGCGACACCGATCTGCTGGCCCGCATTGACGGCCTGGTGGTGCTTGCGCCGGGCTGGAAAAAATGCGCTGAATGCCTCCCGGTCGTGGACGAAGGACGTTCGATGCAGTTAGTGCCGTTGATCAAACTCGGGCAGCAACAACGGTTCAACTACAAGACCCCTCATCTGGCCCATGGCTGGTCGACCCCGGAAGCCTGGGGCACATGGTCCGAGGGAGAGGAGGCAGAGATCGTGCTTCGGGTTCCACCTCAGGCTCACTCCATCGTGATCGAGGCGCTGGCCTTCGTACTGCCGATGCATCTTGGCCAGGACGTGGTTTTTACCATCAACGGTGTACAAGCCAGTTCGACACGTCTGACCCGGCTTCAGGACAATCGCATCGAAATCCCCCTGACTGCGGCCATCCATGAAGCCATCGCCCGAGACACGCTGATGCGTATTCATGTGCAGTTACCCGACGCAATCAGCCCAAAACAATTGGGGCTTGGAGAAGATCAGCGTGTGATGGGCCTGGGAGTGAAGTCGCTGACGGTACAGTAAGCCGTCGCAGCCTCTCGTTCACGTGCAGCGCTCATGTCGATAGACGCCGTCCCCCCGGCCTTTCTAAACTGGCCCGAGTATTGAGAGCCGGGAGTAGCTGATGAACCGCAATGAATTGCGTAAGGCCGACATCAATTTGATGGTGGTATTCGAGACGCTGATGCTCGAACGCAACGTGACGCGAGTGGCAGAGAAGCTGTTTCTCGGGCAACCGACCATCAGCTCGGCACTCAACCGTTTGCGGGCGATGTTCAACGATCCGCTGTTTATCCGGGTTGGCCACCGCATGGAGCCAACGGCGCGGGCCGAGGAACTGATTCAACACCTCTCGCCGGCGCTGGATGCGTTGTCCTCGGCGTTGAGCCTGACCCACCACTTCGAACCTGCCAGCAGCACCATGACCTTTCGCATCGGTTTGTCCGATGATGTCGAATTCGGCCTGCTGCCACCGCTGTTGCGCGCATTGCGCCAGGAAGCACCGCAAGTGGTGTTCGTGGTTCAGCATGTCGATTACTGGCGGATCCCGGACTTGCTCGCGTCCGGTGATATCACGGTCGGCATCAGCCAGACCCGCGGCCTGCCGGCCAATGCCAAGCGCAAACTGTTGCGGCACATTCAGCCCTGCATACTGCGCGCCGATGCCTGCGATACGCCGCTGACCCTCGACGAGTACTGTTCGCGGCCGCATGTGCTGGTTTCGCATACGGCCAATGTCAGCGGTTATGCCGATGAGTGGCTGGCCGAGATCGGTCGCAAGCGCCAGGTGGTGCTCTCGGTGCCGCAATACAGTGCCTTGCCGGCCCTGCTCGCGGGGACCGACCTGATTGCCAGCCTGCCAGACTACGCGGCAGCGGCGATGGCCGCCTCGGGTCAGTTGTTCATGGAACCGTTCCCGTTCAAGACGCCGACCCTGGACCTGTCCATGGTCTGGCTGAGCCACGTCGATAGCGACCCCGCCGAACGTTGGCTGCGTGCACGGCTCGAAGCCTTCATGAGCGAGCGCGGTGTGTCCGGGATACAGAGCGACAAATTGCTCGGACGGTAACCGGCGGCGGCTTGCTTGCCCGACATAGTGTTGTTTTGCTGCCAGTGTTTTCCCGATGACTGACCGGAGATCCATCCCATGAGCAGTTCCCGTTCTCTGTTGCGTGGGCGCGGCAGTCAAGACAGTGGCAAGGTTGGCATGATCGAGCTGTTTTTCGATCTGGTGTTCGTGTTCGCCGTCACCCAGCTTTCTCACACCTTGCTCGCGCACCTGACGCTAGGTGGCGCGGTGCAGGTCGCCTTGATGATGGTGGCGGTGTGGTGGGTATGGATCTTCACCTCTTGGGTGACCAACTGGCTCGACCCCGAAAAGTTGCCGATCCGCCTCGGCCTGTTCGGTTTGATGGTCGCCGGCCTGTTGCTGTCGTCGTCGATTCCCAAGGCTTTTACCGAGCATGGAGTGATGTTCGCCGCAGCCTTTGTCTTCATGCAGGTCGGCCGCACGCTGTTCGCGATCTGGGCGGTGCGTGGCGAGCCGTTGAATATGACCCGCAACTTCCAGCGAATTCTGGCGTGGATGGTGCTGTCCGGGGTGTTCTGGATCAGCGGCTCGCTGCTTGAAGGCGATCAGCGCCTGGCCTGTTGGGCGCTGGCATTACTGATCGAACTGATCTCGCCGTCGTTGTACTTCTGGGTGCCGGGGCTCGGCCGTTCAACGCTGGCCGACTGGAACGTCGAGGGCAATCACATGGCCGAGCGCTGTGGTCTGTTCGTGATCATTGCCCTGGGCGAGTCGTTGCTGGTGACTGGCGCAACGTTCGCCGATCTGGTGCTGAACTGGCAGGCGCTGGCGGGTTTTTTGATTGCCGTGCTGGGTAGCGTGGCCATGTGGTGGGTGTATTTCGACAGCGGCGCCGAGCGCGCTCACCACCGGATCGCCCATTCCAGCGACCCTGGGCGGCAGGCGCGGATTGCCTACACCTATCTGCATGTGTTGATCGTTGCCGGAATCATCGTCAGCGCGGTGGCCGATGAGCTGGTGCTGGTGCATCCGGAACAGGCGAGCGATGCCGGGATCCTCGTGATTGTCGCCGGGCCCTGGCTGTTCTTGCTGGGGTGTGCGTTGTTCAAGTGGGTCATGGCCGATCGGATTTTGCCGCCGCTGTCTCATCTGGCGGGCCTGGCGCTGCTGCTCGCGCTTTTGCCTGCGGCGCTGAATCAGCTGTTTTCGGCGTTGGTTCTGGGAGGGCTGACCACCGCGGTGATGATTCTGGTAGCCGCGTGGGAAACGCGGGTACTGCGTGAATCGCTACCGGCGCAGGAGCATTGACGCGCCAGGTGTTTTCGCGTGGAAGGGCTGGGGCGCTCTATGGTATATCTTCGGCCCTTCGTTCAATCCTCAAGGAGCATCGCAATGCCTCACCTGCACATGGAATACACCGCCAACCTGCCGAACATCAATGCCGATGTGGCGTTGTTGCGCTTGAACAACGCATTGGTGGCGTCTGGGCAGTTCGAGGAGTTCGATATCAAGAGCCGTGCGGTGCAGGTCGGCGCATTCCGGGTCGGAACCGAGTTGGGTGAGCGTGCTTTTGTGCATGTAAAACTGGCCTTGCTGAGCGGGCGCTCGCCCGCGATCAAGAAGCAATTGTCCGAGAGCCTGTTGGCGGTGGTGCAGGATCTCTGCGAATGGCCTGCCAGTGTTGATGTGCAGCTATGCGTCGAGATTCTGGATATCGATCGCGATTCCTACGCCAAGACTGCCATCAGTCACTGATATCCTGCGCGCCGATCCTCAGATAAAACCCTGTTCTGTGCAGGCCTTGACCACTTGCTCGCGAAGCCAGGTGTTGGCGCTGTCCAGCTCGTGGGTTTGACTCCACTGCATCTCAAGGGTGAACCCTGGTACGCCGTTCGGCGCCTCGCAATGGCTGAAGACCGAGTCTTTGGCCAGCAGGTGCTGGATGCGCCGGGGCATGGTCAGAATGAAGTCAGTCCCGGTGATCAGCTTCAGTGCAGCGCTGTAGCTGTTGGCGCGTGCAACGATCTGGCGTTTGTGCGCCTGTTGGGCGAGCCAGCCGTCGACCATGTTGGTGGTGGACGTCCACGGCGTGGGGAACACGTGTCGGCGCTCGACGTAGGCTTTGAGGCTGATGCGAGGTTCCAGCGGCGTCGCCCGTTTATCGAAAACGCACACCAGATCGTCCTCAAGCAACACCTGGGATCTGAAGTCAGTGTGGCTGCGATGAAAGTTCGGGCCGAAGCCGATCACCAGGTCGAGGCTGCCATCGCGCAGCTCTTCGGCGGGTATGTCGGTTTCGAGTTTGTGCACATTGACGATCACCGGCAGGTCGGCGAAATCGAAGTTCTTCAATAGCCGCGGCAGGATCAGTTGCTCAAAGTATTCCGGCGCACAGATATTGAAGGTCACGGCTTGCTGCGTCGGGTCGAATGCCTGAACCCCGGCATGGCACAGGTTGATGCTTTCGAGAATCTTCTGCACGTGTGTGTACATGGTGCCGGCCTTGTAGGTCGGACGCATACCGGTGCGGGTATTGATGAACAATTCATCCTCGAAACTGGTGCGCAGTTTCTTCAGGCAGTAACTCACCGTGGACTGGCTGACAAACAGCGCTTCAGACACACCGGTGACGCTGCTTTGCTCATACACGGCGATGAACACCATGAGGTCCTGCATGTCGAGCTTTCTAAGCAAGTTACTGTTCAGCATCCGTACTATCTCACTCCGCTCGTTGCGCAAGTTGTGCGCAAACGTGTGCGAGTGATGCTAGCGGAACGATCGTCCTAGGAGAATGGCCCGTAGGATTATTCACGGACAAGTGTGGGACAGAAGTTGTTGCGAATGCGACGTCTGTCTGATTCGGGCCGAAGGCGGGTGAGCACCTTCAGCCTTCAGTCGCCGTGTTTACGCGGTTACCGGAAGCGCGCGACGGCTGGACATCACCAGCGCGAGCATCCCGCTGGCCACCAGCAAGGCACCTGCGACTTCCAGCATCAGCGGTTGCTGCGCCAGCCAGAACCAATGGAACAAGGTGATGAACAACGTGCTGAGGTAGACGTAGGAAATGACCGTGGACGGTGCAATCACCCCGATCGCCCGGTGCAGCAACCAGAAGGTTGCCAGGGTCGCGAACAGCGCCAGGTAGACCAGCCAGAACAGGTCGTGGGCGGACAACAGGGCGCCGGACCGCCAGCCGCCATTGACCAGGCTGAACGCAAACAGGAACAGCGAGCCGAAGAGCATGTTCCAGAACGTCATCACCACAGGCCCACGACCCTTCAGGCTGTTCGCCTTGAAGCGCTGACTCAACGGTGAATAGAGCGCCATCGCCAGGCAGCCAATCCCGAACACCGACACCGCGTAGAGCGAAGGGACTTCGCCGGGGCCTGTGCCCTTGAGGATCAGCAGCAGCGCACCGGCTGCCGCAATCAGCATCGGCAGCAGGCGGCTTTTCGAACGGTTGCCAGGTATCAGGAAGGCCTCGAAGCACAGCGTCATCAACGGCACCAGGGTAAACAGGGTTCCGGTGTTGACCGCCGAGGTGTAGCGCAGCGCTTCAAACAACGAGCCGAAATACACGGCCAGCAACAGCCCGAGCCAGGCATGACTGACAAGGCCTTTGGCGGTGATCGCGGTGCCGCCGTTGAGCAGCAGCATCGGCAGAAACGCCAAAGCCGAAAACAGCAGCCGCAGGCCGGTCAGCAGGATCGGATCGATGGATTGGCTGACCTCGGCAGCGGCGAAAAACGAGGCGGCAACCAACGCTGCCCAAAGCAACATGCCCGCGTTGGCGGAGGCGAAACTGATCTGTTTCATTGGTGTGTCCCTGATCAATCAATGTGTTTGGCGTAATGCCGTGGGTCAAAGCGCAACACCATCAGAACCATCAACAGCATCACTGCCGTCAGTGACCACCAGGCCCATTCGAAACTGCCCAGTTGATCGCGAATCATCCCGGCAATCAGTGGCGACAAGCCGGCGATCAAATAGCCGATTCCTTGCACGAATGCCGTGAGCCCACCGGCGCGCTGCGGATTGTCCAGGTGATCCAGCGAGACAATCAGGCTCATGGGAAACAAGCCGCCAATACCCAGGCCCAGCAAACACGGCCAGAGCAGGCTCAGGTGTTGCGGGCTGAGGATCAGTCCGCAGAAACCGGCCATGATCAATCCCAGCAACACCACCAGAACCAGTCGTTTATCGCGGCTGCGGTTGGCGATAGCCGGCGTCAGCAAGCCAGAGATCACCTCCATGGCCGTCAAAAAGCCTAGCAGCAGGCCGGCGTTCTGCTCGCTCCAGCCTTTCTCGACGTAGTACGGGGCCAGCCAGGCCAGCACGCAGGTGTAGGACGCAGTGCCCAAGCCGAAGAAAATCGCCAGCAGCCAGGCGCGCGAATTGCTGAAAAACGCTTCTTTGCGTTGAACTGCGGCAGGCGTCGCGGGGACGGCGTGACGTTGGCCATACCAGAGCAACAGGGCGAGCAATGCCAACAGCGCCCAGATCGCCAAGCCCACACGCCAGCTGCCGGTACGCGTCATCACCAAGGGCGCGAACGATGCCGCGATGGCCGCGCCGCCCATGATCGAGGTGACGTAAAGCCCCATGAACAGCGAGACGTTGTCGCTGAAGCGGGATTTGATCAGCGCCGGCATCAAGGCCTGGATCAGCGCAATGCCGATGCCGGCAAGGACTGCACTGAGGATCAGCTCGGCGGCCGAATCGAGGAACAGCCGGGAGACAGTGGCCAAGCCAATGATCAGCAGCGACAGCACCACTGTTCGATGTTCTCCCAGGCGCCGGCTGACGCTCATGCCGAAGAACATCGCCAAGCCCATCGCCATCACCGGCAACATGGTCAGCAGCGACGCCAGGCTGAAACTCAACGCAATATCACCGCGAATGGCCGACAACAGCGGACCGACGGCGGCCATCGACGGACGCAGGTTCAGGGCGACGAGGATCACGGCGATCATCAGCCAGACAGCGGGGCGGGAGGTGGCGCGAACGTTTTCCATAACCATACCTTGAAGGACAAGGTATGGATTAGGCGGTGCGCGGCGGGCGTCGGCAAATCAGAAAGTCATGTGCAGTATTTAAAAATTAAATACTGCTCGGCTTACCGGAAAAAGTCGCAAGGGAAGGCGCACGAATACTGTTTCCAGCCATAGCGTCGCGGACCAGCTTATGATGCCATCCATAATCCATGTCTATAGTTGAGCCGGCATGCTGTTACGCCATATCCGTTACTTGCTCGCCGTCGCCGAGCATCGCAACTTCACTCGGGCGGCCGAGGCATTGCATGTCTCGCAGCCAACGCTGTCGCAGCAGATCAAGCAACTCGAGGATGTCCTCGGTGCGCCGTTGTTCGATCGTTCCGGGCGCACGGTGCGTTTGACCGATGCCGGCGAGGCGTATGTGCGTTATGCGCGGTTGGCCTTGCAAGACCTGGAGGCGGCCAAACGGGCGATGCACGATGTGCAGGACCTGACACGCGGCTCGTTGCGGCTGGCCATGACGCCGACCTTCACCGCTTACCTGATCGGCCCGTTGCTGGCGCGTTTCAACAGCCTGTACCCGGGCCTCACCCTGAGCGTCGAGGAGATGACCCAGGACCAGATCGAGGCCGCGCTGGCCGAAGACCGACTGGACCTCGGCATCGCGTTCACCGGCAGTCACTTGGCGGATATCGACAGCCAGACGCTGTTTGCCGAAACCTTGAGCCTGGTCGTCAGTGAGGCGCATCCGGGGTTTGTCCGGCAACAAGCACTCGACGCGCAGGCGCTGGGCCAGCAGTCGCTGGTGTTGCTCAGCGGCGACTTTGCAACCCGTCAGCACATCGACCTGTATTGCCGACAGCAAGGCATCGCGCCACGCATCGTCATCGAAGCCAACTCCATCAGCGCGATTGTCGAGATTGTTCGTCGCGGGCACCTGGCGACCATTCTCCCCGAAGCCATCACCCATGCGTTGCCGGGGTTGCGCCCGCTGGCGCTGCAACCAGCGTTGCCACAACGCACGGTGGCGTTGCTCAGTCGTAAGGGCGCTTATCGCAGCGCGGCGAGTGAGGCATTCCGGGTGCTGGTCAGTGTTCAGTGACCGGGAGCGGTCGCCAACCACTGGGCGAGCACCGCATCATAGGCGCCCGTGGCTTTGCTCAGGTGTAGCCACTGATCCACATAGGCTTTCCAGGCCACGTCATCACGAGGCAGCAAGTAGGCTTTCTCGCTGTACTGCAAGTACTGCTCGGGGTTGACCGCGCACAAACCGGGTTTTTGCTTCTGCTGATAGCGCGCTTCGGAAGCGTCGGTGATCATCACGTCGGCCTTGTTTTCCAGTAATTGCTCGAAAATCGTCACGTTGTCCGGGAACAGGGTCAGCGTGGCATTGGGCAGGTGAGTGCGGGCAAACACTTCGTTGGTACCGCCTGCCGGCTCGATCAGCCGCACGGACGACTGGTTGAGTTGTTCGACGGTTTGATAGCGTTGTTTATCTTCGCAACGCACCAGCGGGATTTTTCCGTCGACGCCCAGCGTGTCGCTGAAAGCCGCCTTTTTCTGCCGCTCCAGTGAAACCGAAATGCCGCCCATGCCAATATCGCAACGGTCAGCCAGAAAGTCCGTCATCAGGTTCTTCCAGGTGGTGGGGACCCATTGCACATCAACGTTCAGACTTTTCGCCAGGGATTGGGCCATGGCGATATCGATCCCTTCGTATCCGCCCTCTGCACGCAGATAGGTGTAAGGCTTGTAATCGCCGGTGGTACAGACCTTCAGATGACCTCGTTCAATCACCTGGTCCAGGTGCGAAGGTGCATTCTGGGCAATTGCCTGGACGCTGAACGTGAGCAAGGAGCAGAGCAGTAAACGAGCTTTCATCGGGTCGTCCTTGAGTGTTGCCAGAGGAGGAGGGGAGGTCGACGTCAGTATTTGTTGGCCGGGTGCGCTGGTGCAAGGGTGAAACCAGCGTGCGGCGCAGCAAAAGCTGCAGGCTAGCCCCGGCATCGTCATTAAACCTTTTTTTCACGCGCAACTTGATAACCTGTCGCCAGTAAGTCGTTTCCTTTATCAAGAGTCGCCAGTTATGTCTGCGCAACCCCCTTCCTCAGTCGAGCACGAATGTGCTCGACGCTACGATCAGGAGCACGCTCGAGTCTGCCTCCAGCCGCATCCCCGTGGGCTGGTGCAGCGGTTTTTGCAGTGGCGTGGCAAGCGACTGGTGCGGCGCGCACTCAAGGTGGCCGGCGAACCGGGGCTGATTCTCGATGTGGCCTGCGGGGCAGGGGGCAACTGGCCGGTGCTGGCCGAGCATACCAACCGGGTGATTCTCGCCACCGACCCGTCCCAGGAAATGCTCGACCACGCCCAGACTCATCATCCGGCCGAGCTGCTCAAACGGGTCAAAACCTTTCAGAGCTCGGCATTCACCATCGGTTTGCCGGAAAATTCCGTGGATTGCATTTTTTGCATGCCGTTGTTTCAGCATATCGAAAACAGTGAAGATCGCCTGGCGATGCTGCGTGAGTTTCACCGGGTCAGTCGCGACGCGCTGATCGTGTCGGTACAGCGAGACGGGTATTTCAAGCTGCGTGCGCGGTTCGGCGAGGATGCACAAGCGCATCAACTGGCGACCAAGGCCGAACTTGAGGCAGAGTTTCGGCAAGCGGGCTTCAAGACGCTCAAGTACCTGGACACCCTGCCTGGCAGCGACCTGCCGCGAGTCTACGTGCTGCATAAAGCCGACTAGTTGTCCTATTCTTCTCGAGCCGCGGGAGTTTTGCTCAAGCGCTTGCTCAGTCAGTGCGCGGAAATCGCCGGGGCCGATATATACTGCGCGCCATTCTTCAAGGGAGAGCCGTGTGGCCATCGATATTCACTGGATTCGCGACAACGATAGCCTCGGTCAGTTTTGCGCCCAATGGCAGCAGTTGCCGTTCGTCGCCCTCGACACCGAATTCATGCGGGTCGACACCTTTTATCCGATCGCCGGCCTGTTGCAGATTGGCGATGGCGAGCGGGCTTTCCTGATTGATCCGTTGACGATCGACAACTGGCAACCGCTGGCCCAATTGCTGGAAAACCCGGCAGTGGTCAAAGTGCTGCACGCCTGCAGCGAAGACCTCGAAGTCCTGTTGCGCTTGACCGGCAGCCTGCCGGCGCCATTGTTCGACACGCAACTGGCGGCTGCCTACCTGAATCTGGGTTTCTCCATGGGCTACTCGCGTCTGGTGTCGGAGGTGCTCGGCATCGACCTGCCCAAAGGTGAGACCCGTTCTGACTGGCTGCAACGTCCGCTCTCGGAAACCCAGATCAGCTACGCCGCCGAAGATGCCGTGCATCTGGCGGAGGTTTTCGTACATCTGCGGCCGAAGCTGTCGGACGAAAAGTACGCCTGGGTCCTGGAAGATGGCGCCGAACTGGTGGCCAACCTGCGCCGCGAAGTCGACCCTTACGAGGTGTATCGCGAAGCCAAGCTGGCCTGGAAACTTTCCCGCGCGCAACTCGCCGTGCTGCGTGAACTCTGCGCCTGGCGCGAGCACGAGGCCCGTGCCCGCGACCTGCCGCGCAACCGCATCGTGCGCGAGCATTCGTTGTGGCCGCTGGCACGCACCCAGCCGGACAATCTCGGGGCATTGGCGAAAATCGAAGACATGCACCCGCGCACCGTGCGTCAGGACGGTGAGTTCCTGCTGGGCTTGATCAAGCAGGCCGGCAGTGTCCCGCCGGACCAGTGGCCGCCAGCGGTGCCGGAGCCCTTGCCGGTGGAAGCCGCGGCACTGGTCAAGCGGCTGCGGGCGCTCGGTCAGGCCGAAGCTGAGCGCTTGAACATTGCCCCGGAACTGATGCTGCGCAAGAAAACCCTCGAAGCCTTGCTCAAGAGCGGCTTCCCCGAGGGCCCTTACCAATTGCCTGATTCGCTGCGTGGCTGGCGCCGCGAATTGATGGGCCAGGCCCTGCTCGACTGCCTGGCCACTGCCGGAGAACAGCCTTGAAACGTATTTGCTCGATCTACCGAAGCCTGAAGAAAAACGAGATGTACCTCTATGTGCTCAAAAGCGATGCACTGGAGCGCGTCCCGGAAAACCTGCTGCTGGCGTTCGGTAAACCACATCACGCCTTTGACCTGGTGTTGACCCCCGAGCGCAAGCTCTCGCGCGAAGACATCACGGTGGTCCTGGAAAACCTCGACAAGCAGGGCTATCACCTGCAAATGCCGCCGGCTGAAGACGAGTACATCGAACACTTGCCGGAAGAGCTGCTACGACGTAATGATCCGGTTTGACGGATATCTGTAGAGGCTCTGTCCAGAGCCTCTGGAAACAATGGAATTGATAATTTTGGCGAGGGCCGCGAGCGAGGGAGAAACACTCCTTCGGCGGCCTTGTGCACTGTTTTTGAAGGTTTGAACCATGCGCGTTCTGATTGCCGAACACGACCACGCTGTATATGCCCAATTGTTGCGACAGGCCGCGCCTGAACTGCAGGTACTGACCAGCGGCGACTCCGCTGAACTGGCCAGCATGGCCGCCGACTGCCCGGTATGGCTCGGCCAGCCGGACCTGTTGGCGACGCTGTTGCGTCAAGGTCATGAGCCTCAGTGGCTGCAATCGACCTGGGCCGGTATTACACCGTTGCTCGCCGACGGCTTGCCACGCCACTATCGGCTGACCCGTGCGGTCGGGATTTTCGGTCAGATGATGGCTGAATATGTGCTGACCTACATGCTTGGCCATGAGCGCGAAGTGCTGGCGCGACTGGTCAGCCAGGTCGAGCGCAAGTGGGACAACCGTCTGGGCCAGAGCCTGGCGGGGCGCAAGGTGCTGATCGTCGGTACTGGCGACATCGGTCAGAGCGTGGCGCAGTTCCTGGTGCCTTTTGGCGTCAAGCTGTACGGGATCGCCAGTTCGCCGCGCGAGCAGGCGCCGTTCATTGAGGTCGCGGGGCTGGAGGATCTGGGGCGTCTGGTCGGTGAAGTCGATTATGTGGTCAACCTGCTGCCGAATACGCCGAACACTCACGATCTGTACAACGCCGCGTTGTTCAAGCAGTTCAAGTCGACCGGTTTGTTCATCAACGTCGGGCGTGGCGTGGCGGTGGTCGATGCGGACCTGGTGGAGGCCCTGAAGGAAGGGCATCTGGCGGGGGCGGTGATCGACGTCTGCCGTCAGGAACCGTTGCCGCAGCGCCATCCATTCTGGACCGCCTGGGGCTTGCTGCTGACCGGCCACAGCTCGGCACCTACCTCACCGCCAATGATGGTGCAGCTGTTTGTCGAGAATCTGCGGGCGTTTCAGGCGGGCGAAGCGTTGCGCGGCGAAGTGGATTTCACACGGGGTTATTAGTCGTATCGAGTTTCAATGTGGCGAGGGGGCTTGCCCCCGTTGGGTTGCGAAGCAGCCCCATAACCGGTAATTGCGTTTTGTCAGACAGAACGCATTCTCGGGTTTACGACCGCTTCGCGGTCGAACGGGGGCAAGCCCCCTCGCCACAGGTGTGATTTCAGCCTCAGAGGGTGAAGTCGCCTTCAGCCGCCAGCTCGCTCAGCGGGCGACGCGGGCTTGGGACTTCCCGGGCCTGCAGGTAATCGGCGAGCGTCGCCTTGTCACCCAGCTTGCCAATCGCGACTGCCGCGTGCAGCGCGTAGCCTTCAGGAATATTCAGCTCCTTGCGGGTCAGTTCCTGATCGAAACCGGCCATGCCGTGGGTGTGCCAGCCGCTGATAGAGGCTTGCAGGGCCAAATGGCCCCAGGCGGAGCCGGTGTCGAAGGTGTGCCACAGCGCGGCAGTTTCTTCAGTGGCGCCTGGCGCGGTGAAGGTGGTTTTCGAGATCACGATCACCAGGGCCGAGGCGTGTTGCGCCCAGCTGCGGTTGAACTCGTTCAGCAGACCCAGGTAACGCTCCCAGTTCGGCGTATCGCGGCGCGCGTAGAGAAAACGCCATGGCTGCGAGTTGTAGGCCGACGGTGCCCAGCGAGCCGCTTCGAAAAAGCTCAGCAGGGTTTCTTCAGGGATACTTTCACCGGTGAAGGCGCGCGGCGACCAGCGATCAGTGAACTGTGGGTGAATGGCATATTCGGCAACGCGGGGATTAGCGCTCATGGACGAGTTTCCTGACTACATTTATGAAGGAAAAGTTGAGTAAAAACCGACGCGCGCAGTGGAGCTGGGCAGTGAGGTTTTTCAGACCCGGGGCAATTGCCCTGAATGCAACGCGGTAGAGCGTTTATGGCACCTTGGCATGGGTCGTTGCGACTCGCAAAGCTACTTCGTGGCGGCATAACTGACAAGTTCTGTTCTACCGGCAGTCGCCAGCACTTGGCCCGCAGGGGCGGGGGCACTAGACTGGCGGCCTTTTCACCACCTGATGTTGATGCTTGAGCCATGGCCGCCAAAGTCGAACCTTTCTGGATACGCAAAACCCTCGAACAACTCGATCAAGAGGAGTGGGAGTCGTTGTGCGACGGGTGTGGCCTGTGCTGCCTGCAAAAGCTTGAGGACGAAGAAGACAACAGCGTCTACTACACGCGCATCGCCTGCAAACTGCTGGACCTGAAAACCTGCCAGTGCACCGACTACGCGAACCGTCGCGACTCGGTACCGGACTGTATCCAGCTCACGCCGGGCAAGGCCGATCAGTTCAAGTGGCTGCCGCCGACCTGCGGTTACCGTTTGGTCAGCGAGGGCAAGGACTTGCCGCTTTGGCATCACCTGGTTTGCGGCGACCGGGATGCCGTGCACCACGAGCGCATTTCCCAGTCCGGGCGTATGCTCGCCGAAGGCAGCGTGGCTGAGGATGATTGGGAAGATCATCTGATTTTTCGGGCGGGTTAAGCACCTGTCGTAGTACGAGCAAGTCACGAAGGAGTGTGTATGGCTGTTGGGTTGAAGCTGCCGATGGTTTTGTCGTTGCTGGTGCTGAGTTCACCGGTATGGGCGGCAAAAAAAGTCGATCTCGATTACCACGTACGATTATTGCCGCAAAGCGATCAGGCTGAAGTGCGCTTGACCCTGGCACGTGGCTCGGCGGTGCACAGCCTGGATTTTGATCTGGGCGATGGCAGCCAGTACAGCGACTTCAAGGCCGATGGTCAGTGGCAACTCATGCCGGGCAACGCAGCGCGTGGCGTCTGGCATCCGGGCGCTGACAAGGCCAGCCTGACCTACCGGGTACGCATCAGTCACACCTTCAAGAATTCCAGTTTCGATACCCGCATGACGCCCAATTGGGCGTTGATGCGTGGCGACGACCTGGTCCCGGCGGCGCGCCTGGATCAGCAGGACGGTGTCGAGCTGGTATCGCGTCTCGAGTTCGAATTGCCGGAAGGCTGGAAAAGCGTCGAGACTTCCTGGCCGCGGGTCGGCAAGAACCGCTTTCGCATCGACAACGTTGCTCGACGGCTCGACCGGCCTACGGGCTGGATGCTCGCCGGCAACCTGGGCAGTCGTCGCACACGCCTGGGCGAAACCGAAGTCACGGTCGCCTCGCCGCAAGGGCAGGGCATGCACCGGATGGACGTGTTGACGCTGCTGACCTTCGTCTGGCCGCAAGTGCAGGCGCTGTATCCGCGTCATCCCGGCAAGCTGCTGATTGTGGGGGCCGCCGACCCGATGTGGCGCGGCAGCCTGGCCGGGCACGAATCGATTTATCTGCACAGTCATTTGCCGTTGGTCAGCGAAAGCGGCAGCAGCCCGTTGCTCCGTGAGTTGGCCCAGGTATTGGGGCGAATCAAGGACAGTGATCGCAGTGACTGGATCAATGAAGGCTTTGCCGAGTACTACGCGATTGAACTGCTGCGCCGTGCCGGCGGCATGAGCGATGATCGTTATCAGGTGCTGGAAGATAAAATGACCAAGGCCAGCCATCATGTCAGCACCCTGCGCGGCGATCAGCTCAGCACGGCACAGCTCGCCAAAGCGGTGTTGCTGTTGCAGGAACTGGACCGCGAAATTCGCCTGAAAACCCGTAACAAGCGTTCGTTGGACGACATGTTGCGCGGCGCCATGGACCTCGGGCGGGTGAGTACCAAAGAGTTTGTGGTGCTGGCCGAGAGCATTATCGGTGAGCCGTCGAAAGTGCTGGACACCGAGTTGCTCAGATAACTTGAGTCAAGCGCAATTGTGGCGAGGGAGCTTGCTCCCGCTGGAGCGCGAAGCGGTCCTGAATGCGGTAAACGCGGTTTACAGATAAACCGTGTAAGTCGAATTTACGACTGCTTCGCCCGAGCGCGGACCGGCCGGCGGGAGCAAGCTCCCTCGCCACAGGGTTTTGCAGTGTTTCTCAAACCCCGGCCTTGGGCGACTTCAGCGAATCATTGCCCGTCACCGTCGCGGTACGGGTTGCCGCCTCGGCATTGGTTTTCAGGGTTTTGAGCTCTGCGCCGGCCCGTTCGATTTTCGAACGAATGTTGTTCAGGTCCTGACGACTTTTTTCGAAGAAACTTTTTGCCGAACTGTGACCGGTGATACCGCGGGCCAGGGCTACACCGCCGAGCGCCACCTCGATCAGCCCGAACACGCCACCACGGCGCAGGCCTTTGCCGACCATCACTACACCGCCGGCCGTGCTCACGATGCGTTCCCAGCCCTGGACGTTTTGCGTTGGCTGCGTCTGGAACGGCGTGGGTTCTACGCGTTTGATGTCGCTCATGATCTGTCTCCTCAGGGGCAATGGCTATACAGCTGACTGTGCAGTCGGCCGCCTTGCTCCATGCCGCGCTCAGCGTATCAGCGAAATTTTGGACCGGAACGGGTGTTATTGCCCTTGGCCATACGGTCGTAAAGCACCACGTTGACGGTGGCGGCCAGATTCATGCAGCCGGTGGTCGGAATGTAGACCACGTCTTCGCACCACTCGCGAATCTCTTTATCGAGCGAACCGTCTTCCGGCCCGAAGATGTACAGCGCACGGTCCGGGTGGGTGTACTCGGGCAACGAACGGGCGCCATCGACCAGCTCGACCGCCACCGGGACGCAGCCCAGCGGGAGGATTTTCTTCAGGTCGTCGATGCCGATCAGCGGAATGTCGTGGTGGATTTTCTTGGTGTCGGTGACAAAGTCACGGGCGCGTTCATAACGCTTGCCGGTGTAGAACACCGACGCCACGCCGTAACAGCCGGCGGCGCGCATCACCGAACCGACGTTCTCCGGTGATTTGGGGTTATACAAACCGATGCAGCTGTACCGTTTGTTTGCCACGAGCGGGGTGCCCTTCGAGAAAAACCGCGATTATACGGGGATTGGGTGGGAACGGTCAGTTTCGAGATTGGCGGTGCGTGGGCAATGGCTCTCGCGAGTTTGCTCGCGATAGGGCCGGTGCATACAGCGTCAATCTCGACTGTCGGTCAGCTGCCGTTGCTCCAACCGCCACCCAACGCCACGACCAATCCAACGCTCGCCTGCAACTGCCGGGTCTGCAGATCCTGCAAACGTCGTTGTGCCTGCAGGGCAGAGGTTTGTGCGGTCACTACGTCCAGATAGTTCACGGCTCCGGCTTCATAGCTGTTCATGGCCAAGGTCTGAGTCGTTTGCGCGGCATGTACGGCTGCCTGCTCATCCTCCGCCTCACGCTGCAGGTCACGCATTTGCGCGAGGTTGTCTTCGACTTCGCGTACCGCTCGCAACACCTGACTGCGGTAATGGGCGGCCGCTTCTTCAAATTCGGCCTTGGCCTGACGCTCGTTGGCATCCAGGCGACCGCCGTCGAAAATCGGCAGATTGACCAACGGCCCAAGCGCCCAATAGCGGTTGCCGGCAGCCAGCAGATTGCCGCTGCCGGCGGTTTGCCCTCCGAGCAGCCCCGTCAGGCTGAAGTCCGGGTACCAGGCCGCTCGGGCGACACCAATGCTGGCGTTGGCGGCAAAGACTCTTCGCTCGGCTGCTGCGACGTCCGGGCGCCGTTGCAACAAGGTGCTCGGAAGCGCGCCGGGTATCGATGGCAGACTCAGGGCCTGGCTGTTTGCGTCCAGATGGAAATCACTGGCCGGTTGGCCAACCAGCTCACCGATCGCATGTTCGGTCAGATTGCGTTGCGCGCGGACATCGTCCAGTTGTGCCTTGGCCTCGGCCAGTTGGCTCTGGGCTCGGGTCAGATCGAGTTCCGAGGCGATTTCTCCCTGATAGCGGTCACGGGTCAGTTGCAATGCCTGGCCGTAATCATCGAGAGAACTGGCGAGGATCTTGCCTTGGGCATCGAGGCCATTGAGCTGGACATACAGCGTTGCCAGTTGACGTTGCAGGCTCAAACGAGCGGCGGCGAGGTCGTCGGCAGAGGCTTGGGCCTGGGCATCGCCTGCGGCCACCTGGTTGCGAATCCGCCCCCACAGGTCGAGATCGAAGCTCAGTGCAAAGCCTGCGGTATCGCTGTTGTACACCGACGGTTGGCTGGCCCCGCGTAATGGTCGGTTGTCCGACTGGCGCTGGCGCAGCGGCTGCGCGCTGGCGGTGACCTGTGGGAACAGCCCGGCATGCAGTTGGCCGGCATAAGCCTGCGCCGCATCAAAGTGCGCGAGGGCTGCCGCCAGGTCCGGGTTGGCCTTGAGCAGCTGCTGTTGCAGGTTGTCCAGACGCGGGTCCTGGTACAACTGCCACCATTGCGAAGACAGCTGTTCGGCGGGTTTGGCCATGTGCCAGGGACCGTCGCTGGTCTGTTCGCGGTATTGCGCGGGCAAGTCGATCGGCGGCGCCTTATAGGTCGGCGCCAGTGAACAGCCCTGCAGGGCCAGCGCCATGGCCAGCACTGCGGCGAGAGGCTCAAGCCTTGGGCGCATGAGAACCCCCAGCGTCGGCCAGTTGTACGGAATCGCCTTCACGCAACGCATCCGGCGGGTTGTCGACGACGCGGTCGGCAGGCTTCAAGCCCTGGTCGATGACCAGGCGCTCGCCCAGGTCCAGGCCGATATGAATCTCGCGCAGGTGCACATGGTTATCCGGGTCGAGTACTGCCACTTGAGTGCCTTGGGCGCGGAAGATCAGCGAGCTGGCGGGAATGCTCACGCCATGGGTGTCGGCCGGAATCTGCAGAGTGGCTTCGGCATAATCGCCGGGCAGCAACGCCCCGTCCGGATTGTCGGCGACAAACTGTGCGAGCAAGGTCCCGGAGCGGCGGTCGACGGCGGTGGAGTCACCGATCAGCCTGGCGCTGAAGTGCTGGCCGGGGTGTTCCGGCACAATCAATTCGGCTTGCATGCCGGGACGGATCACGCTGGCGTAGTTCTGCGGCACCGGCACATAGAGGCGCAGCTGATGGGTGTCGGCGATGTCGAACAGCTCCGGATCGCTGTCGCTGTCAGCCTTGATCAACTGGCCGATGTCAGTGTTGCGGGCGGTGATGGTCCCGGCGAACGGAGCGCGAATGGTTTTGTAGTCTTCCAGCGCCGAGAGCCGGGCGTAATCGGCGGCGGCTGCCTGAGCGTTGGCCCTGGCTGCTGCTGCATTGGAGCGTTTTTCATCAGCTTCCTGACGCGACACCGAATGCGTCGCCAGCAGGTTTTGCCAGCGGGTTGCAGTGGTTTCGGCGAGGCGTGCGTTGGCCTGCTCCTGGATCAGCCGCGCATGGGTCTGTGCGACTTGTTGATCGAGGTCCGGGCTGTCGATTTCTCCGAGGATCTGCCCGGCTTTGACCTGAGTGCCAATGTCGGTTTTCCAGTCCTTGAGGTAGCCGCTGACCCGGGCATGAATCGGTGCCTTGCTCCAGGCTTCCAGATGCGCCGGCAGACGCAGGCTGTCGCCATGCACGTTCTGTTGCGGCTGGAACACGCTGACTAAGGGCATGGCCGCCGTTTCGGTCCAGGCGGCAACGGCTTTTTCATGGCGGGTGTGGGCAGCCAGGCCGTTGGCGACCAGCAGCGCGGCCAGGGTCAGGCCTCCGATACCCGCCAGCATCAGGCGTTTGCGCGAAGGTTTTTGATCAGGCGACATGAGAGCTTTCTCCAGCAAGGTTTTCTTCAGCAATAGTGCGAGATTGACGTCCGTGGACCAGGCTGAACACCACCGGAACGAACAGTAGAGTGGCAGTGGTCGCGAGGATCAGGCCGCCGATGACGGCGCGGCCCAGTGGCGCGTTCTGTTCTTCGGACAGGGCTAGCGGCAGCATGCCGATGATCATCGCCAGGGCCGTCATGCACACCGGGCGAAAGCGCGTGTAGCCGCCTTCCAGCGCAGCCTTGAGGGCATCGCCGTGTTCCGCCAGGCGTTCGCGACAGAAGCTGACGACCAGAATCGAGTTAGCGGTAGCCACCCCCATGCAAAGGATTGCCCCGGTCAGTGCCGGCACCGATAACGAGGTGCCACTGAGAAAGAGCATCCAGACAATCCCGGCGAGCGCCGCGGGCAGGGCGGTGATGATCACGAACGGATCGACCCAGGACTGAAAGTTGACCACGATCAGCAGATAAATCAGCACCACCGCACCCAGCAAGCCGAAGCTCAGCCCACTGAAGGCTTCATGCAGCGCGTCGATCTGCCCGTGCAGGCTGATCACCGAACCCTTGGGTCGCAAGGAGGCGGTGTCATCCAAAACTTTCTGGATGTCCTTGGCCACGCCGCCGAGGTCACGGCCCTGCACGTTGGCGTACAGATCCAGGGTCGGCATGACGTTGTAGTGGCTGACGACCGCCTCGCTCTGCACCCGGGAAATGCTCGCCAGGCCGCCGAGGATCTGCGAGCGACCGTCACTGCCGGTGACCGGCAAGGCTTCCAGCGATGGCAGGCTGTCCAGGCGATATTGCGGGGTGGCCGCGACCACTCCATACGACACGCCGTTGGCCGGGTTTAGCCAGAAGGTCGGCGCGACCTGGGAGCTGCCGGCCAGCGAGGCGACCATGCTGTTGGTCACGTCTCGTTCGGTGATGCCCAGGCCATTGGCCCGCAGTCGGTCGACCTTGACTTGCAGTGACGGATAACCGGTGGACTGCTGGATTCGCAGGTCGGCAATACCGGCCACATGTTGCAGGCGTCGCTCCAGTTCCACCGCATAGGCCCGGTTGGCATCGCTATTGGGGCCGGAGATTTTCACGTCCAGCGGCGCCGGTGCGCCGAAGTTGAGGATCTGGCTGCTGATGTCCGCCGGCAGAAAAGCGAAATGGCTGCCGGGGAAGCTTTCGGGCAAGGCCTCGCGCAGCCGCCTCACGTAGTCGGCGGTGGGGCTGTGTTCCGTTTTGAGGGTTACTTGAATGTCACCGTCCTGGGGACCGATGGTGCCGCTGTTGCTGTAGGCCATGTCGATGCCGCTCAGCGGGATACCGATATTGTCGACGATCGTGTCCAGTTGCTCGGCCGGAATGATCTCGCGAATGCGTGCTTCGATCCGGTCGAAGGCCGCAGCGCTTTCCTCGATCCGCGTGCCCAGCGGCAAACGCACGTGCAAGGACAGCGCACCGGCGTCGGTGGCCGGGAAAAAGTCCTGGCCCAGGCTCGGTAGCAGCGCAAAGGAAGCCAGGACACAGGCCAGAAACCCCAGCAGGAATCGCTTGCGGTATTCCAGAGCCAGTTCCAGCAGTCCGTAGTAGGTGTCTCGCAGGTTGGAAAATCGCTGTTCGAACCCCTGCTGGAAATTCAGCAGCGCTTGCAGCAACGGATGCCGAGGCGTGTGGTGATGTTCTCCCTCATGATGATTGATGAATTCATCTTCCGGGTGATGCCCCGGACCTTGCTCGGGCACGTGGGGTTTGAGCAGGAACATCGCCAGGGTCGGCACCAGCGTCCGCGAGAGGATGAACGAACTGGCCATGGCGAAGATCACCGCCAGGGCCATCGGCCGGAACAGGTATCCGGCGATGCCCTGGAGCAGGAACATCGGCACGAACACGATGCAGATACACAGCAGCGACACGAAGGCCGGACCGACAATCTGTTTCGCACCGTCGAGGATGGCGGTCTTCACCGCCTTGCCTTGTTCCAGATGCCAGTTGATGTTCTCGATGGTCACCGTGGCATCGTCCACCAGAATCCCCACCGCCAACGCCAGCCCTCCAAGGGTCATGACGTTCAGGGTCTGGCCACTGGCGGCCAGCAGGGCGATGGCCGACAGTACCGCCAGCGGAATCGAGGCAGCGATGATCAGGGTCGAACGCCAGCTGCCGAGAAACAGCAGAATCATCGCGCTGGTCAGCAAGGCGGCGATGATGCCTTCCCGGGCTACGCTGCCCACCGATTGTTTGACGAACACTGAAGCGTCGCCCAGCAACGAGGTCTTGAGCGATGGCGGCAGGGTTTCATTGATGCGCGGCAGCATCTGGCGAATGCCGTCGATGATCGACAGGGTGGAGATGTTGCCGTTCTTCAAGGCCGGCATCAGCACGGCGCGTCGGCCGTCGACTCGCACGATATTGGTCTGTGGCGGTGAGCCGTCACGCACGTGGGCCACCTGGCCGATGGTGATCAGCGCGCCGTCGACCGTCTTGATCGGCAGGTCGTTGAGTTCGTCGATGGCTTGCGGGCTGTTGTTCAGCAGCACTGTGTATTCGTTGGGGCCGAGCTTGGCGGTGCCCACCGGGATGATCTGGTTTTGAGCCGCCAACGCGTTACCCACATCCTGGGCCGAGAGCCCCTTGGCGGCCAGCGCCTGAGGGTCGAGGTCGAGGGTGATCTGGCGCTGTTTGCCGCCCATGGGGGTGGGGATCGCCAGGCCCGGGACCGAAGTCAGTGGCAGGCGGATACTGTTCTGCACCAGGTCGCGAATTTTCGCTTCCGACAGGGTCGGGCTGGAGAACGCCATCTGCAGGATTGGCACCGTGGAGGCGCTGTAGTTCAGGACCAGCGGCGGGGTAATCCCCGGGGGCATCTGTTTCAGGACTGTCTGTGACACCGCCGTAACCTGGGCATTGGCGGTACGGATATCGACGCCTGGCTGGAAGAAAATCTTGACGATGCCCATGCCCGGCAGCGATTGCGACTCGATATGTTCGATGTCGTTGACCGTGGTGCTCAGGGAGCGCTCATAGGTATAGATCACCCGTCCGGCCATATCCTGCGGGGCCAGTCCGTTGTATTGCCAGACCACTGCAATCACCGGAATGCCGATGTCAGGGAAGACATCGGTCGGTGTGCGCAGCGCCGCCATGGGCCCGATGATGCAGATGAAAATTGCCAGCACGATAAACGTGTAGGGCTTTAGCAGTGCAGTCTTTACCAGCCCGAGCATGCCGTAAACCTCCGAGGAGTTGAGTTGCAATCCTCGGCAGTCTTGCGGTTGCAAACTAACAATTTGCCTTCATAGGGATGAAGAAATTTTTACCGATTTCCTGAAAATCCTTTCACCTGGATTCATTTGTCTGCACCTGCCTGTCTCGTCACTCTGATGCTCAAGCCGATGGGCTGCTTTCAACCCTGACGACGACATCGGCTGTCATTTGCGAGGTTTTTTTCAATGACATTCAAACCCCTGTTACTGATTCCAGGTCTTGGCCTGGCCTGCCTGTTGTCTGCCTGTGCGGGGCCGGTCCCCAAGTCCGATCCGAGCGATGCCTGGATTGCTCTGCAACAACCCTCGAGCAGCAGTTTGCTGGCGGATCGGGTTGATGGCCGGCGAGTCGACGATGGTCGCTATTTCGAGGTCAAGCCTGGCGCTCATCGTCTGCAGATGACGCTGCTGACCGGGGCAGATGGCAACTCGGTTGAGCCCACTTGCATGGGGCATCTTCAATACAGCGGCTTTCAGGCAGGTGAGCATTACCAGATAAATACGTCGAGCGAGGGGCAGTCCGCCAGCGCCCGCCTGGTCGATTCCCACGGCAAGCAAGTCGCGCAAAGCGACCGCTTCAAGTGTTTGTAGGCCAGCTTTCCAACGATTGCTGATTGACCTGCAGGCATGCCGGGGTCTGTGTTTTTTACATGAGAGAGAGTCATTCGATGACACTTAAACAACTGCTGCTGATTCCTGGCCTGAGCGTGGCCTGTCTGTTGTCCGCCTGTGCCGGTCCGATGCCAAAACCTGATCCGGGCATGGCCTGGATCGGGCTTCGGGATGAGGCGCCCAATGACATGTTGGCAGAACGGGTGGATGGCAAACGTATCGATGACGGACGCTTTTTCGAAGTGACCCCCGGTGCTCATGATCTGGCCGTGACGCTGTTCGAGATCCCTAGTGGTGACTCGAACCAGCAGGACTGCCAAGGCGAGGTCCGCTACAACCAATTCAAGGCGGGCGAACACTACACACTGGTGGAGTCGAGCCTGGGGCAGGAAGTCAGTGCACGTCTGGAGGACTCCCACGGTCAGCAAGTCGCGCAGACTGGCGACTTTAGATGCATGCCGGGGTAAACCCTTCCAGGGGGCCGTCGTGCGCTACTGAAACTGGACAGGTCGGCACACTAAGGCTTTGCCCGAACCGGATCTAACCGGAATGACAATCCAGAATCAGCCGCGCGCCTCCATGCTCACGGGTTCCGACCTTCAGTCTGAACCCGTGCAGATCGATGATCGCTGCAACAATCGATAGCCCCAGTCCGAAGCCGTTCTGCTGGTGAGTGCTGTCGCAGCGATAGAACCGCTGGAATACCGCCTCTCGTTCAGCGGGAGGAATTCCCGGGCCGGAGTCCAACACTTCGATCCGTGTGCTGCCGTCATGACTGACGGCCTTGAGGATGACCTCACCGCCGTGCGGTGTGAACTTGATCGCATTGCTCAGCAGGTTGGCCAGCGCTTCGAACAGCAGTGCCCGGTCGCCGTCCAGGGACGGCAGCGATTGCGGTAGCTGCAACAGCAGGGTGAGTTGGCGCTCCTCGGCAAGCGGCGAATAGAAGTCATGAACCTCCTTCAACAACGTCATTGGATCGAACTGGATGAACGCGGAGCGACGCTGATGATCTTCCAGTTCAGAGATGCGCAGCAGGCCGCGAAAACGCGCCATCAACGTATCGGCTTCGGCAATGACCTTGTTCATGTGCAAGGCTTGCGGCGAACCTTCACTGGCTTGTTGTTGAATACGGTAGAGCTGTGTCCGTATATGGGTGAGGGGGGTGCGCAAGTCATGCGCAATGTTGTCGCATGTACCTTTGACTTCATTCAGCAACCGCTCGATGCGTTCCAGCATGGCATTGGCGATAGCCGCGAGCATATCCAGTTCGTCGCGTCGATCCGACAGCGGCAGGCGCTGGGTCAGTTTGCCGGCGACAATGGATTGCGCACTGGCCTGAATCGCTCGAATCCGCTGCAGTGGGCGGCGGCGCAACAGTTGCCAGGCCGCGATACCGGGAATGATGGTCAAGGAAATACCCCAGAGCAGCGCATGCCAAATGATCAGGGTGACGGCGAGTAATGAACCGTTATCCCGAACCAGTACCAGCCACCGGTCATTCTGGATGTGGGTTGCGATGGCATAACAACTGGACTGCGGCAGCGCCGGATCGTCGGAATCTACGCAACTGTTCAATTCGTGAATATGACCGTCCAGCGGCAGTTGTGCAGGGATTTTCCGGATCGCACCGTTCAGCGGTTTTTTTTGCCTGTCGAATACCCCAAAGGCATCCACGTTCGGCATATCGAACTGCATGCTGGTGGTCAGCGCTTCGATCAGTTGATCGCCTTGAAAACGCGAGAGCAGGTGTTGGCGCTGCATCAACGAGTGTTTGGCCAGACGGTTCATGTAGCCGGAAACTTCGTAATAGAGTCCGCCCATCAGGACACCGCTCCAGATCACGAACAACGTACTGTAGAGCGCCAGCAAGCGACTGGTCGAAGAGCTCCAGCCTTTAGAGGGGGTCAGCAATGACATAGCCCGAGCCTCGCATCGTCCGGATCAGGGGCGTCAGGCCGGGAGGATCGATCTTCTTGCGCAGGCGCCCGATATGCACGTCGATCAGGTTGGTTCCCGGGTCGAAGTGATAACCCCATACTTCTTCGAAAATCATCATCCGCGAGAGAACTTGTCCCGGATTGCGCATCATGAATTCGAGCAGTTTGTACTCGGTAGGCAGCAGACTCAGCGGCTGACCGGCACGATTGGCTTCGTGGCTGATCAGATTGAGTTCCAGGTCGGCGACTTTGAGGGTGGTTTCGAACTTTCCGACCGGGCTTTTACGCCGTAGCAGCACTTCGACACGCGCTGCCATCTCATCGGTGGCGAACGGCTTGGACAGGTAATCGTCGCCACCTGCGCGCAGGCCGCGTACGCGTTCGTCAATATCGGAGAGGGCACTGATCATCAGAATCGGCGTCACCACGCCGATGGCACGCAGCGTGGTGACAATGGCCAGGCCATCAAGCTCGGGGAGCATGCGGTCGAGCGTGATCAGGTCGTAATTGCCACTGACGGCACTCACCAGGCCTTCACGGCCATTGTCCACCCAATCCACTTCAAATCCGTGGCTTTGCAGCTCGGTTGCAATTTCCCTGGCCGTCACGGCATCGTCTTCTATCGTCAAAATACGGGACATTTCGGTTACCTAATGAAAAGATCATTACCGGGTGTCCAATTTTGCCAATAAAAGTTGCCAGACTTTCTGATGAAAGTTTCATGTTGAATACAAGCAGCTTGCGGTAGGTACCGAGTTTGAAAAAATCCGATGACGTTCGGGACTTTGCACGTCAGTCGTCTTTTTTCATCAACCCGGCCAACGCGGCGAACGGGTTATGCGTTGCCTTGGCGATTTTCGGCGTGCTCAGCGAGCCGTCGCCGAAGTACTGCTGGTCGGTGTAGCGCGAGTGTTCGTTGTCGTGGCAGTACAGGCACAGCAGCTCCCAGTTGGAGCCGTCCTGCGGGTTATTGTCGTGGTTGTGGTCGCGGTGGTGCACGGTCAGCTCGCTCAGGCGCTTGCCGGAGAACTCGCGGGCACAGCGTCCGCAGACGTGCGGGTACATCTTCAGGGCCTTGTCGCGGTAACCCATTTCACGGTCGCGCTGGGCGTCGGCGAGGATGCGGTCCAGTTTGGCCGTGTTGGAGGGAGGCGTTGACGAACTCATGGGTTCACCTTTGTAAAAAAGACTAATGAGGTTATGAGGCAAGTTTAGCTCAGCCCTTGAGCTTCTCGGCAATCCAGATCGTGTGTCGGGTGCCTTTGTTGCCGTGGGCGAAGACTTGCACTTCTTCGGACTTGAAGCCGGCTTTTTTCAATTTGTCGGAAAATTGCCGGTCAGCGCTGGCCGACCACACCGCGAGCACGCCTTTGGGGCGCAGGGCCTTGGCGCAGGCGCTCAGGCCGCCGGCCGAGTACAGCCAGCTGTTGGCTTTCTGGGTCAGGCCTTCGGGGCCGTTATCGACGTCGAGCATGATCGCGTCGAAACCTTGCGGCTCGGCCTGCAGGACCTTGGCCACGTCATCCATGCGGATCACCGTGCGCGGGTCGAGCAGCGGTCGCCCGGACTTCTCGCCCAGCGGCCCGTGGTTCCACTCGACCACCCCTGGCACCAGTTCGGCGACCACCACTTCAGCGGTCTTGCCCAAGTGCTTGAGCGCCGAAGCGAGGGTGAACCCCATGCCGAGGCCACCGATCAGCACCCGTGAATTCGGCCGGCCGGCGACCTTGCGGCAAGGAATCTCGGCCAGGGCGTCTTCGGAGCCGTGCATGCGGGTGTTCATCAATTGTCCGCCGTCACCGCCCTGGATCTTGATGACGAAATCTTCGCCATACTCGAACAGGCACAGGGCACCGCCGTTTTCGGGGATCGGGGTGGTGTCGAGCAGAACGAAACGTTTCATGGGGCTCTCTTTAAAGGAGGGAAACTGGCATCAGGGAGGAGAAACCGGCATTGAGAAGGGCAATCTTGCGCGGTTGGGAGTAGCCTTAAGGCAACAAGCAAGGGCAACGGAGCCATTGATGAAGTGCACCATTCTAACGGTCATTGTGTTGGCCGCGCTCTCGATAAGTGCAGCGCAGGCGCAAGAGTTGCAAACGGTCCCTGTTGCACCGTCAGCGGCCCCCGGTTCACCCGGCACCGCAACCCCTACGCCATACCCGCAGATTACCCCGACCACTGTACCCAAGGTCGGCAGCAGTAGCGGCGGTGAACCGTTGTTGCCACCGATCGAAATGCCCAATCCGCCCAAGGACCAGACCTTGCCGGGGCTTGAGCAGATTCAGCAAAAAAACAAATCTCCCGGCGGTTAAATCTGTTGCGAGAGCAATTGGCCGTCGGCCATGCGCAGGCGTTTGGACAGCGACACGGCAATGGCGCGGATGATCTTCGCGGCGATTTTCGGTGCGTCGTTGAGCATCTTTTCCAGCGAGTCCTTGCCCAGGTTGAGCAGTTGGCAATTGCTCGCCGCCACGCAACTGGCCGAGCGCCGTTCGCCATCGAGGACGGCCATTTCGCCGAATGCCCGGCCGCTGCGCAGCGTTGCGATCGTCACCGGCTTGCCGTCGCTATTGGTTTTCTGCACCGCCACCTGACCCGAGTGAATGATGCACATGAAGCTGCCGGCATCACCTTCGTGGAAGATCTCCTGGCCCTCGGCGATGGTGCTGATGCTGAAGTAGCCGGCAGCCGCCGTGAAATCGGCCAGTTGCAGTTGATCGAACAGGCCGCAGTCCATCAGCCAGTCGCGAATTTCTTTGTTCAACAGGGTCGGTTCTGACATGTCATCACAGTCTTTTTCTTGTGTGTTGCCGGTTCGGGTTTTTTGGGTAATTGCCAATCCCTTGTGGGAGCGAGCCTGCTCCCACATTTAAGACCCATACGCCTTACAGAGTTCCTCAGGCGATTCCCAATACCTTGAAAACAAATGCGTATTCGAGGGCTACGTCACGTAATCCTTGATAACGCCCGCTCATCCCGCCATGACCGGCACCCAGTTCGGTCTTGAGCAGCAACAGATTATTGTCGGATTTGGTCGCCCGCAACTTGGCCACCCACTTGGCCGCTTCCCAATACTGCACGCGGCTGTCGTTGTAGCCGGCGATCACCAGGGTTGCCGGATAGATATGAGCGCCGACGTTTTCGTACGGCGCGTACGCCCTGATCCGATCATAAACCGCTGGCTCTTCAGGATTACCCCACTCGTCGTATTCAGTGACGGTCAGCGGCAGGTCCGGGTCGAGCATGGTGTTGAGCACATCGACGAACGGCACCTCGGCAATCGCCGCCGCAAACAGTTCCGGGCGCTGGTTGAGCACCGCGCCGATCAGCAATCCACCGGCACTGCCGCCGCTGATGGCCAGTTGTTTTGAGGTGGTGAAGCCATTGGCGATCAGGTGTTCGGCGCAGGCGATGAAGTCGTTGAAGGTGTTCTGCTTGTGTTCCTGCTTGCCAGCGCGATACCAGGCTTCGCCCAGCTCACCGCCGCCGCGCACGTGGGCGATGGCGAAGGCCATGCCGCGATCGAGCAGGCTCAGGCGCGCATGGGAGAACCACGGGTCGAGGCTTTCGCCGTAGGCGCCGTAGCCGTAAAGGTAAAGCGGCGTTGGCTTGCCGAGCATTTCACGTTTGACCACCAGGCTGATCGGCACCTGTGTGCCATCGGGCGCGGTCGCCCACAGGCGCTGACTGACGTAGGCATCGGCGTCGAAAGGGCCGAGCACCTGGGTTTCCTTGAGGACTTTCTGTTCGCCGCTGGCGAGGGTGAGCTGACGAATCTGCGCCGGGCGATTCAACGCCTCGTAACGCAGACGGATCTTGTCGCTGGCAAACTCCAGGCTGTTTTGCACATGCAGACTGTAGGCCGCGTCCGGCAGTTGCACGCGGTAAGCGGGCAGGCCTTGCGGGTGAACTTCGATGATTGGCAAACCGCCTTCGCGCAGGCTCAGGGTCATGGCCGAGGCATTCAGGCTCATGCCGTCAAGCATCACCGTGTCGCTGTGAGGGATCAGGTTTTGCCAGTCGCTTTCGGTTGGCGCGACCCCAGTGTCGGCAGCCTGATACAGCGCAAAGTTGATGCCGTCGCGGTTGCTGCGAATCAGCCAGGTCCATTGATCGTCGAGCTTGCCGTGGTCGACGTCGTACTCGTGATCTTCAACCCGTGGTGCCAGGCAGGTGAAGGCTTGCTGTGGCTGCGACGCATCGAGCACCCAGACTTCGCTGGTGGTTTTGCTGCCCAGCGACAGCAGCAACTGGCGTTCGGAGCTTGAACGGTAGCAGTGCAGGAAAAACCGTCCGTCCGGCTCAAAGAAGACTTCTTCGGCGGCGGTACCGTCAAGACGATAGCGAAACAGCTTGTGCGGGCGATGGGTGTCATCCAGCTCGCCAAAAAACAGCGTCAGGCTGTCGTTGGCCCAGGTCATGCTGCCGTCGCAATTGTCGAATGCCAGTTCGCTGACCTTGCCGTTGGACAGCTCCTTGACGAACAGCGTGTAAATCTCTTCACCGCTGGTATCGAGGCTGTAGGCCAGGCGCTGGTGGTCCGGGCTGATGCTGAAGGCGCCCAGCGAGAAAAAACCGCCATTGGCCAGCACATTGGGGTCGAGCAGTAGCTGTTCCTGGCTTTCGTCGACCAGCAGGCTGTCGTCAGCCGGACGCGGGCAGCGGTAATGCCGGGCATATTCGTCACCGGCGACGGTGCGGGTGTAATACAGGTAAGGCCCCCACGGGGACGGCAGCGACAGGTCGGTTTCGAGAATCCGGCTTTTTATTTCGTTGAACAGGGTTTCCCGCAGCTCGGCCTGGTCGGCCAGTTGTGCTTCCTGGTAGCTGTTTTCAGCCTTGAGGTAGTCGAGCACCTGTGCGCTGTCGCGCTCCTGCAGCCAGGCGTATGGGTCATCGCCGTCGGCCTTGTGGGCAATCGGGGCGCTGCAAACGTGGGCGGATAGGGGCATGAAGGATTCTCGGGCGTAATGTAAAAATGGCTTCACAGACAGCGGGGCAGCCTGATCGGTGAAAAGCCGTTATCATAAGCGCCTCTTTGCCTGCCTTGCCATGGACACCATGACCGAGAACGACTATCTGATCGCTTGGGGCCTTTACGCCTTTGCCGCTTTAGGCTGCCTGTTGGTGTGGATGCGGCTGACCCGCTGGATGTGGCGCTGGTTGCGCGAGCCACTGCGTCTGCTCATGGTCGTGCTGTTGTTCAGCCCGACCATTATCGACCCGGTGAAGGAAAAATTCGCCCCGGCCATCGCCATTACTGCCCTGGACCTGCTGTTCAAGGTCGGTAACAACATCTGGCGCGCGATTTCCGACCTGGTCATGTACAGCATGATCGCCTTCGGCATTTACCTGATCTTCGCGTTGATCCGCTTTCCCATCGAGCGCGCCGCCAATGCTCGCAAGGAGCGGGAGGCCGCCGCGAAAGCCGCTGCCAAGGCTGCCGATCCTGATGATGACCAGCCCTTTGGCGGTGCTGGTGATGATCGTTATGGTCGTCCGCCGGTTCCGAGCAACCCCCAGCGTTCGCGAGTTGAACCCCGTCTTTGACGTTGCCCCGGCATTGAAGCGAGAGTCCAGGCATGTGTGAATTATTGGGCATGAGCGCCAATGTACCGACCGATATCGTGTTCAGCTTCACCGGGCTGATGCAGCGAGGCGGTCGAACCGGCCCGCACCGGGACGGTTGGGGTATCGGGTTCTATGAGGGCCGTGGCCTGCGCTTGTTTCAGGACCCGGCGGCGAGTTGTGAGTCCGAAGTCGCGCAGTTGGTACAGCGCTATCCGATCAAAAGCGAAGTGGTGATCGGGCATATCCGCCAGGCCAACGTCGGCAAGGTCTGCCTGTCCAACACTCACCCGTTCGTGCGTGAGTTGTGGGGCCGCAACTGGTGCTTCGCGCATAACGGCCAACTCGCCGACTTTCAGCCAACCACCAGTTTTTACCGGCCAATCGGCGACACCGACAGTGAAGCGGCGTTCTGCGATGTGCTCAACCGCGTACGTGAAGCCTTCCCGGAGCCGGTTGAAGTCGAGCAGTTGCTACCGAGCCTGGTGGCGGCGTGCGCCGAATACCGCAGCAAAGGTGTGTTCAATTGTCTGTTGAGCGACGGCGACTGGCTGTTCTGTTATTGCTCGAGCAAATTGGCGCACATCACCCGACGCGCACCGTTTGGTCCGGCACGCTTGAAGGATGCGGACGTCATCGTCGACTTCCAGGCCGAAACCACCCCCAACGATGTGGTGACGGTCATTGCCACCGAACCCCTGACCGAAAACGAAACCTGGACCCGTTACGAACCGGGCCAATGGAGCCTGTGGCGACGCGGTGAATGCGTCAGCCAGGGCAAGACCGAATAAGGAACACCTTTCTATGTTGCTCAGTTATTTGCGGCTGGTGTTGTTTGCGATCGGCCTGTTGGTGGGTGTGCAGGTGCCGGGTTTCATCAACGACTACGCCAAGCGGGTCGAGGCGCACCTGATCGAAGCGCAGACCGGCTTGCGGGGTTTTCAAGGCACCGCCGAGCAGTTCTTCAAGGGCGATCTGCAAGCATTGGTTGCTCATTACCGTGCCAGTGACGACCCGGTGTTTCGTAGCGATGCCGACAGCCTGAGCACCTTGCTCACTCGCCAATTGGCGCTGGACAAGCAATTCCAGGCCATGCAAGGCCCGTGGTACATCCGCGTCTTGCAGGTGGTGTTGGCGGCTGACCCGGATATTCGCAAGGAAACCTGGAATGGCTACAGCTACCAGCTGTTGCTGACGCCTGAAGCCATGGGCTGGGGGCTGAGCGGGGCGATGTTGCTGTCGTTCGGTCTGGAATGCCTGTTCCGTCTGATCGACTGGGTAGTGTTGGGCGGCAAGCGCCTGCGCCAGAGCCGGCCGATTGAGGAGCGCGATTTGCGCGGTTTGTAACACCCTTCGTAGGAGCACGGCTTGCCGGCGATGGCGTCCGTGAG
>NZ_JBYSXY010000025.1:0-28154 GCF_058782685.1 Pseudomonas sp. FW306-02-D09B
GTGGGTGATGACGGGATCGAACCGCCGACATTCTGCTTGTAAGGCAGACGCTCTCCCAGCTGAGCTAATCACCCTTTGCTTCTCTGAGGCCGCGAAATTTACGCAGATACCGAAGCTAAGTCAATAGCCTGCTTGAAGTTTTTCTGAAAAAGACAAAATCATGTCATCTCCTGGGGTGCCAATCCGCGACACCCTCAACCTCAAGCCTTCTCCAGCCCCGCCCCGGAACCTCGGTTAATCGCCATAAATCATTTTCTTGGTCATGCCACCGTCGACCACAAACTCCTGGCCCGTTACAAATCCGGCATTCTTCGACAGCAGCCAGGCCACCATCGCCGCCACATCCTCGACCGTCCCTACCCTGCCCGCCGGATGCTGAGCATGATCTGCATCGCTCAGCGGTTCGGCACGCCGCGCCGCCGGATCACGCGTATCAATCCAGCCGGGACTGACTGCATTGACCCGAATCTCTGGCCCCAGGCTGATGGCCAAGGCGTGAGTCAATGCCAGCAAACCGCCCTTGCTCGCCGCGTAAGCCTCGGTATCCGGCTCCGACTGTGCCGCTCGGGTCGAAGCCAGATTGACGATGGCGCCGCTGTGAGCACGCAAGTAAGGCGCACAGTGCTTGGCCAGCAGCATCGGCCCACTGAGATTCACCGCCAACACCCGATTCCAGTACGCCAGATCGAGGCTTTCCAGCGTGATGTTGTGCGGATCGGCGACGGCCGCATTGCACACCAGCGCGTCGATGCGACCGAACCGCCCAAGCACCTCGGCGACACCCTGAGCCACCTGCTGTTCATCGGCCACATCCATGCCAATGAAGCAGGCGTTGTCACCCAGCACCTTGGCAACCTTCGAGCCGCGCGCACGGTCCAGATCGGTCAGCACCACCTGCCAGCCTTCGCTGACCAGCCAGGCGGCAATCCCCAGACCGATGCCGCGCGCAGCACCGGTAACCAGTGCAACCCGGCCATTAGCGCCGCTTGCAGGCGCGGACAACTCGATCACAAGGCAGCCAGCCCGCGCGCCAGATCCGCTTGCAGGTCAGCCACGTCTTCGAGGCCGACCGCAATGCGGATCAAGCTGTCGCGAATCCCCGCCGCCTCACGCTCTTGCGGCGCCAGGCGACCGTGAGAGGTGGTGCTCGGATGGGTAATGGTGGTCTTGCTGTCACCGAGGTTGGCGGTGATTGAAATCAAACGCGTGGCATCGATAAAGCGCCAGGCGCCGTCTTTGCCACCCTTGACCTCGAAACTCACCACGGCGCCAAAACCTTTCTGCTGACGCTGGGCCAACTCATGCTGCGGATGGCTCTTGAGGCCGGCGTAATGGACTTTCTCGATGCCGTCCTGCTGCTCCAGCCACTCGGCCAGCTGCTGAGCATTGGCGCAATGCGCCTTCATGCGCAGACTCAACGTTTCCAGACCCTTGAGGAAGATCCAGGCGTTGAACGGGCTCAAGGTCGGCCCGGCGGTGCGCAGGAAACCGACGATCTCTTTCATCTGCTCGCTACGACCGGCCACCACACCGCCCATGCAACGACCCTGGCCGTCGATGAACTTGGTAGCCGAATGCACGACCACGTCCGCACCGAGCTTCAGCGGCTGCTGCAAGGCTGGCGTGCAGAAGCAGTTGTCGACCACCAGCATCGCGCCCTTGGCGTGAGCGATTTTCGACAACGCAGCAATGTCCACCAACTCGGCCAAAGGATTGGACGGCGATTCGACGAACAGCAATTTGGTGTTGGCCTTGATCGCCGCGTCCCAGCCAGACAGTTCAGCCAGGGGCACGTAATCGACTTCGATGCCAAAACGCTTGAAGTACTTTTCGAACAGGCTGATGGTCGAGCCGAACACGCTTCGCGAGACCAGCACATGATCGCCAGCACTGCACAGGCTCATCACCACCGCAAGGATCGCAGCCATACCAGTAGCCGTTGCGACTGCCTGCTCGGCACCCTCGAGAGCGGCAATCCGCTCTTCGAACGAACGAACGGTCGGGTTGGTGTAGCGCGAGTAAACGTTGCCCGGCACCTCGCCAGCGAAGCGTGCCGCCGCATCGGCAGCGGTACGGAACACGTAGCTTGAAGTAAAGAACATCGGATCACCGTGTTCGCCTTCCGGCGTACGGTGCTGACCGGCGCGTACGGCCAGGGTATCGAACGCTACGCCATCGAGGTCGCTATCCAGCCGACCGGCATCCCACTCCTGACTCATGCTGTCACTCCTTGCCTTGTTCTTTATGGATAGATACAAAACCGGCCCCTCAGGGCCGGTAGAAACTCAGTTGTTGTACAGATCGATGATCGCACTGACTGCCTGCGTCTTGACCTTGGAGGCATCGTTACGTGCCTGCTCGATCTTGTTCAGGTAAGCCTCGTCGACGTCACCGGTGACGTACTTGCCGTCGAACACCGCACAATCGAAGTTCTCGATCTTGATCTTGCCGCCACCGACCGCTTCGATCAAGTCAGGCAAGTCCTGATAGATGAGCCAATCAGCGCCGATCAGATCAGCCACGTCTTGAGTCGTACGATTGTGAGCGATCAACTCGTGGGCGCTTGGCATGTCGATGCCATACACGTTCGGGTAACGCACGGCTGGCGCTGCCGAGCAGAAGTAGACGTTTTTGGCGCCGGCTTCGCGAGCCATCTGGATGATCTGCTTGCAGGTAGTGCCGCGAACGATCGAGTCGTCCACCAGCATCACGTTCTTGCCGCGGAATTCCAGCTCGATGGCGTTGAGCTTCTGGCGTACGGATTTTTTCCGTGCGGCCTGGCCCGGCATGATGAAGGTCCGGCCGATGTAGCGGTTCTTCACGAAGCCTTCGCGGAACTTCACGCCCAGATGGTTCGCCAGCTCCAGCGCCGCGGTGCGGCTGGTATCCGGAATCGGGATGACCACGTCGATGTCATGCTCCGGACGCTCGCGCAGGATCTTCTCGGCGAGTTTCTCACCCATGCGCAGGCGAGCCTTGTAAACCGAAACGCCATCGATGATCGAATCCGGACGCGCCAGGTAGACGTGTTCGAAAATGCATGGAGTCAGCGATGGGTTGGTCGCGCACTGACGGGTGTGCAGCTTGCCGTCTTCAGTGATGTAGACCGCTTCGCCCGGCGCGAGGTCGCGAATCAGGGTGAAACCGAGCACGTCCAGGGAAACGCTTTCGGAGGCGATCATGTATTCGACGCCTTCGTCGGTATGACGCTGGCCGAAGACGATCGGGCGGATGCCGTGCGGGTCACGGAAACCGACGATGCCGTAACCGGTCACCATCGCAACGACTGCGTAACCACCCACGCAACGGTTGTGCACGTCGGTGACGGCCGCAAACACGTCTTCTTCGGTTGGTTGCAACTTGCCGCGCTGGGCCAGCTCGTGAGCGAACACGTTGAGCAGCACTTCCGAATCGGAGTTGGTGTTGACGTGGCGCAGGTCAGATTCGTAAATCTCCTTGGCCAGCTGTTCAACATTGGTCAGGTTACCGTTGTGCGCCAGGGTGATGCCATACGGCGAGTTGACGTAAAACGGTTGAGCTTCGGCCGAAGTCGAGCTGCCCGCAGTCGGATAACGCACATGGCCAATACCCATGTGACCGACCAGGCGCTGCATGTGACGCTGATGAAACACGTCACGAACCAGACCGTTGTCCTTGCGCAGGAATAACCGGCCATCATGGCTGGTCACGATACCGGCAGCGTCCTGGCCGCGGTGCTGGAGGACGGTTAGCGCGTCATACAGCGCCTGATTGACGTTCGACTTACCGACGATACCGACGATGCCACACATGCGACGCAACCCCTACTTAATGAAACTGAACTGAACACATCTCACTGCGGCGTTTTGGCCGTCGGCAAGAGATGCTCCTTGAACGGTATGTCAGCGGGTACGCTGATACCGCTGGCCAGCCACTGACTGCTCCACCCTAATATGAGGTTTTTGGACCAGTCTGCAACCAATAGAAATTGTGGCACGAGCCTTGACTCCTGCCACCACTTATCCTGCTGTACCGGGCCCAGACTCAAGAGCCCGACGGCGGTGACCACCAGCAGCGCGCCACGCGCCGCGCCGAAGGCCATGCCAAGAAAACGGTCGGTCCCGGACAGGCCGGTGACGCGAACCAGTTCGCTGATAAGGTAATTGATCATTGCGCCCACTATTAAGGTGGCGACAAAAATGATGGCACAGCCCGCGATCACGCGAGCCGACGGTGTTTCGATGTATCCGGCGAGGTACTCGGACAGTGAGCCACCGAACATCCAGGCAACAGCTCCTGCGATGATCCAGGTCAGCAGCGACAAGGCTTCCTTGACGAAGCCGCGGCTCAGACTAATCAAAGCGGAGATGGCGACGATCGCGACGATCGCCCAGTCAACCCAGGTAAATGGCACAGTGCAGCCTACAGACGGATAAGGCGGCGCATTTTAGCAGAGCCCATGGCTGTCGGTAAGCTGCGATTGCAAGTGCATTTGAAATCAGTCAGTTAGCGTTAGCCGCGCTCAGGCTGAAAGCGAACGACAAAGCCCTTGAGGTTCTGCTGCCGACCCAGCAGGTCACGCAGGCGATCAGCCTCTGCACGCTCGATCAACGGACCGACAAACACCCGGTTCTTGCCATCGGCGGTACGGATGTAGGCATTGTAACCCTGGCTACGCAGGGTTTTCTGCAAGCTTTCGGCGCTTTCACGGCTCGACAGGCTGGCCAACTGCACCGACCAACTGACCGACAGGCCATTGGCATCCACGCGACTCTGGCTGGTGTCAGGCTTGCTCGGCGCCGCGGCGATCGGTTGCGCCGGCGCTGCTGCCGGTTTGGGCGCAGGCGGTGGCGTTACCGGTTTAGCGACAACCGGGGCTGGTGCGATGGGAGCGCTGGGGGCAACCGGCTTGGGCGGTGCTTGTTGGGCAGTAATCTCTTCATCACTTGGAACCGGCTCCTGCGGCAACGCTTGCGGCTCCGGCACCACCACGGGCTCGATCTGCACCTGCGGCATTGCCGGGGCTTGAGGTGCAGCCGGGGCATGAACCACCACCTGACGCTGCTCATCTTCCCGGGAAAACAGCATTGGCAAGAAAATCACCGCCAATGCCACCAGAACCAGTGCCCCAACCATCCGCTGCTTGTACGCGTTATCCAGCAAAGCCATGTGCAGCTTCCTCCGTGGAGCGCCGAGCCAACCATTCGAGGGCCTCGGCAACACAATAAAATGATCCGAACAGCAGAATTTCATCTTCCGCCGTTGCCAGCGCGCACTGCCCTTCCAGGGCATCGGCGACACTTGCATAGGATGTTACCGACGCCCCAAGGTTCTGCAACGCAGCCTGCAAATCCGCAACCGGACGCGCGCGTGCAGAATCGAGAGGGGCGACAGCCCAATGCTGGACACTACCACTCAATTCGCCGACAACTCCATCGAGATCCTTGTCAGCCAACAAACCAAATACCGCCAACCGTCGACCTGCTATTGGCCGGCGAGCCAAACGCTGGGCCAGGTACTCGGCCGCATGCGGGTTATGACCCACATCCAGCATCAGGTTCAGGCGCTTGCCGTGCCAGTTGAACTGGCGGCGATCCAGACGCCCGACCACTTTCGTTGCTTTCAACGCAGCGACAATTTGCTCGGCCTGCCATGGCAAACCCAGCAGCGCATAAGCCTGCAACGCCAGCGCGGCGTTCTCCATCGGCAGATCGAGCAGCGGCAAGTCGTGCAGTTCTATCGCACGCCCTTGGGGATCGACGCCCCGCCACTGCCAGTTCCGCTCGGTAACGCCTAAATCGAAATCACGACCCCGCAAGAAGAACGGGCAATTGAGCTCGCGCACTTTATCCAGCAGGGGTTGAGGCGGATTGAGGTCACCACAGAGCGCAGGCGCGCCCTGACGGAAGATGCCAGCCTTTTCGAAGGCAACGGATTCGCGGGTATTACCGAGATAATCGGCGTGATCAACGCCAATGCTGGTGACCAGTGCGACATCGGCATCCACCAGATTGACGGTATCCAGGCGTCCGCCGAGGCCGACTTCCAGCACCACCGCATCCAGACCTGCACGCTGAAACAACCAGAACGCCGCCAGAGTGCCCACTTCAAAGTAGGTCAGGGAAATTTCACCGCGCCCGGCGTCGACTGCCGCAAAGGCTTCGCACAACTGCGCATCAGTGGCTTCGACGCCATTGATCTGCACCCGCTCGTTGTAACGCAGCAGGTGCGGAGAATTGTAGACACCGACCGTGAGCCCCTGCGCCCGCAGCAATGATGCCACGAACGCACAGGTAGACCCTTTGCCGTTGGTGCCGGTGACCGTGATCACCCGAGGCGCTGGCTTGCCCAATCCCATCCGGGAGGCTACCTCTTGCGAGCGCGCAAGCCCCATATCGATGGCTGACGGATGCAACTGCTCAAGGTAGGCGAGCCAGTCGCCAAGGGTACGTTCGGTCATAGGTTTGCAGGCACCGGCGGAACCACGATTGGCTCGACGGGCGCAGCCACGAACTCAGGCGTCGGCAGACCCATCAGTTGTGCCAGCAGGTTACCCAGACGCGGACGCAACTCCTGACGCGCAATGATCATGTCGATCGCGCCGTGCTCCAGCAGGAACTCGCTGCGCTGGAAACCTTCCGGCAGTTTTTCACGCACGGTCTGTTCGATAACGCGCGGACCGGCGAAGCCGATCAGGGCTTTCGGCTCACCGACGATCACGTCGCCGAGCATCGCCAGACTGGCGGAAACACCGCCGTAGACCGGGTCGGTCAGCACAGAGATGAACGGAATGCCTTCTTCGCGCAGACGCGCCAGTACCGCGGAGGTCTTGGCCATTTGCATCAGCGAGATCAGCGCTTCCTGCATCCGAGCACCACCGGAAGCGGCGAAGCAGATCATCGGGCAACGGTTTTCCAGCGCGTAGTTGGCCGCACGCACGAAGCGCTCGCCGACGATCGCGCCCATCGAACCGCCCATGAAGGAGAATTCGAACGCCGACACCACCACAGGCATGCCCAGCAGGGTACCGCTCATGGAGATCAGTGCGTCTTTTTCGCCGGTCTGCTTCTGCGCAGCGGTCAGGCGATCCTTGTACTTCTTGCCGTCGCGGAATTTCAGACGGTCAACCGGCTCCAGGTCAGCGCCCAGTTCGGCACGGCCTTCGGCATCCAGGAAAATGTCGATCCGCGCACGCGCGCCGATGCGCATGTGGTGGTTGCACTTGGGGCAAACATCCAGGGTCTTTTCCAGCTCTGGACGATACAACACCGCCTCGCAGGACGGGCACTTGTGCCACAGGCCTTCAGGCACCGAGCTTTTCTTCACCTCGGAACGCATGATCGAAGGGATCAGTTTGTCTACTAACCAGTTGCTCATGCTTTCTTTCTCCAGTACCGGCGGCCCGAACGCTTTGGTTCGCAGCCCCGCGTATGCCCTTGAGCTAAATTCATGTGTGCGGCGATGGTCGGTGGATGGCCGGGTCAGCAAGACTGACCTTCGTACAACCCAACAACCCTCAGCCATGCCTGCCGTATGCAGTACACCTGTTTCGTACAGTGCAATGGACGGCGGCAGACTGCCAGCCGTCACATCGACTACACGCTAGTGCGCACTGCCTGTATAAACGCGCGAATCTTCGCGTGATCCTTGATGCCCTTGCTCTGCTCTACCCCACCGCTGACGTCCACCGCGTACGGGTGAACCCGGGCAATGGCCTCGGCGACATTAGCCGCCGACAGCCCACCGGCAAGGATGATCGGCTTGCTCAAACCTTGCGGTATCAATGACCAGTCAAAGGCCTCGCCGGTTCCGCCGGGAACACCTTCGACATAGGTATCGAGCAAAATGCCGCTGGCTTTAGCGTAAAGATCGCAACTGGCAGCGATGTCGTCGCCCGCCTTGACCCGCAATGCCTTGATGTACGGTCGATGGTAACCCTCGCAATCGGCCGGGGTTTCGTCGCCGTGGAACTGCAACAGGTCCAGCGGCACCGCGTCGAGAATCTCACCGAGTTCGCAGCGGCTGGCGTTGACGAACAAGCCCACCGTGGTCACGAATGGCGGCAACGCGGCGATGATCGCCCGAGCCTGCTGCACCGTCACCGCCCGCGGGCTTTTGGCATAGAACACCAGACCGATTGCGTCCGCCCCGGCATCAACCGCCGCCAACGCATCTTCAATGCGGGTAATCCCACAAATTTTGCTGCGAACGGCTGACATGTCGTTTGAACCTCAGGGCAAATCCGGGAAAGTCCCGGATGGTAGCAAATGCATTCGAGGGCGTCAGCCGTCAAGTTCCGAGAAGCCGGTCAGGAAGTGCGGACCGATGTAGCGCTCGGGCAACTCGAACTCGTCGCGGTACTCGACCTGCACCAGGTACAGCCCGAATGGATGGGCCGTGACGCCACCGGTACGGCGGACCCGGCTTTCCAGCACTTCTTTGGCCCACTCCACCGGACGCTCACCGGCACCGATGGTCATCAGCACGCCGGCGATATTGCGCACCATGTGATGCAGGAACGCACTGGCGCGGATATCCAGCACGATCATCTTGCCGTGCCGGGTGACGCGCAGGTGATGGATTTCCTTGATCGGCGACTTGGCCTGGCACTGTCCGGCGCGGAAAGCGCTGAAGTCGTGGGTACCGATCAGATGTTGCGCCGCGTCGGCCATGCGCTGGACATCCAGCGGCCGGTGATTCCAGGTGACCTCTTCGTTGAGGTGCGCCGGACGGATCTGATCGTTGTAGATCACATACCGATAACGCCGGGCAATCGCCTTGAAACGCGCATGAAAGTGCGCGGGCATGACCTTGGCCCAACTGACACTGATGTCGTGGGGCAAGTTGATGTTGGCACCCATAACCCAGGCCTTCAACGAACGGTCGACCTGGGTATCGAAATGCACCACCTGGCCACAGGCATGCACGCCGGCGTCGGTGCGACCTGCGCAGTGCAAGGACACCGGCGAGTCCGCGACCTTCGACAGCGCCGTTTCGAGGATTTCCTGTACGGTGGCCACACCGGACGCCTGACGCTGCCAGCCTCGATAGCGCGAGCCTTTGTATTCAACGCCCAACGCGATCCGGAAAAAGCCGTCGGCCGCCATTTCGGCGGCCGGGTTATCTATATTTGCCAAGGAATGACAGCCTGCTGATCTACGCAAAGGCAGGCATTATAAGGCCGTGGTGCCGGGACGCCATGTTCATGGTGTTTTTTGTTCGAGCCCCGATAAGCGATTTGACATTTGCATGCGCCGCCCGCAGTTTCGCTATATAGATAACCACATAACGAAAACCATAAACCTGACGAGACCCGACACATGAGCGCCATGCAAAAGGAAGCCGTTGGATTGGCCTACAGCCTGGAGGGAATGCTCCATGCCAAACGCAAGACCTGGGAAGCCATCGAAGAAATGGCCAGCCGGATAAAACCCGGCATGCTCGAGTCCGAAGCCCTGCAGATGGGACTTGAAGTACTGACCGAACTGGGCATGGACCGCATCTGGCACCCAACCAAGATCCGCTTCGGCGAGAACACCCTGAAAACCTTCAAGCAGCCTTCCAGCGGCGATCCGGTGCTGGGCGAAAACGATATTTTCTTCATTGATCTCGGTGTCGTGTGGGATCGCCACGAAGGCGACTGCGGCGCCACGTTCACCACCGGCAACGACCCTGAAATGCAGGCCTGTGCAGCGGCCGCAAAAACCCTGTTCGATCAGGTCCACGACTATTGGCGAACCCATCAGGTCGCCGGCCCCGAACTGTATCGCTACGCAGAAGAACAGGCGCGCGAAATGGGCTGGGTGTTGAACCTGGACATCAAGGGTCACAGGGTCAGCGATTTCCCCCACGCAATCTATCGCGCAGGGGATCTGGGCAATTTCGACGCCTGCCCGAATGTGGGACTGTGGATCCTCGAAATCCAGCTGGCCCACTCCACCCGACCATTCGGTGCGTTTTACGAAGACTTGCTGGCTTAAGGTGATGCACTTGTGGCGAGGGAGCTTGCTCCCGCTCGATTGCGAAGCAGTCGTAAAGCCTTCTGGCGAGGAGTACCTGAAAGAATGCGATTGCAGATTTTGGGGTCGCTTCGCAACCCAGCGGGAGCAAGCTCCCTCACCACAGGTTATGTGACCAATCCCTAAACCCCCGAAACAAAAACGGCAGCCTCGATGGGCTGCCGTTTTCGTTATGCGTTACCGGTCATCAGGCCATACGCGCCAACATGTCCTTGGCTTCGCTCTTCTGACCGTCATTACCCTCGCTGAGCACCTCACCGAGGATGTCCCGCGCGCCATCGTTGTCACCCATGTCGATGTAAGCCTGCGCCAGGTCCAGCTTGGTCGCAACTTCGTCAGTGCCCGAGAGGAAATCGAAATCGGGCTCACCCATCTCCATCTCCATCCCCGCCGCCGCATCTTCAGCGGTGAAGCTTGGCGCAGCAATAGGCGGATGCTCCAGGCTACCGGACAAACGATCCAGCTCGGCATTGACGTCATCCAGTTCGGACATGAAGTCGTCCGGCTCAGGCTTGGCGTGAGCATCGATTTCATCTGCCAGGGACAGATCGAAATCGGCCGGCAACTCCAGATCATCAAGCGCCGCTTCTGTGACTGCCGGCGACTCGACTACTGGCAGGTCTTTCAGATCGTCGTCGAGGTTGAGCAGGAACTCGTCATCGGCCAGCGTTGCATCCGGCACGTCGCCACCCAGATCAAGGTCGAAATCCGACAGATCATCCAGGCTGTCCTTGGCTTCGGTCTGCTGTTGCAGAACAGATTCGAAGCTCAGATCGTCATCTAGCGGAAAAGCGTCCAGATCCAGCGCCGGCTCCGGCGTCTCTGGCGTAACGACCGTTGGCGATGCGGCCTCCAGATCGTCCAGACTCAGATCGAAGGCGCTGTCGAAGTCATCATCGGCCGGTGCAGCTTCAGGCTCCGGCGCCTTGGGCTCCTCGTGCAGCAGGTCCTTGACGTACTGCGCATCCAGCTCGGCGGCAACCGCTGCGGCGGCGATGCCGCCAACTGCAGCCACGGCAACCATCGCCGGAAAGCGGCTTTTCAGCTGTTCAACGTCAGCATGATTTTTGCCATTGGCAACCAGCTGACGCTCTTGCGCCACGAACGCACTGCGATCGCCCTGCTGGCCGTAGACTTCCATCAGCTTCAAGCGCAGGTCGCTGCGTTGCGGCTCTTGCTTGATACCCTCTTCAAGCAGGCTGGCAGCCTGATTCAAACGCCCGGCATTGATGTGCGACTGGGCTTGCGCCAGGACATCGTCCGAACGCTCGGCCGCCGGCGCGACCAATGGTGCAGCAATCGGCGGCGTCACTACCACCGGCGCCACGACTGGAGCTGGAGCTGGAGGCGTTGCAAGCTTGACGACTGGCGGCGGCACTTCGAGGCCTTCGAAGCTGCTTTCCGGCAGATCGAAGTCTTGCGTCAAGTCCGACTCTTCAGCCAGTGCCTTCGCCATGCGCTTGTGCTTCTCGGCTTCCTGTTGAGCCTTGCGCCGACGCGCCAGCAACAACAGCAGCAACAGCACCACCACCGCACCGCCACCCACCAGACCCAGGAGTATCGGATTGGTCAGCAGTTCGTTGTACTTTTGCTCGTCGCTCGCTGCCGGGGTTGCCTGAATCGGCGCTTCGGCAGGCACTGCGGCCGGCGTTGCCTCTGGGGCTACCGCGGGTGCAGGCGCCGCCGCTGGCTGGGTAACCAGATCAGCCGAGATCGGCGCCGAAGGTTGAGCTGCAGAGTTTTCCCCCGCGCCTTCTGCCTGCATCTTGGCCAATTGATTATTTTTCAGCTCGATCAAGCGCTGGAGTTTGTCCATCTGACTCTGCAAGTCAGTTATGCGGCTTTTCAGCTCGGCATTGTCACGACGAGTCGTATCGAGGCCTTCCTGGGCTACCGCCAGCTTATTGCTGATGGCCTTGCTATCGCCCGCTGCACCTTTACCACCTTTCTTGCCGGATTCGGCCGAGACCAGGCTCAACTTGTCCTTGGCAGTGCCTTGCGGCGCGACCACATCATGCCCACGCTTGGTTGCATCAAGCTGTTGCGCCTGCGCCCGGTGAACCGAGCGGCGCCCCTGACGCCAGGCCGTGTTCTGCGCGGCGACTTCGGCAATGGCTTTAGGCTGCGGCAAGCTGGTGCTTTGTGTGGCGTCCGGCAGGCGCAAGACCTGACCGGTTTTCAGTCGATTGATGTTGCCATCGATAAAGGCGTTCGGGTTCAGCGCCTGAATCGCCAGCATGGTTTGCTGGATCGAGCCGCCATTGCGTGCTTTCGCGGCGATTTCCCACAAGGTGTCGCGCGGCGTCGTGACGTGCTGTTTAGGCTTGCTCGCGCCAGTCACTGGTGCGTTGATCGCCGGCGCTTGAGCCGGTGCGGATTGCGCAGCAGCGTCAGCCGTCTGCGGCGAGAATTTGGACGGATCGAGCAGTACGCTGTAGTCGCGCAGCAGTCGGCCGCTTGGCCACATCACCTGAACCAGGAATTTCACCATCGGCTCGGAGAGTGGCTGACTTGAAGTCACCCGCAGGATGCTTTTACCGCTGGCATTGAGCACTGGCGTGAACGTCAGGTCATTGAGGAACGCCTGACGATCAACCCCGGCCTTGGCGAAATCATCGGCCGACGCCAGGCTCGGCACCACTTCGGCAGCGGTGAGGTCCTTGACGTCGAGCAACTCGATTTCTGCCACCAGGGGCTGGTTCAGGGTCGACTTCAGGGTCAATTCCCCAAGCCCGAGGGCATGCGCCATACCGGAGGACAGCGCCGAGGCGGCCGCTATTGCTAACACCAGTTTGCGAACTTGAACCATAGCCTCATCCTTTGTTGAACTTTCCTCGGCAAGCGAGAAGGTGTTGATACCGCTGCCGTAAGGCATTGCGCGCAGCCTCGAAGAGTCTCTGCGCGCGCTTATTTCACTGATGCCCTTGGAAGCCCCTGATGGCGGCTCGCCTCCAGCATTCAGGCCTTGCGGCCTGTACGACTAGAATCTATTTGCAAATTGTTGCCAAGTATCTTTTACACAAGGTCTTTTATCAACAACTCAGCCACCTGCACCGCATTGAGTGCAGCGCCTTTGCGTACGTTATCTGACGTCAGCCACACGTTAAGTTCCGCCGGATCGTCGATACCGCTACGAACCCGACCGACGTAGACCACGTCCTGCCCTACCGCATCGCCCACCGGCGTCGGGTAATCGCCCGCCTCGACCAGCTCGACACCCGGCGCCGCCTCAAGCGCAGCATTCACCGCCGCCAGGTCGACAGCCTTGGCTGACTGCAAGGTCACGCTAAAGCTATCGCCGAAAAACACCGGGGCTTGAATGCAAGTGACAGAAATCTTTAATAAAGGCTGCGCCATGACCTCGCGCAGCTCTCGAACCAGGCGTTTTTCCAGCAGCGTATGCCCCTGAGCATCCGGCGTGCCGACTTGTGCCAGCAGGTTGAAGGCCATTTGCCGATCAAAGAAACGCGGCTCCAGCGGGCGAACATTCAGCAGTTCTGCTGTCTGCCGTGCCAGCTCGCTGACTGCTTCGCGGCCCTGAGCGGAAACGGCCAGGCTGGCAGTGACGGTCACTCGCTGCAGGTCGAGCAATTCGCGCAATGGCGCCAGCACCACGGCCAGGGTGGTGGCCGATGCACTTGGACTGCTTACCTGAAACGGCTTTTTCAAACCGGCCAGCACTTGGCTGTTAGCTTCCGGCACCACCTGCGGTGCCTGTTCCGCCGGCAAGGCGCCGGACAAATCGATCAGCGCGCAACCGGCGGCCGTGGCACGCGGCGCAAAGCTCAGGGTGACCGCAGGGCCGGCGGCGAAGAACACCAGCTGGACCTTGCTGAAATCAAATTCGTCGACTTCCCGCACCCGTACGTTCTTGCCGCGAAACGGCACCGAATGCCCTGCCGATTCACTGCTGGCGAGCAGGTGCAGGTTGGCAACCGGGAAGTCGCGCTCTTCAAGGATCTGGACGAGTGTTTCGCCGACAGTACCGGTGGCGCCGACGACGGCGATATCAAAGGACTGGCTCATGGATCTACCTCAGGCGAAACGGGGGGAGCGGCACTTTACCGGGTGGCTGGCATGCAGGCAATTCGGCGGAACTTTTGGGTTGTCCTCGCGGGCCTCATCGCGGGCAAGCCTTGCTCCTACAGGTTATGCGTCGTGCAGATGGAATGCGGCCAACACAAACCTCGTAGGAGCAAGGCTTGCCCGCGATGGCGGCCGACCAGGCGACACAATATCCCCCCCGCTAACGGCCATAAAAAAACCCGCAGCTCTTTCGAGATGCGGGCTTTTTCATTACATCAGCGAATCAACGCTCCAGCAGAATCCGCAGCATGCGACGCAGCGGTTCGGCCGCGCCCCACAGCAGTTGGTCGCCGACGGTGAAAGCACCGACGAACTGCGAACCCATGTTCAGCTTGCGCAGACGGCCAACCGGTACATTCAGAGTGCCGGTGACCTTGGTCGGGCTCAGCTCCTGCATACTGATTTCGCGCTGGTTCGGCACCAGCTTGACCCATGGGTTGTGCTGGCTGATCAGCCCTTCGATATCGGCGATCGGCACATCTTTGTTCAGCTTGATGGTCAGCGCCTGGCTGTGGCAACGCATGGCGCCGATGCGCACGCAGATGCCATCCACCGGGATCGGGCTCTTGAAGCGACCGAGGATCTTGTTGGTCTCGGCCTGGGCCTTCCACTCTTCGCGGCTCTGACCGTTCGGCAGTTCCTTGTCGATCCACGGGATCAGGCTGCCGGCCAATGGTACGCCGAAGTTTTCGGTCGGGTACGCATCGCTGCGCATGGCTTCGGCGACACGACGGTCGATGTCGAGGATGGCGCTGGCCGGATCGGCCAGTTGATCGGCGACAGCTGCGTGGGTCACACCCATTTGCTTGATCAGTTCACGCATGTGCTGCGCGCCGCCACCGGAGGCCGCCTGATAGGTCATGGCGCTCATCCACTCCACCAGACCGGCTTCGAACAGACCGCCCAAACCCATCAGCATCAGGCTGACGGTGCAGTTGCCGCCGATGTAGTTCTTGGTGCCCGCGTCGAGTTGCTGGTCGATGACCTTGCGGTTCACCGGGTCCAGAACGATCACCGCGTCATCCTGCATGCGCAGGCTGGAAGCGGCGTCGATCCAGTAACCCTGCCAACCGGCTTCGCGCAGTTTCGGGAAGACTTCGCTGGTGTAGTCGCCACCCTGGCAGGTCAGAATCACGTCGAGGGTTTTCAGCTCTTCAATGCTGTAAGCGTCCTTGAGCGGAGCAATATCCTTACCCACGGACGGGCCTTGGCCACCCACATTGGAAGTGGTGAAAAACACCGGCTCAATAAGATCGAAATCCTGCTCTTCCAGCATCCGCTGCATGAGCACGGAACCGACCATACCGCGCCAACCGATCAGACCTACACGTTTCATCGCAACTACACCTTTTACAAAAAGTGGGCTCGCTTGCCGGCATCAGCGACAAGCGGGGCCAGAGAGATTACAGATTCCGCAGCGCTGCGACTACTGCGTCGCCCATTTCCTGCGTACCTACTTTCACGCAACCCGGCGACCAGATGTCACCTGTGCGCAGCCCTTGGTCCAACACCAGGCTGACAGCCTTTTCGATAGCGTCTGCGGCCACCAACTGGTTGAAGCTGTAACGCAGCATCATCGACACCGACAGAATCGTCGCCAACGGGTTGGCGATGCCTTTGCCTGCAATGTCCGGCGCCGAACCGTGGCACGGCTCGTACATGCCTTTATTGTTGGCATCCAGCGAGGCCGACGGCAACATGCCGATGGAACCGGTGAGCATCGAAGCTTCGTCGGACAGGATATCGCCGAACAGGTTGTCGGTGACGATCACGTCGAACTGCTTCGGTGCACGCACCAGCTGCATGGCGGCGTTGTCGACGTACATGTGGCTCAGCTCGACGTCCGGGTAGTCCTTGGCCACTTGCTCGACGATTTCGCGCCACAGCTGGCTGGACGCCAGAACGTTGGCCTTGTCGACCGAGCAGAGCTTCTTGCCGCGTACGCGCGCCATGTCGAAACCGACGCGGGCGATACGGCGGATTTCGCTTTCGCTGTATGGCAGGGTGTCGTACGCCTGACGCTCACCATTCTCCAACTCGCGCACACCACGCGGTGCGCCGAAGTAGATACCGCCGGTCAGTTCACGGACGATCAGAATGTCCAGGCCTGCGACGATTTCGGCTTTCAGGCTCGACGCTTCAGCCAGTTGCGGGTACAGGATCGCCGGGCGCAGGTTGCCGAACAGGCCCAGTTGCGCACGAATCTTCAACAAACCGCGCTCTGGACGAATGTCACGCTCGATGGTGTCCCATTTCGGACCGCCCACCGCACCCAGCAGCACCGCATCGGCAGCGCGCGCACGGGCCAGGGTTTCGTCGGCCAACGGTACGCCGTGCTTGTCGATGGCGGCGCCGCCGATCACGTCGTGGCTCAATTCGAAGTCCAGTGCGAACTTGTCGTTGGCCAGCTCCAGCACCTTGACCGCTTCGGTCATGATTTCCGGGCCAATACCGTCACCTGGGAGAATCAGAATCTGCTTGCTCATGCGTTCCTCATGTCATCAGTCGGCGCGCTCATGGGCGCGCCCGGAAAAATTCCAGCGCTTGGCGCTTATCGTTCAGCCATCAGCACCAGTACATCGGTGCTGAACGAACCATCGGCTTCAATCTCGAAATACTCGCGAACTTCATTGCCCATCGCCTGCTGCAACTCGCGGATCGCCACGCGCAACGCCTGGGGTGTACGCATGCGCTCGACCCAGGAGTTGTACTCCAGGCGCAGCCGCTGGCGCGTGGTGCTACGGGTATGCAACCCCGCCTCGCTGACCTGGCGCAACCACTCCCCGGCGGAATAATCACGCACGTGGCTGGTGTCGCGCAGCACTTCAACACTTTGCAGGTAAGTGTCGAACAACGGACTGCCCGGCGACAAGACATCAATAAATACTGCTACCCCACCCGGCTTGAGCACTCGGCGCACTTCGCGCAAGGCCAGGCCAAGGTCGCTCCAATGGTGCGCCGAATAACGGCTGAAGACGAAATCAAATTCACCCTCGGCAAACGGCAGGCGCTCCGCCGCACCGAGCACGGTGGTCACATTGTTCAGACCACGATCAACTGCGGCGCCAGCCACCACGTCGAGCATCTGCTGCGACAGGTCATAGGCGACCACTTCCTTGACCAGCGCAGCCACATGAAAACTCACATGACCGGCGCCGCAGCCCAGGTCCAGCACCCGCGCATCACTACGACCCGCCAGCTCGGCCTGTAGCAGTGCGAATTCGGTGCCCTGTGCGTGTACTGCACTGCTCAGGTAGGCGGCAGCCTGTTCACCGAATTGCTTTTGTACTACGTCGCTGTGCTGGGCGGTGCTGGTCATGATGACTTCCTTAAGGGGTGAGTCTTGTGTTGTCCCGGCTGCCGCCTTCGCGAGCAAGCCCGCTCCCACACTGGATCTCCAGTGTTCACAAACCCTGTGGGAGCGGGCTTGCTCGCGAAGAGGCCGGAACTGTCTACAACGATTTCGGATCAATCACGCGTCGCGGAACAACCATGGCTGGCTGGCGCGGTGCTTGGCTTCGAACGCGGCAATCGCATCGCCGTCCTGCAAGGTCAGGCCGATATCGTCCAGGCCATTGAGCAGGCAGTGTTTGCGGAAAGCATCGATTTCGAAACTCAGGACCTTGCCGTCAGGACGGGTCACGGTCTGGGCCTGCAAGTCGATCTGCAACTGGTAGCCCGGATTGGCTTCCACTTGCGCAAACAATTCGTCGACTTCAGCGTCGCTCAGGATGATCGGCAGCAAGCCGTTCTTGAAGCTGTTATTGAAGAAGATGTCGGCGTAGCTCGGCGCGATGATGCTGCAAAAACCGTACTCTTCCAGGGCCCACGGCGCGTGCTCGCGGCTCGAACCGCAGCCGAAGTTTTCCCGGGCGAGCAACACGCTGGCACCTTGATAACGCTCGGCGTTGAGCACGAAGTCCTTGTTCAGCGGACGCTTGGAGTTGTCCTGATACGGTTGCCCGACATCCAGGTAACGCCACTCATCGAACAGGTTCGGGCCGAAACCGGTGCGCTTGATCGACTTCAGGAACTGCTTGGGAATGATTTGGTCGGTGTCGACGTTGGCACGATCCAAAGGCGCGACAAGACCAGTGTGCTGGGTAAAAGCTTTCATGCTGCGCTCCTTCAGATCAATTCACGGACGTCGACGAAACGACCGTTGACAGCGGCGGCGGCGGCCATTGCCGGGCTCACCAGGTGCGTACGGCCACCGGCGCCCTGACGGCCTTCGAAGTTACGGTTGGAGGTCGATGCGCAATGCTCACCAGACTCCAAACGGTCCGGGTTCATCGCCAGGCACATCGAGCACCCTGGCTCGCGCCATTCGAAACCGGCTTCAAGGAAAATCTTGTCCAGCCCTTCAGCTTCGGCTTGCGCCTTCACCAGGCCCGAACCCGGCACCACAATGGCTTGCTTGATGGTCGAAGCCACTTTGCGGCCCTTGGCGATCACCGCCGCAGCGCGCAAATCTTCGATCCGCGAGTTGGTACAGGAGCCAATGAACACGCGGTCCAGTTGAATGTCGGTGATCGCCTGATTGGCGGTCAAACCCATGTATTTCAAGGCGCGGACGATCGAGTCGCGCTTGACCAGGTCCATCTCTTTAGCCGGGTCCGGCACATTCTGATCGACGGCGAGAACCATTTCCGGGGACGTGCCCCAGCTGACTTGCGGCTTGATCTGCGCAGCGTCGAGTTCAACGATGGTGTCGAACTTCGCGTCTGCATCGGACACCAGGTCTTTCCAGGCTTCGACAGCCAAGTCCCACTCAGCGCCTTTCGGTGCGAACGGACGACCCTTGACGTAAGCAACGGTCTTTTCGTCAGCGGCAACCAAACCAACTCGCGCACCGGCTTCGATGGACATGTTGCAGATGGTCATGCGGCCTTCGACCGACAACTCGCGAATCGCGCGACCGGCGAATTCGATCGCGTGGCCGTTACCGCCGGCAGTGCCGATCTTGCCGATAACGGCCAGAACGATGTCCTTGGCGGTCACGCCGAACGGCAATTTTCCTTCAACGCGGACCAGCATGTTCTTCATTTTCTTGGCGACCAGGCACTGGGTGGCGAGCACGTGCTCGACCTCGGAAGTGCCGATACCGTGAGCCAACGCGCCGAAAGCGCCGTGGGTCGAGGTATGGGAGTCACCGCAGACCACGGTCATGCCCGGCAAGGTTGCACCCTGCTCCGGACCGATGACGTGGACGATGCCTTGACGCACGTCATTCATCTTGAATTCGACGATGCCGTATTCGTCACAGTTGTCATCGAGGGTCTGAACCTGCAAACGCGAGACTTCGTCAGCGATGGCAGCAATGCCGCCCTTGCGCTCAGGAGTCGTCGGTACGTTGTGGTCCGGGGTCGCGATGTTGGCATCGATGCGCCACGGCTTGCGCCCGGCCAGACGCAGACCTTCGAAGGCTTGCGGCGAGGTCACTTCGTGAATGATGTGACGATCGATGTAGATCAGCGCCGAACCATCGTCGCGCTGCTTGACCAAATGCGAATCCCAGAGCTTGTCGTAGAGCGTTTTGCCGGCCATCAGACGTTTCCTCATCAGCTTGTTTCTATGCCCTGGATTACTGAAGCGAATCAATAACCCCTTGGCTTGTGAGGTCGATCCTATGGGGTTACATTAAATAACTCAAATTCATATTTTTTATGCTTTGGATAACCAACTGGAATACGACCATGGACCTGGCCAACCTCAATGCTTTTATAGCCATCGCCGAGACCGGCAGCTTTTCCGGCGCGGGCGAACGGCTGCACCTGACCCAGCCAGCCATCAGCAAACGCATCGCCGGGCTGGAACAGCAGCTCAATGTACGGCTGTTTGATCGACTGGGCCGCGAAGTCAGCCTGACCGAGGCCGGACGCGCCCTGCTGCCGCGCGCTTATCAGATTCTGAATGTACTGGATGACACACGCCGGGCGCTGACCAACCTGACCGGCGAAGTGACTGGCCGCCTGACCCTGGCGACCAGTCATCACATCGGCCTGCACCGCCTGCCGCCCTTGCTGCGGGCGTTCACCCGACGCTACCCCGAGGTTGCGCTGGATATTCAGTTCCTCGATTCGGAAGTCGCCTACGAGGAAATTCTTCACGGCCGCGCCGAACTGGCGGTGATTACCCTGGCACCCGAGCCACACACGCTGGTGAAAGCCACGCCGGTATGGGATGACCCACTGGACTTTGTGGCAGCCCCCGAACACTCGCTGATCAGTAACGGTGCGGTCAGCCTGGCCGATATCGCCCGTCATCCGGCGGTTTTCCCCGGTGGCAACACCTTTACCCACCACATCGTGCAACGACTCTTCGAAGCCCAGGGGCTGACACCGAACATCGCGATGAGCACTAACTATCTGGAAACTATCAAGATGATGGTTTCCATTGGCCTGGCCTGGAGCGTGTTGCCGCGCACCATGCTCGATGATCAAGTGGCACGCATTCCTTTACCGGGCATACAGCTCACTCGCCAGCTAGGCTATATCGTGCACACCGAACGGACGCTGTCGAATGCTGCACGGGCTTTCATGGCCTTGTTGGACGCACAAATCGATTTGCCACGGACTTACGGCTAAGTTGTGCTAATCCTTTAAGGTTGAAATTCCCAGCGCCAAACACCCAATTCAGCCCAAGGCTTGTTACCCATGCCCAAATCTGCTGACCGCACTCGCTCACGCACGCCCCAAATGCCGCGCATTCAGGCGCTCGACCCGCGTACCTCGGAGCAGAGTTGGGAGAGCGCGCCACAACTGCTCGCCGCCTTGAACGGTGCACGCTTGGGCGCCTGGTACTGGGACATTGAACGCGGGCTGATCAGTTGGTCACGTGGGACTCAAGCCTTGTTCGGGTTTGACCCAAAAAAACCACTGCCAGCCGACCTGGAATACCTGGATCTGCTGCCGGTGGAGGATCGCGCCAAAACCCTGCGAGCCTTTAACGCCGTAGTGGCCGGTGCACCGCTGGAACAGGCGATGCATCACCGGATCCGCTGGCCCGACGGCAGCTTGCACTGGTTGGAGATCAACGGCAGCCTGATACCGGACAAGCAAGGCCGGCCACGGATGATCGGGGTAATCCGCGAGATCACCCATCAACGCCAACGCGAACAGGCCCTGAGCAGCTCGGAGAAACGTTTCGCAACACTATTTCATCTATGCCCGAACATGGTGCTGCTGACCCGTCAGGAAGACGGCCTGATCAGCGAAGCCAATCAATACTTCGAAAGCCTGTTTGGCTGGCCCGTGCACAGCGTGATCGGCCGCACGACACTGGAGCTGGGCCTTTGGGTGAACCCGGAACAACGCGCCAAACTGGTCAAGGCAACCAAGGCCAAGGGTGAACTGGTCAGCATGGAGGTACAGTTTCGCGCCAGCAATGGCCAGGTCCACGATGGCATTCTCAGCGCGCAAAAGGTTGAACTCGAAGGCCAGCCCTACCTGCTCAGCACTTTCCTCGATACCAGCGAACGCAAACTCGCCGAGCAAGCGCTCAAAGACAGTCAGGAGCGCCTGGACCTGGCCCTCGACTCGGCGCAACTCGGCACCTGGGACTGGCACATTCCCAGTGGCATGCTCTATGGCTCGGCCCGTGCCGCACAGCTGCATGGCCTGGACCCGATCCCCTTTCACGAGCCCTTCGACGCGTTTTTCGAAGGCGTGCCGGACGATGAACGCGACAGCATGCGCGACGCCTACCGCAGCCTCCGCGAAGGCCCGGCCGGCAATTATCAACTGACTTACCGTGTGCAATTGCCCGACGGCAGTTCGCGCTACCTGGAAAGCCGTGCACGGCTCTATCGCGATGAGTCCGGCGTCCCCCTGCGCATGGCCGGTACGTTGCTCGACATCACCGACCAGGTGGAGCGCGAGCAGCGCCTGATCACCTCCGAAGAAAAATTCGCCAGCCTGTTTCAGGTCAGCCCGGACCCGATCTGCGTGACGCGCCAGGACACCGGCCAGTTCATCGAGATCAACCCCGCCTTCACTCAGATCTTCGGCTGGACCACCACCGACGTCATCGACCGCAGTGCCGACGAGATTGGCCTCTGGGACGCTTCGGTGAAGCGTCAGCAACGCATCGAGCAGGTGATTCGCGAACAGGCGCTGAACAACGTCGCAATCATTGTTCACCACAAGGACGGGCAACCCTTGACCTGCGTGATTTCCAGCCGTCAGATCAGCGTCGGCAACGAACCGTGCATTGTCACCACCTTGCGCGATATCACCCAGCAGCAGCGCTCGGAGGCCGCCCTCAAGGCCAGTGAAGAGAAATTCGCCAAGGCGTTTCACTCCAGCCCCGACGCCATCACCATCACCGAGCGCGACAGTGGACGCTACCTGGAGGTCAACGACGGCTTCTGCCGCTTGACCGGCTACAGCGCCGACGAAGTGGTGGGCAAAACCGTGTATCAGATCGGCATCTGGGCCGAAGAAAAACAACGCTCAACCCTGCTGGCCGAGTTGAAAGCCAAAGGCCGGGTGCATCACCAGGAAATGCTCGGCCGCAACAAACGCGGCGAAATACTCACCGTCGAGGTCTCGATCGAGCCCATCACCCTGAACGAAACCGCCTGCCTGCTGATGACCGCCCGGGACGTCAGCCTGCTGAAAAACGCCGAAGCGCAGATCCGTCACCTCGCCTACCACGACCCACTGACCAACCTGCCCAACCGCGCCCTGCTGATGGATCGCCTGAGCCAGCAAATCGCCTTGCTGAAACGCCATAACCTGCGCGGCGCCTTGCTGTTCCTCGATCTCGACCACTTCAAGCACATCAACGACTCGCTCGGTCACCCGGTGGGCGATACCGTGCTGAAAATCATCACTGCACGCCTCGAAGCCAGCGTGCGCATGGAAGACACCGTGGCGCGACTCGGTGGCGATGAGTTTGTGGTGCTGTTGAGCGGCCTGGAAGGGACGCGCAACCAAGTCAGCGAACAGGTTCGCGAGTTGGCCGACACGCTGCGCGAGCTGTTGTCCGAGCCGATGTTCCTCGACGGTCAGCGCCTGCAAGTCACCCCGAGCATCGGCGTGGCCTTGATCCCCGATCACGGCTCAACCCCGACCGACCTGCTCAAGCGTGCCGACATTGCCCTGTACCGAGCCAAGGATTCGGGACGCAATGCCACGCAGATGTTCCACAACACCATGCAAAAAGCCGCCAGTGAACGCCTGCGGATGGAAACCGACCTGCGCCTGGCCCTTTCGCGTGGTGAGTTCAGCGTGCAATACCAGCCTCAGGTGGACGCCCTGGACGGTCGCATTATCGGCGCCGAAGCCTTGGTGCGCTGGCGCCACCCGCGGCTGGGGGAGCAATCGCCCAGCGAATTCATCAAGGTACTGGAAGACAGCGGGCTGATTCTTGAGGTCGGTGCCTGGATCCTCGATGAGACCTGTCAGGCCTTCAGGCAATTGATCGATAGAGGCCTGATCGATCCGCTGAACTTCAGCCTTTGCGTGAACATCAGCCCACGGCAATTTCGCCAGAACGACTTTGTCGAACGGATTGAACAAACCCTGAGCAGCCATGGACTGCCGTATTCGCTGCTCAAGCTGGAGGTCACCGAAGGCATCGTGATTCAGAACCTGGACGACACCATCAGCAAGATGCGCCGCCTGAAGAAACTTGGCGTCAGCTTCGCCATGGACGACTTTGGCACCGGCTACTCCTCGCTGACGTACCTCAAGCGCCTGCCGGTGGACACCTTGAAGATCGACCAGTCGTTCATCCGCGATGCGACCAGCGATCCGAACGACGCGGAAATCATCCGCGCCATCGTGGCCATGGCCCGCAGCCTTGAATTGACGGTGATTGCCGAAGGTGTCGAAACCACTGAACAGCTCGATTTCTTGCAGGGGCTGGGCTGCCACTTGTATCAAGGCTACCTGCACAGTCAGCCGCTGCCGCTGGAGGGCTTCCTGAAACTGCTCAAATGACGAGCACAAAAAAGGGCGCCGGTGGCGCCCTTTCTCATCGCGATGACTCAGTGTTCCAGAGCCGGTTTTTGCGTCCCGTTGATCGGGATACGCTTGGCTTTCGCTTCCTCCGGCACGACCCGCAGCAGGTCGATGTTCAACAAACCATTGCTCAGGCCCGCGGCCTTGATTTCAATGTGGTCCGCCAGCCGGAAGGACAGCTTGAAAGCGCGCTGTGCGATGCCTTGGTACAGATAGGTGACGTCTTCATTGGCGTCACGTTTGCCACCACTGATGGTCAGCACACCTTTCTCCACTTGCAGCTCCAGGTCTTCTTCCTGGAAGCCGGCTGCTGCGACGACGATGCGGTATTCGTCGTCGCCATGTTTTTCAACGTTGTACGGTGGATAGGTGCTGCCTGGCTCATTGCGCAGTGCTGACTCGAACAGATCGTTGAAACGATCGAAGCCCACCGAGGAACGGAACAGTGGCGCCATGGAAAATGCAGTACTCATGATTCAAATCTCCTGAAAATAATCAGCAAGTTTTTTGTCTCCGCGACCCGAATTCGGCATCGCGTAATCCTTAGATAAGGACCGCCGATTGCATTTCAAGAGATTTTTTTGTGTTTTTTTCAAAAAAAGGTTTCAGGCGGCTTCGCACGCCTGCAGACCCAGCAAACGCGACACCTGATCCAACTCGGTCTCACGACGCAGGACCGTGAACAGCTCCACCGCTTCGGGATAATTGCGGGTCAGCATCGCCAGCCACTGTTTCAAGCGACCCGGCGACTGGCGCGGCGTCATCTGCGCCTTGGCTTGCAGCCAGAAGTCCTGAAGCAGCGGCAACAGCTCGGCCCAGGTCATCTCGACCACCTCTTCACCGGCCCGTGCGGCAGCGATTTGCCGCGCCAGATCAGGACGCGACACCAGGCCACGACCCAGCATGATGTCTTCCACACCGCTGATTTCGCGGCAACGGCGCCAGTCTTCAACGCTCCAGATATCGCCGTTGGCGAACACCGGCACCTTGACCACTTCCTGCACCCGCGGGATCCATTCCCAATGTGCTGGCGGCTTGTAGCCATCCGTCTTGGTCCGTGCGTGCACCACAATGTGCGCAGCACCGCCCTCAGCCAACGCAGTGGCACACACCAGCGCGCCGTCGGGGCTGTCAAAACCCAAACGCATCTTGGCAGTCACCGGGATGTGTGCCGGCACTGCGCGGCGTACATGTTCGACGATTTCGTTGAGCAGCTCGGGTTCTTTGAGCAGTACTGCACCGCCACGCGATTTGTTCACGGTCTTGGCCGGGCAACCGAAGTTCAGGTCGATCACCTCCGAACCCAGCTCACAGGCCAGCGCCGCGTTTTCTGCCAGGCACACCGGATCGGAGCCGAGCAATTGCACGCGCAACGGCACGCCTGAAGCGGTCTTGGCGCCGTTCAGCAGTTCAGGGCCGAATTTGTGGTAATAGGCAGGCGTGAGCAGTTGATCGTTGATCCGAATGAACTCGGTCACGCACCAATCGATACCGCCAACACGGGTCAACACGTCCCGCAGGATGTTGTCGACCAACCCCTCCATGGGCGCCAAAGCAATTTGCATGGAAAACACTCAACGAAAAACGTGCGGCAGTTTACTGGATTATCAATCGAAAGACTTGCGCCTACCCATGTGGCGAGGGGGCTTGCCCCCTCGCCACAGGGTGATCAGGCGCTGACTTGCAACGCCGGGCCGTAGCCTTCGATGAACTCCGCCGGCATGCGTCTGGGCTTGCCGCTGGACAGCTCGATGCAGACAAACGTGGTTTGCGCCCGCAGCAGCGTGGCGTTGTCGCTCGGGCGTTTGAGCTGGAAGTGCCGGGTCATCTTCAGGCGCTGATCCCAGTCAACGATCCAGGTCGCCAACTGCAACTCGTCACCTTCATAGGCGGCCGCCAGGTAATCGATCTCGTGGCGCACCACGGCCATCGCCCGGTCCAGCCGCCGATACTCGGTCAGGTCCAGCCCTAGGCGCTGCGAGTGGCGCCAGGCGCAGCGCTCGAGCCAGGTGACGTACACCGCATTATTGGCGTGCCCCAACCCATCGATGTCCTCGGCAGCAACCTGCAGGTCAATGATAAACGGCGTTGCCCGATCCCAGCCCATGCCCCACTCCCGGTCAGATTATTCGACCGGGGCAGTGTAACGGATGATCAGGCCGATTGGCGCGCTTGCAAGCTCCGACCGGACAGCAGCGAGAGCACGCCTTCGATCACTCGCGGATCCGCCAGCACCCGCTGATGCCCACCCTCCTCCAGGCGCAACAGGCGACTGTCGAACCAGGCGTCGTGAATCAATTGCGACTCATTGACCGAGACAAAGCCGTCGTCTTCGGCGTGTACGATCAGCCCCGGCATATCCAGTTGATAATGGGCGACATCCAGTCGTGAGGCCTGGATACCCACATCCCGTTCGACCTTGCGGATAAACGCCGAACGCGCCTTGGGCGGCATGCGAACGTGACGGGCAAAACCGCGCAAAACGGCGAGAATCCGTGCCGGTGCGGCGATACTGACCAGGGTTTCAGTACGCAAACCCAATTGAACGGCAAGCATCGCACTGGCGCCGCCCATGGAGTGGCCGATGACCGCTTGCAAGGGAGGCAGCTCTGCCGCCGCTTCAAGCATCGCCCGAGCAAAAAGCACGACGTTGGCCTCGCGACCCGGCGAGCGACCGTGAGCCGGACCATCCAGCGCGACCACGGTGTAGCCGGCGTCTACCAGCGCGGTGATCAGGCTGGCGAATTGTGTCGGCCGACCTTCCCAGCCGTGCATCAGCAGCACTGTCGGGCCTTGCCCCCAGCGCAATGCTGAAAGGCCGAAGCGCAGAGTGATCCGCTCGGACTTCGCCAGCAGCGGCATTTCCCAATCACGCAAAGGCAGCTCGCGCGGCGTCATGAACACCGAACGCATCTTGCTTGCCACCCATTGCGGTGCAACCCAGCCCAAGGTGCCGTTAACGCCACGAACCCAACTTAACGTGCTCATCGCTCATCTCCAAAGGCTTGTGCTTCAGGTCATAGCACCGCCGACTTGGCGGCACGCAGCAATCGATCGGACAACTCACCGGCACCCAGCGCCCGCGCCAGGGCCAAACCACCGACCATCAGCGCCAGGTCAGCCAGCGCTTTATCGGTGTCTTCCGGGCTGGCGGCCAACTGCGCGACCATCAGCTCGATGTGTTCATTCAAGACCAGACGGAAATCGTCCGGCAGACGCCCCAACTCGCCTATCGATGCCGGAATCGGGCAAGCGTGATCGGTGGAGTCTCGGTGTTTGCGCGACAGGTAAAACGCAGCGACCAGCGCCCGGCGTTCTTCGCCGGTCAGCGAGGGGTCCATTTCGGCGATCAGCGCCCGACGCTGGCCGAGCAATTGCGTGAAGGCCTCCAGCATCATGGCGTCCTTGCTTTCGAAGTGTGCGTAGAAGCCGCCAACGGTAAGACCGGCAGCCCCCATCACTTCACCCACGCTAGGCTCTGCCGGGCCGCGCTGGACCAGCGCAGAGCTGGCGGCCTGGAGAATGCGTTCACGGGTTTGAGCTTTTTTATCGTTCATCGTTGCCTCCGAATATTACGAATAGAATATTATTCTCATAATAATTATTCGCAAGTCGTTGATGTGACCGTTGGTCAGAAGAACAGCGCGGGGAGAAAGAGAGGATTGGCCAAACGCCAGACAAACAAAAGGGCCATTCAATAATTGAATGACCCTTATAAATCCCGCAGAGCGGGTAATCGTGGCGTCCCCTAGGGGACTCGAACCCCTGTTACCGCCGTGAAAGGGCGGTGTCCTAGGCCACTAGACGAAGGGGACGCAAACCCTTCTATACAACTGATCAGTGCTGAGTACTGATCGATTCAAGGCCGGTGTGGCCAGACCTTGAACTGTAAAATTGGTGGAGCTAAACGGGATCGAACCGTTGACCTCTTGCATGCCATGCAAGCGCTCTCCCAGCTGAGCTATAGCCCCGGATTTTTCGCCTCGCGGCGGAGTGACATCTTGCAACATCACTTCTGTAAAACTGGCGTCCCCTAGGGGACTCGAACCCCTGTTACCGCCGTGAAAGGGCGGTGTCCTAGGCCACTAGACGAAGGGGACGC
>NZ_JBYSXY010000025.1:28252-55630 GCF_058782685.1 Pseudomonas sp. FW306-02-D09B
GCAAACCCTTCTATACAACTGATCAACGCTGAGTGTTGATCGCTTCAAGGACGGTGTGGCCAGGCCTTGAAGTGTAAATTGGTGGAGCTAGACGGGATCGAACCGTCGACCTCTTGCATGCCATGCAAGCGCTCTCCCAGCTGAGCTATAGCCCCTCATCGCTGAGGACGGGGCGAATCTTAATGGCGCATCGGAAAGCTGTCAAACTTATTTTTAACAATTTTCAAAATTTTTTGCCGCCATAACAATCACTTACCGCCCTCCCCCCGAAAAATGGGGGTGACGCCGAAGAGCAAGATCAAAAGATCGCAGCCTTCGGCGGTTCCTGCACGGGGTCAAACACCTCAGACGATAGCGCCCAAGAGCTTTTCCCACTCTTTGTTTTCTTTCTTCGACACGCCACCGAGCAAGTCGATCGCCTGGCGCAGACGGAAACGCGTCAGGTCCGGACCAAGGATTTCCATCGCATCCAGCACCGACACCGAACTGGCCTGGCCAGTGATTGCCGCGAACATCAGCGGCATGGCATCACGCAGCTTCAGCTCCAGGGATTCGACTACCGCCTGAATGGTCGCCGTGATGCTGTCCTTCTCCCACTGACGCAGGCTTTCGAGCTTCCACAGGATCAACTGCATCAACTGGCGAACCTGATCGCCCGAGAGCTTCTTGGATTCGAACAGCTTGGCATCCGGAGTCACGCCACCGGCGAAGAAGAATCCGGCCAACGGTGCGATCTGGCTGAAGGTTTCAACCCGACCCTGCACGTGCGGCGCGATCTTCATCATGTATTCAGGGTTCAGCGCCCACGCCTGCACGCGGCTGGCGAACTCTTCCACCGGCAGATCACGCAGCCATTGGCCGTTGAGCCACGACAGCTTCTCGATGTCGAAAATCGGCCCGCCAAGGGACACGCGTTTCAGGTCGAAGTTGTCGACCATTTCCTGCAGCGAGAACTTCTCGCGCTCGTCCGGCATCGACCAGCCCATGCGACCGAGGTAGTTGAGCATCGCTTCCGGCATGAAGCCCATGCGCTCGTAGAACGTCACCGAGGTCGGGTTCTTGCGCTTGGACAGCTTGCTCTTGTCCGGGTTACGCAGCAGCGGCATGTAGCACAGCTCTGGTTGCTCCCAACCGAAGTACTCGTAAAGCAGGATCAGCTTCGGCGCCGATGGCAGCCATTCTTCGCCGCGCAATACGTGGGTGATGCCCATCAGGTGGTCGTCGACCACGTTGGCGAGGAAGTAGGTCGGCAGGCCGTCGGTCTTCATCAACACTTGCATGTCCATGCGATCCCACGGGATCTCGACGTCGCCACGCAACATGTCCGGCACCACGCAAACGCCTTCGGTCGGCACCTTCATGCGGATGACGTGCGGCTCGCCAGCGGCCAGACGGCGCGCCACTTCTTCCTTGGAGAGCAACAGCGCACGGCCGTCGTAACGCGGGGTTTCGCCGCGGGCCATTTGCTCGGCGCGCATCTGGTCCAGTTCTTCAGCGGTGCAGAAGCACGGGAACGCGTGCCCCAGGTCGACCAGTTGCTGGCAGTACTTCTGGTAGATGTCGCCACGTTCGCTCTGGCGATACGGACCGTGCGGGCCGCCGACATCCGGGCCTTCGCTCCAGTTGATGCCCAGCCAGCGCAAGGCGTCGAATATTTGCTGTTCGGACTCGCGGGTCGAACGCAATTGGTCGGTGTCTTCAATCCGCAGGATGAACTCACCGCCATGCTGCTTGGCAAAGCAGTAGTTGAACAAAGCGATGTAAGCGGTGCCGACATGGGGATCGCCGGTAGGCGATGGCGCGATGCGAGTGCGGACGGTGGTCATGGCATGTCTCGAAAGAATATAAAAAGCGGAGATGAAACAAAGGGCGAATGGTAACAGGCGTTGCCCGCCCGGCTCCAGTGAGCAGGGCATTTAAGCCAACGTTGGGGCTACAAAAGGCTCTGGCAGCGCTCAACGACTGATTATCAATAAGTGGCATTTACCGCTTATCGGCTATATGACAGATTCGAGTACTGATAAATCTCCTTACACTTTCTCGACTACAGTCTGCTCATGCCTGCCCAACTCAAGCGTCGCCTGTTCACTTTCCTGCTGATCGTCCTGCTGGTTGCTGGGGGCTTCTTCGCTCAATGGTTCTTCAAGGGACGGTTTTACGAAAGCACCGATAACGCTTATGTCCAGGGTGAAATCACCCGTGTCTCCAGCCAGTTGGGCGCGCGCATCGAGGAAGTGCTGGTACAGGACAACCAGCATGTCGAACAAGGCCAACTACTGATCCGACTTGAAGGCGATGATTTTCATCTCGCCGTCGACCGCGCCAATGCAACCCTCGCTACCCGCGAAGCCGAGCGCCTGCAAGCCCAGAGCAAACTGACCCAACAAGCCAGTCTGATCGCCGCCAGCGAAGCGCAGGTCGCCGCCAGCCAGGCCACCCTCGGCCGCTCGCAAATCGATTTGTCACGCGCACAAACCCTGCGCAAACCGGGTTATGTCTCGGAAGAACGGGTGACCACCCTCTCCGCCGACAACCGCATCGCTCGCTCGCAAGTCGCCAAGGCCCAGGCTGACGCCCAGGGCCAGCGTCAACAGGTCAACGCCTTGACGGCCGAGATCAAGCGTCTGGACGCCCAGATCGCCAACGCCAAAGCCGATCTGGCGCAGGCCCAACTGAACCTGACTCGCAGCGAAATCCACGCACCGATCAGCGGCCTGATCGGCCAGCGTGCCGCCCGCAATGGCCAATACGTCCAGGCGGGCGCTTACCTGCTGTCGATCGTCCCGGACCAGGACATCTGGATTCAGGCCAACTTCAAGGAAACCCAGATTGGTCACATGCAGCCCGGCCAGAAAGCCGAACTGACCTTCGATGCCTACAGCGATACACCGATCGAAGCCCGGGTCGACAGCCTGTTCGCTGCCTCGGGCGCGCAGTTCAGCCTGCTGCCACCGGACAATGCCACCGGCAACTTCACCAAAGTGGTGCAACGGATTCCGGTAAAGCTGACCTTTGCCGCCGACAATCCGCTGCACGGCAAGATCCGCCCGGGCATGTCGGTCACCGTCAAAGTCAGCATCAAAGACCCTGGCGATGGCCGGTGATCAACTGATCCGCCCGGCCGGCGAACCGACCCGCCGGGACTGGATTGCGGTGATGAGCGTGATGCTCGGCGCCTTCATGGCGGTGCTCGACATCCAGATCACCAACGCCTCGCTCAAGGACATTCAAGGCGCGCTGTCAGCGACCCTGGAAGAAGGCTCGTGGATTTCCACCTCGTACCTGGTGGCGGAAATCATCATGATTCCGCTCACCGCGTGGCTGGTGCAACTGCTCTCGGCACGACGCCTGGCGGTGTGGGTTTCGCTGGGTTTTCTGGCCTCTTCCCTGCTCTGTTCGATGGCCTGGAGCCTGGAGAGCATGATCGTGTTTCGCGCCTTGCAGGGCTTCACTGGCGGCGCACTGATCCCGCTGGCGTTCACCCTGACACTGATCAAACTCCCCGAACACCATCGTGCCAAAGGCATGGCGATGTTCGCCATGACCGCGACCTTCGCGCCCTCTATCGGCCCGACCCTCGGCGGCTGGCTGACGGAAAACTGGGGCTGGAAGTACATCTTCTACATCAACATTCCGCCGGGGCTGATCATGATCGCCGGCCTCATGTATGGCCTGGAGAAGAAAGCAGCCCACTGGGAATTGCTCAAAAGCACCGACTACATAGGCATTCTCACGCTGGGCGTTGGCCTCGGGTGCTTGCAGGTGTTTCTCGAGGAAGGCCATCGCAAGGACTGGCTGGAGTCGAATCTGATCGTGACGCTGGGCTGCATCGCCCTGTTGAGCCTGATCACCTTTGTGATCGTGCAAGTGTCCAAGCCCAATCCGCTGATCAATCTGGGCATCTTGCGCAACCGCAACTTCGGCTTATCGAGCATTTCCAGCCTGGGCATGGGTGTGGGGCTGTACGGCTCGATTTATCTGCTGCCGCTGTACCTGGCGCAGATCCAGAGCTACAACGCCTTGCAGATCGGCGAAGTGATCATGTGGATGGGCGTGCCGCAGCTGTTCCTGATTCCGCTGGTGCCGAAGTTGATGAAGTTCGTTTCGCCGAAGTGGCTGTGCACGCTCGGTTTCGGCCTGTTTGGCTTGGCGAGCATTCTTTCGGGCGCACTCAACCCCGACTTCGCCGGACCACAGTTCAATCAGATCCAGCTCGTCCGGGCGCTGGGCCAGCCGCTGATCATGGTGACCATTTCGCTGATCGCCACCGCCTACATCCTGCCGCAGGATGCAGGCTCCGCGTCGAGCCTGTTCAACATTCTGCGCAACCTTGGCGGCGCGATTGGCATCGCCCTGCTCGCGACCCTGCTGGATGCCCGAACCAAGACCTACTTCGATTATTTACGCGAGTCGATCGTGCCGACCAACCCGCAGGTGGCCGAGCGCATGGCGAGCATGACTGATCGATTTGGCAGCGAAATGGCCGCGCTGGGCAAACTCAGCGAAATCACCCATCAGCAGGCCTTGATCATGGCCTACAACGATGCATTTCACTTTGTCGGGATTGCGCTGGGGGTGAGCATGCTGGCGATCCTGCTGACCAAAGCGTTGCCGCCCGGGTTGAAGGCTGGCGAAGCGCACTAAGCCTTTGTGGCGAGGGGGCTTGCCCCCGCTGGGGCGCGAAGCGGCCCCAATACAGGCAACCGAGTTATGCCTGATAGATCGAGTCGGCGGGTATTACGACCGCTTTGCGGCCGAACGGGGGCAAGCCCCCTCGCCACAGGGACTGATCATCAGACGGTCAACAACCGCTCGCGCATCTTGGTGATTTCGTCGCGTGTCTGCGCGGCGGCTTCGAACTCCAGGTCGCGGGCGAGCTGGTACATCTTCTCTTCCAATTGACGAATGCGCTTGGCGATTTCGCTCGGCGAACGCAGCTCGTTTTCGTAGCGGGCACTTTCCTCGGCAGCCTTGGCCATGCCTTTGCGCTTCTTGCTGCGCGAGCCGGGCACGGTGGCGCCTTCCATGATGTCGGCAACGTCCTTGAACACGCCTTTGGGGGTGATGCCATTCGCCAGGTTGAAAGCGATTTGCTTGTCGCGACGACGCTCGGTCTCGCCAATCGCCCGCTCCATCGACCCGGTGATCCGGTCGGCATACAGAATTGCCCGGCCATTGAGGTTCCGCGCCGCGCGACCGATGGTCTGGATCAGCGAACGCTCGGAGCGCAGGAAGCCCTCCTTGTCGGCATCGAGAATCGCCACCAGCGACACTTCCGGCATGTCCAGGCCTTCACGCAGCAGGTTGATCCCCACCAGCACATCGAAGGTGCCCAGACGCAAATCGCGGATGATCTCGACCCGCTCCACGGTATCAATGTCCGAGTGCAGATAACGTACGCGCACACCGTGGTCGGCAAGGTAGTCGGTCAAGTCTTCGGACATGCGCTTGGTCAACGTAGTGACCAACACCCGCTCCTCCAGCGCCACACGCTTGGTGATTTCCGAGAGCAAGTCGTCGACCTGAGTCAGCGCTGGACGAATCTCGATTTGCGGATCGACCAGACCGGTCGGCCGCACCAACTGCTCGATCACCCGACCGGCGTGTTCCGCCTCGTAGTTACCCGGGGTGGCCGAGACGAAGATCGTCTGCGGACTGATGCTTTCCCATTCATCAAAACGCATCGGCCGGTTGTCCAGCGCCGACGGCAGCCGGAAACCGTATTCGACCAGCGTCTCTTTACGCGAACGGTCACCCTTATACATCGCGCCAACCTGCGGCACGCTGACGTGGGATTCGTCGATCACCAGCAAGGCATCGGCGGGCAGATAGTCAAACAAGGTGGGAGGCGGCTCACCCGACTCTCGACCCGAGAGGTAGCGCGAGTAGTTTTCGATACCGTTGCAGTAACCCAGCTCCAGAATCATCTCCAGGTCAAAACGGGTGCGCTGCTCCAGCCGCTGGGCCTCCACCAGTTTATTGTTGGAGCGCAGGTATTCCAGGCGCTCCTGCAGCTCGACCTTGATTCCTTCGATGGCTCCCAGCAGGGTTTCTCGCGGCGTTACATAGTGGCTTTTTGGATAGAAGGTGAAACGCGGCAGCTGGCGAATCACTTCGCCGGTGAGCGGATCGAAAGCGGAAATCTTCTCCACTTCATCATCGAAGAGCTCAATACGGATCGCTTCAAAATCGGATTCCGCCGGATGGATATCAATCACATCGCCGCGCACGCGGAAGGTCGCGCGAGCAAAATCCATGTCATTGCGGGTGTATTGCAGGTCAGCCAAACGGCGCAGCAAGGCGCGCTGATCGAGCTTGTCGCCACGATCGACGTGCAGCACCATTTTCAAATAGGTTTCCGGACTGCCCAAACCGTAGATGCACGAGACCGTGGTGACAATGATCGCGTCCTTGCGCTCCAGCAGCGCTTTGGTCGCCGACAGTCGCATCTGCTCGATGTGATCGTTGATCGAGGCATCTTTCTCAATGAAGGTATCGGACGACGGCACGTAGGCTTCGGGCTGGTAGTAGTCGTAGTAGGAAACGAAGTACTCCACCGCGTTGTTCGGGAAGAACGCCTTGAACTCGCCATACAGTTGCGCCGCCAGCGTCTTGTTCGGCGCCAGCACCAGCGTCGGTCGCTGCACCTGGGCGATCACGTTGGCGATACTGAAGGTCTTGCCCGAACCGGTCACACCAAGCAACGTCTGGTGCGCCAGCCCGGCCTCGATGCCCTCGACCATCAGACGGATGGCTTCCGGCTGATCGCCGGCGGGCTCGAAGCGGGTGACTAGCTGGAATTCAGACATATCGTACCTATTGGTTTCCAAGGAGCGACGCACTCCGGCGCTGGCGGGCGCGCCAGAACGGTGAAGGTCGCTCACGACGAATGTCGCAGGGAAAAATCATGATAACCGTTGATGTGGTGCCGAATACCTCTAGTTTCAAGGTAAACGTCCTACATGCCCCTAAGCCATTGACATGACAATAAGGCTAACGAGCAAAAAATAATCCGAAAAAACCTGCCCGAAAAGCGGAAACGCCTGTCGCCGCGCCCGGTGTTGGCCTCTATACTAGCTCCCCGTTTGTGCACCGCTCTAGTGCATTCGGCTGGAGCGCTACACGTCCCTCCACATTCCATTCAGAGCCGCCGCAATAATGAGCCTCTTCTCCGCTGTCGAAATGGCACCACGCGATCCAATCCTGGGCCTCAACGAAGCATTCAACGCTGACACCCGTACCAATAAGGTCAACCTGGGGGTCGGTGTTTACTGCAACGAGGAGGGGCGAATTCCACTCCTGCGAGCCGTTGTCGAAGCCGAGACGATTCGCGCTGCTCAACACGCTTCCCGTGGCTACCTGCCGATCGACGGTATCGCCGCCTACGACCAGGCCGTGCAAAAGCTGCTGTTCGGTAAAGACTCGCCACTGCTTGCCGCTGGCCGGGTTGTCACCGCCCAGTCCGTCGGCGGTACCGGCGCACTGAAAATCGGCGCTGACTTCCTCAAGCAACTGCTGCCGAACGCCGTCGTTGCGATCAGCGACCCAAGCTGGGAAAACCACCGCGCGCTGTTCGAAACCGCCGGCTTCCCGGTTCAGAACTATCGCTACTACGACGCCGCGACTCACGACGTGAACCGCGCCGGCCTGCTGGAAGACCTGAACGCCCTGCCGGCTGGCTCCATCGTTGTGCTGCACGCCTGCTGCCACAACCCGACTGGCGTCGACCTGAGCCCGGCAGACTGGAACAACGTGCTGGACGTGATCAAGGCAAAAAACCACGTGCCGTTCCTCGACATGGCCTATCAGGGCTTTGGCGACGGCATCGACGAAGACGCCGCTGCCGTGCGCCTGTTCGCCGAGTCGGGCCTGAACTTCTTCGTTTCCAGCTCGTTCTCCAAATCGTTCTCGCTGTACGGTGAACGTGTTGGCGCGCTGTCGATCGTCAGCGAATCGAAAGAAGAAAGCGCTCGCGTGCTGTCGCAAGTCAAACGCGTGATCCGCACCAACTACTCCAACCCGCCGACCCACGGTGCAGCGATCGTTGCGGCCGTACTGAACAGCCCTGAACTGCGCGCCCAATGGGAACAGGAACTGGCTGAAATGCGTCTGCGCATTCGCGGCATGCGCCAGCAGATGGTCGATCTGCTGGCGAAAAACGCGCCTCACCAGGACTTCAGCTTCGTCGGCCGTCAACGCGGCATGTTCTCGTACTCGGGCCTGACGGTTGAGCAAGTGACCCGTCTGCGTAACGAGTTCGGCATCTACGCCCTGGACACCGGCCGCATCTGCGTTGCCACGCTGAACCAGAGCAACATCGACGTAGTGACCAAGGCCATCGCTCAGGTGATCTAAGCCACACGCGCGATAGAAAAGGGGAAGCCGTTTGGCTTCCCCTTTTCGTTGGCGAGCAGATAATTCTGAATGCGCAGGCTATGGGCTCTAAACTGATACATCGGTGTCGACCTGAAAAGATCGTCCGAACGCGGCCCGAACCTGCGGCAGCTCCTACATCAGCGTGTACACCCGAGAAACCGCGCATTTCACCTATTGAGAGATCTTATGAAAAACGATGACTTACGCGCTGACCGCGATGACGACCTGGACCTGGACCGCTTTGTGCCACGCAACCAGACCAAACGCAGCAGCGGGCTGGTGTGGCAAGTTGCCTTGGGCGTCTTTCTTGGCGGCCTGGCCCTGTGGCTGGTGCAACTGGCCGCCACGTCGCTGTACGCCAAGTTCCTGCTCGGCACCTTCACCTTCGGCGGTTAAGGTCGATCAGCCCGCCAGTTCGCTCGAACGCTGACTGGCGGCGTCGTCATAAGCCACATACAGCGATTCGGCAACCTGGCTTTTGATCGCCTTGGTGCTTTCCAGCCCCAGCACAAACCCTTCAGCCTTGCCGCCAGCGCGATTCAACTCATCAGCGGTGCTCGCCTGAGTGATTGCATCGAAGAGTTTCTCGGCATGCGGCCCGACGCCTTTTGGCAGGCTGATCTGAGCAATGCTCATACGAACACCTCGCGCAGCGTTGACGACGTGAGCAGTGGTTGGTGAGTCATGACGCGTACCTTTTCGGCTGAGGGCCGGCAGCGCGTGAAACCACTTCCGGGGGACCATGGTAGACCTCTGCCACGGTTCTGGTAACCGCCAATGGCTGACAACGCCCTCCTCGCCTGAAGAATCATCACCGCCCACCTGAAAATCTGCCATTCGAGCAATTGATGCTTGACTTGTCCTTTTTAATCAGTAACATACGGCGCATTCCGCGATAGCTCAGTTGGTAGAGCAAGTGACTGTTAATCACTGGGTCCCTGGTTCGAGTCCAGGTCGTGGAGCCAGACAGCACTATCGAAAAGCCCCTGAATCGAAAGATTCAGGGGCTTTTTTGTGGCTGATGGAAAATCAAAAAATCGTCCGAACGCAGCCCGAACCTGCGGCAGCTTCAACGTCTATGGCCGGGGGACACGAGGCAGTTCGCGTTTGTGAGCGGTTTTGATGTAGGCGCTTTCGATGATCTGCTGCGCCTGCTGCGACACCGCTTCGCCCATCAGATACGCATCGATTTCCTCGTAACTGCAACCATACGCCGCCTCATCCAGCTTGCCCGGTGCCAGGTCTTCCAGGTCGGCGGTCGGCGCCTTGCGCACCAGATGCGTCGGCGCGCCCAGGGCGTCGGCCAGCAACCGCACCTGGCTTTTGATCAACCCGGACAGCGGCGCCAGATCGCAGGCGCCGTCGCCGAATTTGGTGAAGAAACCCATCAGCGCTTCCGCACCATGATCGGTGCCGACCACCAATCCGTTGCAGAAGTTGGCGATAGCGTATTGCGCCAGCATCCGCGCCCGAGCCTTGACGTTGCCTTTGGCAAAGTCGATGAGTTCGGCCGAAGGCTGCAAACCGTCGATGGCGATATTGGCCATCAGGCCATCGACACAGTCGGCGATGTTGCTGGTGGTGATCAGGTCCGGGCGAATGAAGTCCAGGGAGGCCTGGGCGTCGAGTTCGTCGGCCTGGGTCTTGTACGGCAGGCGCACGGCGATAAAGCGCGCCTCATGATCCTCGGCGCGCAGTTGTTCCACGGCCAGCTGGCACAGGCGGCCGGCGGTCAAGGAGTCGACGCCGCCGCTGATGCCGAGCACCAGGGCCTTGCAGCCCGACTCGCGCAGCACCTGTTTAATGAAATCGACACGACGGACGATTTCAGCGGCCTCGCCACCCCGGGCGAGTTGCCGGTCGATGCCCAGTTCCCGGGCGATGCGTTCTTGCCGTTGCATAGTCATATCAGGCCCCCAGCTGTGGATTGATCAGGCTGACGTTGAATACCTGGGCCGCGTAGCGCAGGAACGAGGCGTCTTCACAAACATTCTTGATCGGGTCGTCGGAGAACTTCACCACCGGCTCGCCATGCACCCGCACCAGCTTCATGACGATGCTCAGCGGTTCGACGCCTTCGACATCGCAGGCCAGGCTGGTGCCCATGCCGAAACCGAATCTGGCCTTGCCACGCACGTGACGCAGGATCGGCAGGCACTTCTCGAAGTTCAGACCGTCGGAGAACATCAGGTCCTTGGTTCTTGGATCGATGCCCAGCTCCTTGTAACGCCCCAGCACCTTGTCGGCCCAGACGATCGGGTCACCGGAATCCTGACGCAGGCCGTCATAGAGCTTGGCGAAGTACAGGTCGAAATCCTTGAGGAAGAAGTCGGTGCTGATGCAGTCGGTGAGCGCAATCCCCAGCCTGCCACGGTACTCACGCACCCAGTTTTCCAACGCAGCGTTCTGGCTCTCGCGCAACCGCCCGAGTTGCTGGTGGACCATTAGCCATTGGTGGGCCATGGTGCCGATCAGCGGCAGATCGAATTCGTAGGCCAGGTGAGCATTGCTGGTACCGACGAACACCCCGGGGAAGTCACTGCGCATGACGTTGACCACTTCGCGCTGGGCCCTGAACGACAGGCGCCGGCGGGTGGAGAAGTCCGAAACGCGAAACTCGGCGAGCTCTTCGCGGCTGGCGTTTTTTTCCAGCCATTCGAACTTCTGGTACAGCTTGCGGGTAACGTCGGCCAGCTCGACTTCCGGGTACTTCTCGCGGTTGCGCAGTTCACTGACCATCGCCAGCACCGGCTGCTCGAACATGATGCAGTGCAACATCGGACCACGGACGCGGATGTGCAGTTGGCCGTCGACTTCCGACACGTGGATGTAGCGCAGGTTGAAGCGAAACAGACCGAGGAACTGTTCAAAGTCCGGTGTCAGGTATTCACGGAAACGCTTATTGAACAGAAACCGCTGCTCACCTTCGCGCAACTGCAGGCCAGCGAGCTTCTCCAGCTCATCGCGAATGTCCGGGATCAGGTGCCCGAGCCGCTCCTTCGAGCGCACGATGAACTGGTATTCCACCTCGACGTTCGGGTGCTGGTGCAGCACCGCCTGCATCATGGTGAAGGTGTAGTAGTCGGTATCCAGAAGACTCTGGATGACGCCGTTGCTGCTATCGAATGCACTTTCCATGTTTTCTTCCTTATGCGCTTGCCAGACTGGCGGTTTCTTCGCGGGTCGCGGTCACCGAGATTCCCGCTTGTTGCATGTCTTGAATGGCTTGAGTGGCGCCCTCTTCACTAATGGCCCGACAGGCCGGCAAGTGGATGATCACCTTGAAACCGGCAGCGGCCAGTTGCAGGGCGGTGGTCTTGACGCAGAAATCCAGCGCCAGACCGCCAACGATGACCTGCTTCACACCCTGGCTGTTCAGGTACTCGATCACGCCGGTGGAGAGCTTGCCGTGCAGGTCGTGGTAGCAGGCGCCGTAAGGGTGCAGGTCCGGCTCGACACCCTTCCAGACGAAGTAGTCGTAGTCGTACGGGGTCGGCAACTCGTCCAGCAGGGTGAAGCCTTCAGTGCCAGGGACACAGTGGCTGACCCAAGTGATATCGGCGTGTTCGAGGCCGGTCGACTGGAACATTTGCGAGTGCTCGGCCACCACCCACGGGGCCTGAGCCGTATGAGCGTCCTTGCTGCCGACACGCAGGCTGGCCAGGCTGGCCATGAAGTTCAGCTCGCTGCCGATCTGCTCGCCGCCCGCCACGGGCAGCTCATCAGGGCACAACGGCGTGAAGCTCTTTTGCGCATCGACATCGAAGGAAGCGGTTTTCAGGGTCTGACTGTTCATGTCGGGTCTCTCCTTTGCATGGCCCACAAAGTACATGTCATGTACTTTCATTGCAATACCCGACCATGAAAATATTTTTACCGCGAAGAATTCCGCCCACTATCTGTATGCATGTGAGCAATGGCAGATGGTTTCGTCTGAACGGATTCAGTGATAAGGTACACGTCATGTACTAACAGGGAGATCAGCCATGTATGAAATAGCCCTCTATGGCGGCGCCTTCAACCCTCCTCACGCTGGGCATGCCCAGGTGATGATCGAAGCCTCATGCCAGGCCAGGCGCCTGCTGGTAGCCCCCAGCTTCAGGCACCCTTACGGCAAACGAATGGCCGACTATGAACTGCGCCTGAACTGGCTGGAATCGATCGTCGAGCACGTACAGCCGCTTTGCTGCGCAGAAGTGCGTGCCAGCCGGGTCGAACAGATCGTGGCGCGCGGCGTCGAAGGTCCGATCTACAGCTACACCCTGCTCGCCCATCTCGCCGACAGCCTGGCCATGGACGGTAAACAGATCGCCCTGGTGGTCGGCCAGGATGTGGCGGACCTGTTGCCAACCTTCTATCGCGGCCCGGAGTTGCTGGAGCGCTTTTCCATCATCTGCGTCGAGGAACAGATCCACGTACGCAGTACGCTGCTGCGCGAACGGCTGGCCTTGGGCGAGTCGCTGCCTAGCCACTGGATGGCACCCGGCATGGATCCGGTAAACTATGACCTCTACGCTGCCCACGGAAGCTGACATGCCAGACCGCATCCCCCCTCCAAGCGCTTACCTGCACACCATCGACCTTTGTGTGCTGCGCTATTGCCGGGAAACCCAGGCGCTGGAAATCCTCCTGAACCGACGCGAAACCGAACCGTTCGCCGGCCATTGGGCGCTGCCCGGGATCGTGGTCAACGGCGGGGTCGAAGACCTCACGCTGAACGACGCCGTGGAGCGTCTGCGCGCCTCGAAAAAAGTCGGCATGCCGCTGGCCTGGATCGAGCAGGTCGGCACGGTCGGTGACGCGTTCCGCGATCCGCGCTGCTGGTCGTCGTCGACCTTCTACCTCGCCATCGTCAGCGATGCAGTCCAGTCGGCCGAACACCAGGGATTTTTCCCGCTCAAGGACGTGGCCGAAGCCTCGACCAGACTGCCCTTCGATCACAACAGCCTGGTGGCCTCGGTGCAGGAGCGCCTGTTCTCCAAGTCGTTGTACAGCAGCCTGCCGTTGATGTTCCTCGGCAACGAATTCAGCGCGCCTGAAGCGGTGAGCATATTCTCCCTGGTGCTTGAACGACCGGTGCTCAAGACCAGCATCCGCCAGCGCCTGCTGAAGATGATCGAGGCCGGCTACCTGCAAGAGACCGGGCGCAAAAAAAGCGGCGACGGCGGCCGCCCGCAAGCCACGGTGGAAAACCTCAAACCCGCCAACCTCTACCTTTTCGATCGCTGCTTTCTGGAGTAATACCGCGCATGAAGCCTGTCACCGAATCCCAGTGCCTACTGGAAACCCCATACTTCAACGTGGTCCGCGAGAACGGCTACTTCATCATCAAGGAAGCCCGGGCTATTAACGGCGTGGTGGCCGTACCAACCCTGGAAGACGGCCGGTTGATGCTGGTCAACCTCAAGCGCCGAGCCATTGGCGGGATGTCCATCGAGTTCCCACGGGGCGCCATCGACGAGAACGAAACCGCCTGCGACGCGGCGGCCCGCGAGCTGCTGGAGGAAACGGGCTGGCAGGCGCTGAAGGTCAAGGAGTTGGGTTTGCTGCACAGCAACACATCGCTGATTGCCAGTGCGGTTGCGGTGTGCCAGGTCTACCTCGATACACAAGCGACCGACGCAACCGATGGCGAGGTGGATGATCTTTTGTTCGTCACCCGCCAGGAACTGATGGCCATGATCACTGCCGGCCAGATCACCGATGGTCACACACTCTCGGCAGCAATGATGCTGATCGCCAGCGAGGCCGCTCGCCCCTAGCGCCCTCACTGCGACTTGTCGACTGTCAGTCGGAACGCGTCATGCAAAAAGGGCAGAAGGGATGCGATCCCCTCTGCCCTTCTGTTTATCGATTGTGAGCGCGTCGTCGGTCAGGCGCCGCTCTGCACAGTGTCGTCAGACATGCTCACTGCTTTTGGCATGCTCCGCATGATGCTCCGTCGGGCCGTGGGATGAATCCACCACCACCGGGACTTCGTTACCGTCGCAGTCATGCAGCTTGCCGCGACTGAAGTAATCCCCTTCGCGCAACGCCGCCAGATCCTGGAAACGCAAGGTCCGTTCGGTGCCGGCAGCAAAGACCGACTGCTGGTCCGAGTTACCGGTGGTGAAGTGGTTAAAGGTCAGGTTGAGCGCGATCGCCATGATCGCCGACGAGCTGATACCGGAATGGAAGATGGTCGCGAACCAGCTCGGGAAGTGATCGTAGAAGTTGGGAGCGGCGATGGGGATCATGCCGAAGCCGATGGAAGTGGCGACGATGATCAGGTTCACGTTGTTGCGGTAATCGACCTTGGACAGCGTACGAATACCACTCGCCGCCACGGTGCCAAACAGCACGATACCGGCACCGCCGAGGACGGATGTCGGTACAGCGGCGATCACTCGCCCCATCACCGGCAACAGCCCGAGCACCACCAGGAACACCCCGCCGGTGGCCACCACATAGCGGCTCTTGATCCCGGTCACCGCCACCAGCCCGACGTTCTGCGCAAAGGCACTTTGGGTGAAGGAGCCGAAGATCGGCGCAATCATGCTCGACAGCATGTCGGCCCGCAGACCGTTGCCCAGACGCCTGGAATCAACCTTGGTGCCGATGATTTCACCGACCGCCAGAATGTCCGCAGAGGTTTCCACCAGCGTCACCATGATCACGATGCACATCGACAGAATCGCTGCGAAGTGGAAGGTCGGCATGCCGAAGTGGAACGGTGCCGGGAAGCCGAACATCGGTCCTTGTGTCACCGTCGAAAAGTCGGCCATGCCAAGGAACACCGCAATCACGGTACCGATCACCATGGCCAACAGGATCGACAAGCGGGAGATCGTGGCGCTGCCGATCTTGCTCAGCATCAGCACCAGTGCCAGCGTCAATGCCGCCAGCCCGATGTTCGCCATGCTGCCGAAGCTCTCCGCGTGGCTGTTACCGCCCATGGCCCAGCGCGCTGCCACCGGCATCAGCGTCAGGCCGATGGTGGTGATCACGATGCCGGTGACCAACGGCGGGAAGAACCTGGTAATTCGAGAAAACACCGGCGTGATCAGCAGCCCGATCAGCGAGGCGGCGACCACCGCCCCCAGAATCGACTGAAAACCACCCTCACCACCGCTGCCGACAATCGCCACCATGGTCGCGACACCCGAGAACGAAACGCCCTGAACCAGCGGCAACTGACAGCCGAAAAACGGTAATCCGAGGGTTTGCAGCAATGTCGCCAAGCCCCCCGCAAACAGTGACGCCGCAATCAACAAACCGATGTCGGCCGGAGAAAGCCCGGCCGCTTGGCCGATGATCAGTGGTACCGCAACGATACCGCCATACATGGTCAGAACGTGTTGCAGGCCGTAAGCCATATTCGCGCCGACCCCGAGGTTTTCATCCTCAGGCCGTTGGTGTGAAACAGAGGGCGTTTTCATCGTGAGGGGGTTCCCTGGTTTTTGTTATGCGCACACTGTATTCAATACTCAAGACAAATGTCTATAGAGTTGTATACAGTTTGCCGGCCAGTATTTGCAGTCCCACATCAAAACCTTGAAATAGTTCTTCCCTCGGCCCCTCCCCCACGACGACTAACCTTCAAGTCTCTTCAGCGATCAACGGTTCACTCGCTGCCTTTTTTATACATATAAAGTATGCATAATGAAAGCGTTCGACATTCAGTACGACGAAGTAAAAAACGCTGCAAACAAAAGGAAGCACAAGGGCATCAGTCTCGCCGACACCGAACCGGTGTTCTACGACAACAATGCCCTGACGCTCCCGGACAGCGACCATGATGAGCAACGGTGGATCGTTATGGGTAAGGATGCTGTGGGCCGGGTACTGGTGGTTGTCTACACCTACCGCGATCCGAACTTCGTTCGAATCATTTCTGCTCGCATCGCCACCCACAATGAGCGCCGCCAATACCTGGAGGCTTGAACCATGAAAGAAGAATACGACTTCAGCAGCGCCAAACGTGGGCCGGTTGCCGCCAGTAAAGGCAAGACCCGCATCACCATCATGCTCGATGACGCCGTGATAGAGGCAGCACGCGAGCTCGCAGAGAGTGCGGGATATGGCTATCAGACCGTGATCAACAATACCTTGCGCCAAGCCTTGCTGAACGCAAAAGGTCAGGGTCCGACGCCTGCCTGCGCCATTGACGCAGGCATCAAACACCTGAAGAAGGGAATTACCGCTGCTGAACTGAAATCACTGGAGCAGACGTTGAGTGTGGCAGCCAGTGAAATCAACCGGATGCTCGAAGCCGAGCACAGCCCGAAGGCAAAACCCAAAGCGACTCGAACACTGAACCATGCCTGACGCAGCGCTCAGTCAGGTCTTTCGCTTGAGCCGACCAGCTGCGCCAGCACCTGCCTCAACTCTGGATGCTGCGGCACGCGAATATCGAACTCGCGCTCCAGCACCGCAATCACTTCATCAGCATTCGTGAGCTGCCGGCGCTCGCTCTCCTGGCCCATCCGGTGAATCGCATAACTACCGTTGTTGAGCGTGCGGCGCATCCCTGGCCCGGTGCGCGCCACCTTCAATTGCCCTCGAAACGGAGAGTCGGGGTGGGTCGAGACATACCAATTGCCGATCTGATAGTCGATGTCTGACTGAACCTGCAGATCGAACACGTACATCGGCCGCCACTCCCCCGCGACCTTCGCGCGCAAAGCGTAGCTGCTGTCCTTGCGAACGATGCGGTACGGCTCATGGCCGGTCGGCTGCTCCTCTTCAGTATCAAGGCGCAGCGGCGCCGTGGGCACCATGCCACCGAAGCCGACATCCGTGATGTAACGAACCCCGTCCAGGCTGACCAGGCTCAAGCGGTGAGTGCGCGCGGTCAACGCGTCCTCGGGGCCACCCATCACCACCCGCCCGCTGATCCCTCGGGCTTCGAACCCCAGTTGCTGAAGCAGGGCGAGAAACATGTTGTTGAGTTCGTAACAGTAACCGCCTCGCCCCTCGTGCAGGACTTTGCGCTCGACCGAAGGCAGGTCGATGGGCACCGGGACCCACAACATCGTCGACAGGGTTTCAAAAGGGAACGTTGCGGTATGACGCGACTGCAACTCGCGAAGGGTGTCGAGCGTGGGCGACGGCCGTGTGTCGTAACCAAGGCGTTTCAGGTAGAGGTCAACATTCGATAGTTCAGTCTGAATCATCAATGACTCCTTGCTCAGGACACGTGCGCCATCACCAAACGGGTGGCAGACGCCAGAACATCACGACGTGCTTCGGCGTCTTTTTGATGTTGGGTGAAGTAAACCGCGAGCACCACGGGTGCGCCTGTCTGTGGCCAAAGCACCGCCACATCGTTTGTGGTGCCGTAGTCGCCGCTACCGGTTTTATCGCCGACGATCCAACCCGTCGGTGTGCCGGCCCGAATGCTCGCATCGCCAGTGGTGTTGCCCTTGAGCCAGGTTGCCAACTGCTCACGCTGCGCCGTTGCCAACGCATCACCCAGCACCACTTTCTGCACGCTGGCGGCCATCGCTGCCGGTGTCGTGGTGTCGCGGGGATCTTCAGGAATGGCCGTATTCAACTCCGGCTCCTGGCGATCCAGCCGGAACGCCGGATCACCCAGGCCTTTGGCAAACAGGTTAACCGCTGCCACTCCACCTAACTCCTTGATCAACAAGTTGGCAGCAGTGTTATCGCTGTATTGCAACGTGGCGGCGCACAGCTGCGCGATGCTCATGCCCTGTTCCAGATTCTGTTTGGCGATGGGGGCGTAAGACAGCAGGTCGGCTTCAGCATAGGCAATATGCTTTTCCAGCAACCCCGGCTCAGCCATGCTTTTGTGCAACACCGCTGCGGCCAACATCAACTTGAAAGTACTGCAGAACGGAAAACGCTCACCGCCCCGATACTGAATCTCGTGACCATTGGCAGTGTTGATCAAGGCAACGCCCAATCGACCTTTCGCACTGTTCTCCAACTCGGCAAGTTTCTTGTACAACTCGGCCAGCGGTTTATCCGCAGCCGAAGCGTTAGCCCAGGCCGGAACGACCAGTGTGATCAATGGCAGTGTCAGACCTGCCTTCAACAATGAACGTCGCGAAGGTGAATACTTCATGCGGTGCCTCGTAAAAAAATAAACATTACAGGCGGGTCCACTGTGCAACCGCGCCCCGCCCTTTCATCAGACTTCTGGATGCACGACCACTTCAGGATTTCCTTCCATCGACATTACCACCGTGCGGTTTCGACCCAAGTTTTTCGCCTGATACAACGCCGCGTCTGCCCGCTCGATAAACATTTCGATGCTATCCCCGTCTTTGGGCACAAACGCATAACAGCCCAGGCTCACCGTCAGATGCCCCGAAGGCGCGCCTGAATGGATGATGTGCTTGTCCTTGAGACTGTGGCGGATCTGCTCGGCAATCGTAAAGGCACCGTGAATGTCAGTGTCGGGCAACAGCACCGCAAACTCTTCACCGCCATAACGCACCGCCAGGTCGGATTTGCGCAGACAACAACTGTTTACCGCGCGCGCCACTTCCGCCAGGCACTGATCCCCCGCCACATGACCGTAGGCATCGTTGTAACGTTTGAAAAAATCGATATCGAGCATGATCAGGCTCAACGAACTCTGTTGGCGCGCACCCCGTGCAAATTCGATGTCCAGCGCCCGCTCGAACAGCCGACGATTCGCCAACCCGGTCAGGCTATCGTGAGTCGCGATCACTTCCAGCTGCTCTTGCGCAGTCCGCAAATCCGCCTCGATAAGCTCACCATTACGAACCTGCAGCACAAATACCCAACCGAACAAACCCACACCGAGCACCACCAGGGCGACGACGACGCTGGATTGATAGGCGTTGGCATACCAGCCCCGAAGAATCGTCTCCTTCGGGGTCGCCGCGGCAACCACCAGCGGGTAGGCGTCCAACTGACGATAGCCATACAGCCGGATCACGTTATCCACCACCGAACGGATCATCCCATTGCCGAAACTGGCATGGGGCAGGTACTTCTGGAAAATATCCCCACGCGCCAGCGACTCGCCTATTCGCGCTTCCTCGAACGGTCGCCTGGCCAGCAGCGTACCGTCCGACAACGCCAGAAACATCACACCGTTGTCATCGAGGCTGAAGCTTTTGAAGAACTGATCGAAGTACGACAGCTTGATCCCGGCCAACAGCACGCCCTGGAACTCGCCATGCTGATCGTTGATCCGCCGGGAAATCGGAATGATCCACTCGCCATTCTGCCGGCTACGAATCGCCGGCCCGATATGCGCGAGTAACGTAGGATTCTGTTGATGGAACTTGAAGTAATCGCGATCCGCCACACCCCCGCGACGCGGCAAGTCATCAAACGATGTCACCACCCACTGACCGTTTTTATCGAACAGAAACAGCCCGTGTAACTGCTCGAGCGCCTGCACCCGACGTGCGAAGATCTGTTGCAGCCGCGGGTTCTGCACTACGCCAAAACCCTCTGCCTGAATCCAGTCGACCAAGCTGGTCATCACCAGGTCCGCGCTCAGAAACGTGTCCTGCGCCTGCTGCGCCATCGCCCGCGTCAGGTTCGACGACGCCACTTCAGCCAACGACAAATCGTAGCGCCGGGACTGCTCCAGTTGCAGGTAAAGCAAGCCACACAAACACAGGCAGACCGCCGCAACAAACATCATCGCAGCCTTGCGCAGCGGCAAGCGTTTAAGCGGGCCGCCGGGGTGTAATGAGGGTCGTGAATGGGGGTAGGCAAAAGCGTCATCCTTGAAGGGTAAGGCATGAGCAAAAGCCCAGATCCCTTAATGGCGGGGGAGCTTAGCCTACAGGGGTGATGAGGAGCAATTGTGGTGCGAGTCATAACCCCCGCTTCTTGTTTTCTCCTGTAATGTTCAACGCATTTGTTGATGCTCGTTTGAAACGTCAAAACCTCCCACCAATACTGCCCAGTGAATGTCCACACCCAATGAAATATAAAGACAGCACCGCATCGCTGGACACCGCCAGAAAGATTCTCAAGGTGAACCACGCCGGGGAATTCGGCGCTATCAACATTTACCGATCGCAGATCCTTGTATCGCGCCTGCTACGCAAAGACTACGTGCCTCTTCTGGAAAGCTTCATGGAAGACGAAAAACGTCACATGAACCAATTCTGGGAAGAGATACAGCGCCGCAACGGCATCAAGTGCAAGAGCTACTGGCTCTGCGGCGCCGGGGGCTGGTTCATGGGCTTTATCTCGGCACTGCTCGGAAAAAGCGGCGTCATGGCCTGCACCTGGGCCGTGGAGTCGGTCGTGGTGAGCCATCTGAAAAACCAGCTCTCCTACCTTGAAAGCCGGAACGACCTGGCGGCCTATGAAACGGTCCAGTCGATTTTGGAAGATGAGGAGAACCACCGCGATACCGGCCGAATCGAAGGCGGCAGCGCGCTGCTGTATGGGCCGTTCAGATGGATGATCAGTTTGTTTACGGAGGGTGTCATTCGGTTTGGGATGCGGTAAAACAAGGGCTCCCTAAAACCGTCTACAGAAGCCAATCCATGGAGGAAAAGCATGAACACTCTGAACCGCCCCGCAACCATCGACACCGTTGTGTTCGACCTCGGTAACGTGCTGATTCGCTGGAACCCAAGAAACCTTTACCGGAAGATCTTCGGCGAAGACGTACAGGCCATGGAGACTTTTCTTTCCGAGGTCTGCCCTCCCGAGTGGAACGAGCGCCAGGACGCAGGCCGGTCGTGGCAGGAAGGGGTCGAGGAAGCCATCGCGCGGCATCCGTCGCAAGAGGCGCTGATTCGTGCGTACCACGAGCGCTGGGAAGAAACACTCGGCGGTGTGCTGGAAGAGAGCGTGCAGATCCTCGATGAACTGCACGCCAAAGGCGTCCGCCTACTGGCGCTGACCAACTGGTCTGCCGAAACCTTCCCGATTGCCCTTCAGCGCTTTCCCTTTCTGCGCACGTTCGAGGGCATTCTGGTGTCTGGCGAAGAAGGTCTCATCAAGCCCGACCCGGCGATCTTCCAGCTACTGAAATCTCGCTACCGGTTCGAAGGTCACCATGCGGTGTTTATCGATGATCACGCGCCGAACATCGCAGGTGCACGTCAGGAAGGCTTCAATGCGCTGCAGTTCACCAGTGCCGCGCAACTGCGCAAAGACCTGGCAGCGCTGGGGTTGCCGATGCAGGCACTGAGCGAGCCGGCATAACGAACCGACAGGCAACACATTTACAAGGCAACGAACACACAAAAATGGGCGACCGAAGTCGCCCATTTTTTATGCCAATAAATCGACAACGATCCCCATCAACGCATTGGCGGAACCCGAATATCACCTGCTCGACACTGACTTTTCACGCCCTTGCCGCAAGACCCGAACGACAAGTCTTTACCCAGGCACACGCGCACTTCCGACAACTCGGGTCCGTTGCAGACAATCGCGATGCCATTCTCTGGAATCCCGGGATTGCTCTGACGGAACATCTGCGCAATTTCCTGCGCAGGAAAGTAGATCTCGGTGCTCAAGGGTTTCAGCTTATCCGGGATTTTCACCGTGCCAACCGCCTTGTCCGCCATATCCAGATAACCCGAGGCACCAAGACCGCTGCAGGTGCCGTGCTTGGACCATTCATGCTGAAGCAATTTTGGCGTCACAAACAGCGTCAGCCCTTGTTTTTGCTCCGCTGGCGACAACGGCACCATCGGCGGACACGACTCCGGCCAACCGCCCTTGGCGTACTGCGGCCATAGACCGTGAAGGACAAAGCCATAGCCTTTGCCCGAGCATTGCGGGTTGTTCTGATGAGTCAGGCAAAACGTCGGCGACCAGGACAGCGTCAGCAGGTAGTAATCAAACACCCCCGCCACCGACTCGGTCTGCTGCTTATCGCGATGGGACCGAGCGTCGCTCATGCCGACGCTGCCAATCGTCAGCGCAAAGAGCGCAACCAGTGCATACAGTTTTTTCATTAACCCTCTCCCCGGAGGCGAATCGGTTGGTTGCCTCATTGTCGAGCTGACGTTTAATGCCAGCACGATTCTGCTCACACGGACATTTCAACCACCTGTTGCTCACAACAGGTTGTACATGCCGCGCCTATAGAAAAGCACAATGCGGTGAATTCGGTAGGATACTTAACGCAACGAAGAGTAACGCAACTGCCATGGCGGCATGGGAAATACGGCACATAAAGGACCGGCCACTCCTGACTTACAGACATGAGTGACCGGCCCTTTTTCCTTATGGCGTATACGCCATTAAGTGTTCAGGTGTATGAAATCACCGGGACAATATTAACTCTCATTGCCCAATGCCTGTTGCCTGGCATTTTTTTCATTCATACGTTCTGGCGTTGCATTGAGTTCCAGATCGAACTGCCGCTGTACCGCATCTTGATCGTAGAAACATCCAACCCAGTAGTTATCCGGCTCGCCAGTAGACATCGCCTGCAGCGTTCGGTCGTCCATGACCTTACGGAAATCGTTGGCCTCACCGCCGCTGCCGGTATTCGCCAGTTGCAACTGCTGAGCCGTTGTCCGGATATCCACACCGGGTTGAGTGGACGGCACCCGTAGGTAAAAACTGCGATGGTCGCTCATCACCGCCACCGACGAACTCACGTTACCAAAGGACAGCGCAGGTTCGATGGTCCAGGCCAGACCGCCCCACGGTTCGAACTCCGACGCTGCGGTCAGCGTCAGCTCTTTGCGTTCAACCAGACCGTTGAAGACCACAACGTCTTGCAAAGAGGCCGTGCAGTGCGTCAAACGCTCGATCAAATCCCGCTGATCCAGCGGCTGAGCGTTTACGGCCAGGCTCGCGAAGGCGGTGAACGCCAACACTGCCCAAGAGGATTGAACACGCACTTACGGCTTGAACACGCAGTCAGTCAGGGCCATGTATTCCGACCCCATCGTCATCGCCAGTACGCACACCGCTTTAAAGTCGGTACCGACCGCCATCGCGTCCATCTTGTTCGACTCGTCCGCGTCAAAACCCGTCAGTCTTGCCAGTACTTCATCAGAATCGGCAAGACCGGCCTCCATCACGGCTTCGCCGGAGAAGTTCTTTGAAACGCCGAGAACGCTGCCGGAAATCAGAATCTCTTTCTTGAACTGCGGCATGTTCATGGAGGACTGATTGTGCTCAAGATAGCTGTCATACAACTCCCCCAAGTCAACCTTCTCAGGAGCCGAGGCACAGGCGAGGCTCGCCACCAATACCAACCCGAGGGACGCGATGGATTTCACACTTTGCTTGATCATATTTAAAGTTTCACACGTATGTTAACCGATGAGATCGGTAGGCCAGATATCATTCCTTGAGCTGAATACGAGTTACTCTATCCAGTGACTCACTAACATCAACAACTCCGATTGCTACTCTATCGATAGGTATAAATAGAACAGACACCTGCAAAGTACGCAGTAACTTTCAATCGAGTGTTAGTTCGACTCTCGAAAAATCGAGCGCGGAGTTTACAGGACAACAGCAGTGCCCTTCAACCAAGCTTCCGACAGGAAAACAGGACAATAGCCACAGCTTCCCGCCGTAAAAACACAGTCCAATCGCGCTTTTTTCTCTGAGCTTTTTTCGGTCTGGTCATCGCATGCCCAGGTGAAGTACCTTGGTGTGGCATCGCTAAAATTCACACCACGATAGGGAATCGGAATGAGTAAGGCAGATGAGCTCGCTGTAAAACTGAAACAGAAACAACAAACCCGTGCGGACGCGGAAGCCTGCGCAGACACGGCGATTGAGCATTGGCCGATACAGGTCTATGCGATGTACCACCAGCTTGAAGCATGGCTGGAGCCACTGACCGAAGCTGGCTTGAACATTCGTCGCATCCCCACACACGTTATCGAAAACCTCCCCTCCGGCGAGAGCTTCAACTATGCCATCGACAAACTGTTGATCGAGGGCAACCACCACAACATCACCCTCGACCCCATCGCGCGCTTCGTCATTGGCAGCATGGGCCGTGTCGATATCCTCTCCAAAGGCCAAGAGCGGTATTTGCGCCGAACCGAGACCGAACACGGTGAAGCCTATTGGCAGATACAGACAATCCCACGCAGCGGACAACCGCAACCAGACCCGGTCAAGCTCGATGAGGACAACTTTCTCTCGGTGATACAGGAAGGTCTGGAGCTCTAAATCTAAAGCAGAGCGCCACGCAGGGAAGCATTGCGGTGTGTCACCCTTCCCTGCCGATCCCGAAAAAATGGGCGACCCGATGCGGTCGCCCATTTTCGTTTCGGTCAAGAAATCTACTCCCTGATGTCACTCACCGCGCTTTACCTGATATCCGACAATCCGTATATTCGCCAAACCATATATCTACCCCCGACCCGGCGCCCTACGGAGTAACCGATGAAAGTCCTGTTCATGTGCACGGCCAACAGCTGCCGCAGCATCCTGTCCGAAGCCATGTTCAACCACCTCGCCCCAGCAGGTTTCGAGGCTGTGAGCGCCGGCAGCTTTCCCAAAGGCCAGGTCCTGCCGCGTAGCCTGACCACCTTGCAGGCCGCCGGCATTGCCACTGACGGGCTGAGCAGCAAGGGCAACGATGCCTTTGCAGACAGCCCGCCAGACATCGTCATCACCGTGTGCGACAAGGCCGCCGGTGAAACTTGCCCGGTGTATTTCGGCCCCGCACTCAAGGCGCATTGGGGGCTTGAAGACCCGTCCGACGTCAGCGGTAGCGAAGAACAAATCACCGCCGCCTTCAACGCCACACTGGCGACCATCGAAACCCGTTGCCGCGCTTTCCTCCAGTTGCCCTTCGAACGCCTCGACGCCGCCGCCCTCCAGCGCGAACTCGAGCGCATCGCCACCCTTTAGCCTGGAGCGCCGCATGAGCGATCAACTGCCAAACCTCGACTCGCTGCTGTCCGACACCCTGCACCACGCCGCGGTCGACAACCCCAAGCCACGCATTTTGCTGCTCTATGGCTCGACCCGCCCGCGCTCGTTCAGCCGCCTGTTGGTGGAAGAAGCGGCCCGGTTGCTGGAACACTTTGGCGCCGAAACGCGGATCTTCAACCCGTCCGGCCTGCCGCTGCCGGACGACGCGCCCAGCGACCACCCGAAAGTCCAGGAGCTGCTGACCTTGATGCAGTGGTCCGAAGGCCAGGTGTGGTGCTCGCCGGAACGCCACGGCTCGATGTCCGCCGTGTTCAAGGCGCAAATAGATTGGGTGCCGCTGGCAATGGGCGCCGTACGCCCGACCCAGGGCAAAACCCTGGCCGTGATGCAGGTCTCGGGCGGCTCGCAGTCGTTCAACACTGTCAACCAACTGCGCGTGCTGGGGCGCTGGATGCGCATGTTCACCATCCCCAACCAGTCCTCCGTGCCGAAGGCCTTCTTGGAGTTCGACGATCAGAACCGCATGAAACCCTCCGCGCTCTACGACCGCGTGGTCGACGTGATGGAAGAACTGCTGAAATTCACCCTCCTGCTACGCGACCGCCCCGACCTCGTCGACCGCTATTCGGAGCGCAAGGAAAGCGCGGAGGAACTGAGCAAGCGGGTTAATCAGCGTTCGATATAAAGCCTCGAAATAAATAAGGAGCGACCGCAATGGCCGCTCCTGCATACTTTCTACAACTTCTGTAACACTTTAATTATTTCCCCCTCCCCCGATCACACTCTTTTACATCTGAGGTACATATTCTTAACAATTTCATTCCTCTCGTTGATTAGCATGGACACACCTTATGCGAATTCAGGGACGTCGCTATTCCAACGGATGCCTTATGAAGGAAAGCAAATGCCTACTGAACAAATCATCATCCTTGTTGCCGTTACAATCATTGGCCTTGTATGGGCGGCCAGAAGAGATTTAAAAAACCGAAAGAAAGAACAGGCCACAAAAGAGGCTAATGAGAACGTAGATTGACTGTCGGTTATTTTCAGAAATAAGTGGGCAGATAGAGTGGGGCACTTCAAAAAATAATAATCTGCCCCGCCAATACGCTAAAGCCTTATAAACAGGTCGACAATTGACAAGGGGCGACCGTAACGGTCGCCCCTTTTCGTTTACCGCTGCAACCGCCGCCCAACCACATCCATCAAATCACACCCATCGCGCAGCGGAATCACCAACACCCGCGCGAAGTCCCGCAACAGCAACGCATCACGACCAAGCCCCTCGCCCAGGGAAAGCGTTTCCAGCAATTGCGTCACGCTGCGAATGCGATACGCCGCCGTATCGTGCAGCACATCGACCGGCGCTTCGGTATCGATCAACAGCGACGCAATTGTGCAATCAATGCCGGTGATCGGCATGTATCGAGCCATAACAAAACCTCCAGTGAATGAACCAGCATGAGCACTCAGTGACGAGCAGCGAACGAAATCCCGGACGCCAAGTCCGGCGTATCGAAGTGCTCCAGTGCGCGATTCACCAACAACTCGCTGAGTACCACCAGTTGCTGCATGGCCAAGGCCACATGGCGGCGCGAACCTTCGAGTTCAAAGGCCAGGTCGGTGGTCATGGCGTTCAGGGATGCCAGGGTTTCGGAGGCGTGGATTAGCAGGGTTTCGGTGTCGATGTTGGGGGCGATGGTGAAGATGTGGGTGGTGGGATCGGAAACCGCTGCGGATTCGGGGGGATTGGGGGTGATCTTTTTCATGAGTGAAGCTCCTTTAGCAATTCAGTAAACCGCCAATCTCACTTCCACATGAGGGTGGCAGCCGTACGCAGGTGTGGAAGACCGGGGCTAAAGGATCCCGGCGCACTCGGGAGTGCCCCGCGCACAGCCGCCATAACACGACAATGTTGGCATAAAAAACGCCGACATGTGTATGGGCGCTTGGGCGCCTTTAGCTATAGAACGGACTTCCACATCCGGTCGCTGATTTTGCAGCGACGCGAGGAGGTTATCTGGTGAGGTGACTGGGGGTAAAGCGGCGGGAACCGATGCGGGTTGCGGGAAATGTCCGATGAAGGTGTGGTGTGTTGGAAGCTGGGACTGTCAGATATTTTGTGTGCGGGCCGGTAACGGCCTGCCGTCAGGCAGGCCGTGCTTTTACCAGGTCGGCCTG
>NZ_JBYSXY010000026.1:0-6910 GCF_058782685.1 Pseudomonas sp. FW306-02-D09B
CTGGCTAGAGTCAGAATCGGGCTTTTAGTCCCACCCACCCCTTCAAGTCTAAACATACAAGCGGGCTTGCTCGCGAATGCGGTTTAACATTCAACAATGATGTTGGCTGTCAGTCAGCTTTCGCGAGCAAGCCCGCTCCCACAGGATCGGCGTTTACACCGCTACCGCGCGGTGCTCGCTACGACGCAAGGCACGCATCTTGTGCAGCGTGTCGGCGCAGGTCTTTGCCGCTTCCTGGCCCTTGTGCACGAAGTGCTCGAAGAAGAACTTCTGGTGCTCTTCGCCGGCATGGAAGTGGTGCGGGGTCAGCACGACCGAGAACACCGGCACTTCAGTTTCCAGCTGAACCTGCATCAGGCCGCTGATCACCGACTGGGCAACGAACTCGTGACGGTAGATGCCGCCGTCAACCACCAAGCCTGCAGCGACGATACCGGCATAACGGCCGGACTTGGCCAGCAGCTTGGCGTGCAGTGGAATTTCAAAGGCGCCGCCGACTTCAAAAAAGTCGATATCCGATTCCTGGTAGCCCTGGGCGACCATCTCGCTGACGAAGCCCTTACGGCTCTGATCAACGATTTCCTTGTGCCAGCACGCCTGGATAAACGCTACGCGCTCGCCCTGATGGTTTTTGCTTTTGCTATCGATTGCGGTGGGTTGCATCTGTTCTGACTCCTGTTTGTGTGAAAAACAGGGCGTTATGAATCGAATGGGATTTAAGGGTACGTGCAGGTCAGCCGTGCAGAGTATGCGCGTTGCCCACGGACGGCCCTTTGGTGCCAATCCCGTTCTCTCTTCATCCGGACTATGACCGTCGGCCCCGGGATCACACCGGGTCTGCTGACCTTGCCGTCACCTGCTGCCGAAGCATCAGTGACATCAAGCGCTCGCGGGCTATGCGCATTGCGCGCAATTACCGCCGGTGGGGAATCGCACCCCGCCCTGAGAACGTTTTGCTGCCAGGTTTTCTGGCGGCGGAGAGTTTTTAACACATATTTGTGGGCTGCGCATGGCTGCTTTCTGATGATATACATCGGTTTTTCCGTTGGCTTGAACCGGCTTTTCCGGTCCGGGCCTTGATTAATCGCGGCGTTGGCCGCAGTAATCCCCTTCGAAAGAGATTTCCCTTATCAGCAGCGACGTTAGCGTCCTATTCCGAGGCCTGATTCATGAGCGTTATCGATCTTCGTAGCGACACCGTCACCCAACCAACCGCAGGGATGCTCGACGCGATGGCCAGGGCGGCCACCGGGGATGACGTCTACGGCGAAGATCCGACGGTCAATCAGCTTGAGGCCGAACTGGCCAGGCGTCTGGGCTTTGCAGCGGCGCTATTCGTGCCGACGGGCACCATGAGCAACTTGCTGGGACTGATGGCCCACTGTGAGCGCGGTGACGAGTACATCGTCGGCCAGCAGGCACACACGTATAAGTACGAAGGTGGCGGGGCCGCGGTGCTGGGCTCGATCCAGCCGCAGCCGCTGGAAGTTCAAGCCGATGGTTCGCTGGACCTGGCTCAGGTGGCAGCGGCGATCAAGCCGGACGACTTCCACTTCGCCCGGACCCGTTTGCTGGCGCTGGAAAACACCATGCAAGGCAAGGTATTGCCGCTGGAGTATCTGGCGCGGGCTCGCAGTTTTACCCGTGAGCACGGTCTGTCGCTGCACCTGGACGGCGCGCGGTTGTACAACGCAGCGGTCAAGCTGGGCGTCGATGCGCGGGAAATCACCCGGCACTTCGATTCGGTGTCGGTGTGCCTGTCCAAAGGCCTCGGCGCGCCGATCGGTTCGGTGCTCTGTGGTTCGGCCGAGTTGATCGGCAAGGCCCGGCGCCTGCGCAAGATGGTGGGTGGCGGCATGCGTCAGGCCGGCATTCTTGCGGCGGCCGGCTTGTATGCACTGGATCACAACGTGCAACGCCTGGCGGACGACCACTCCAACGCGCAGTTTCTGGCTGAAGGTCTGAGCGCGGCGGGGTATACAGTCGAACCTGTACAGACCAACATGGTTTACGTGCAGATGGGCGATAAGTGCGAGGCGCTCAAGGCGTTTGCCGGTGAGCGCGGGATCAAGCTCAGCGCCGCCTCACGTTTGCGCATGGTCACTCACATGGACGTCAACCGGGCGCAGATCGAGCAGGTGATCGCCACTTTCGTCGAGTTTTCTCAAAACTGAAGGTGTTAGCCGTCCAATTGACTGTCTGTATCGTACAAACACACTGTACCTGCACACTAACGCCGATATAATGCGGCCCTTTGCCGTCGCTTCGTCTGTTGACGATTCGCACAGGCCTTTGGCCGCAGCCTCCGTGGAAGAACCTAATGAAAAGCGCAGAAATCCGTGAAGCCTTCCTTCGCTTCTTCGAAGAGCAAGGCCACACCCGTGTAGCCTCCAGCTCTTTGATTCCGGGCAACGACCCAACCCTGCTGTTCACTAACGCGGGGATGAACCAGTTCAAGGACTGCTTTCTGGGCCAGGAAAAGCGCGCCTATACCCGCGCCGTCAGCAGCCAGAAGTGCGTTCGCGCCGGTGGCAAGCACAACGACCTGGAAAACGTCGGTTATACCGCTCGTCACCACACGTTCTTCGAAATGCTGGGTAACTTCAGCTTCGGTGACTACTTCAAGCGTGATGCGATCACCTACGCCTGGACCTTCCTGACCTCCGACAAGTGGCTGAACCTGCCGAAGGAAAAGCTCTGGGTCACTGTCTACGCCAGCGATGACGAGGCCTACGACATCTGGACCAAGGAAGTCGGGGTTCCGGCCGAGCGCATGGTTCGCATCGGCGACAACAAAGGCGCACCGTACGCCTCCGACAACTTCTGGACCATGGGCGATACCGGCCCGTGCGGTCCTTGCACCGAGATTTTCTACGATCACGGCGCCGACATCTGGGGTGGCCCACCGGGTTCGCCAGAGGAAGACGGCGACCGTTACATCGAAATCTGGAACAACGTCTTCATGCAGTTCAACCGCACCGCCGATGGCGTGTTGCACCCGTTGCCAGCACCGTCGGTGGATACCGGCATGGGTCTGGAGCGGATCAGTGCCGTGCTGCAGCACGTTCACTCGAACTATGAAATCGACCTGTTCCAGAGCCTGCTGAGCGCTTCGGCCAAGGCCATCGGTTGCACCAACGACAACCAGGCTTCGCTGAAAGTCGTGGCTGACCACATTCGTTCCTGCGGTTTCCTGATCGCCGACGGCGTGCTGCCGTCCAACGAAGGTCGTGGCTACGTGCTGCGCCGGATCATTCGTCGCGCTTGCCGTCACGGCAACAAGCTGGGCGCCAAGGGCAGTTTCTTCTATCAGATCGTCGGCGCACTGGTTGCCGAGATGGGCGAAGCCTTCCCTGAGCTGAAATCCCAGCAGGCGCACATCGAGCGCGTGCTGAAAGCCGAAGAAGAACAGTTCGCCAAAACCCTGGAGCAAGGCCTGAAGATCCTCGAGCAGGATCTGGCCGAACTCAAAGGCAACGTGGTGCCAGGCGACGTGGTGTTCAAGCTGTACGACACCTACGGTTTCCCGATGGACCTGACCGGCGACATCGCGCGTGAGCGCAACCTGACCATCGACGAAGAGGGCTTTGAGCGCGAAATGGAAGCCCAGCGCGTCCGTGCCCGTTCGGCCAGTTCCTTCGGCATGGACTACAACAGCCTGGTCAAGGTTGATGTGGCCACCGAGTTCACCGGTTACGCCGCTCACAGCGGTTCGGCAAAAATCGTTGCTCTGTATAAAGACGGGCAATCGGTCGACGTATTGAGCGAAGGCGAAGAGGGCGTGGTCGTTCTCGATCAGACGCCGTTCTATGCTGAATCCGGCGGTCAGATCGGTGACTGTGGTTACCTGCAGGCAGGCGCTGCGCGTTTCGACGTGCGCGACACCACCAAGACTGGCGGTGCATTCCTGCACCACGGTGTGCTGGATTCGGGCAGCCTGACCATTGGCTCGCCGGTTCAGGCCCAGGTGGATGCCGAGGTGCGTCACGCCACTTCGCTGAACCACTCCGCCACGCACTTGCTGCACGCGGCATTGCGTCAGGTGCTGGGCGAGCACGTTCAGCAAAAAGGCTCCCTGGTCGACAGTCAGCGTCTACGCTTTGACTTCAGCCACTTTGAAGCGATCAAGCCTGAACAGCTGAAAGCGCTGGAAGAAATCGTCAACGCCGAAATTCGCAAGAACTCCGAAGTTGAAACCGAAGAAACCGATATCGACACCGCCAAGCAGAAAGGCGCCATGGCGCTGTTCGGCGAGAAGTACGGCGACAGCGTGCGCGTACTGAGCATGGGCGACTTCTCCGTCGAGCTGTGCGGTGGTATCCATGCCAATCGTACCGGCGACATCGGCCTGCTGAAAATTATCAGCGAAGGCGGTGTGGCTTCTGGCGTGCGTCGTATCGAAGCGGTGACAGGCGCTGCGGCACTGGCTTACCTGAACGCTGCGGAAGAGCAACTCAAGGAAGCGGCCAACCTGGTCAAGGGCAGCCGCGACAACCTGATCGACAAGCTGTCGGCTGTGCTTGAGCGCAACCGTCTGCTGGAAAAGCAACTCGAGCAGTTGCAAGCCAAGGCCGCCAGTGCGGCGGGCGACGACCTGTCGGCTTCTGCCCAGGACGTCAAAGGCGTGAAAGTCCTGGCCGTGCGTCTCGACGGTCAGGACGGCAAGGCGCTGCTGGCGCTGGTCGATCAACTGAAGAACAAACTCGGCCGCGCAGTGATCCTGCTCGGCAGTGTCCATGAGGAAAAGGTCGTGCTGGTTGCGGGTGTAACCAAGGACCTGACTGGCCAACTCAAAGCCGGTGATTTGATGAAGCAAGCCGCTGCAGCAGTGGGCGGGAAGGGCGGTGGTCGTCCAGACATGGCGCAAGGCGGCGGTACCGACGCTGGCGCACTGGATGCTGCATTGGCCCTGACCGTGCCGTTTGTAGAGCAGGGTATTTAAGGCTGCGTGCCGAGCCCGTCGTCTAGTGGCGGGCTTCGCAGCTGTTTGAGTGATTAATGGGCGCCCTTCATGGGCTGAGGCGGCTTTGAAATGGCTTTGATCGTACAGAAATTTGGAGGCACCTCAGTCGGCACTGTCGAGAGAATCGAGCAGGTCGCCGACAAGGTTAAGAAATTCCGCGAGGCCGGCGATGACCTGGTGGTCGTGCTGTCTGCAATGAGCGGCGAGACCAACCGTCTGATCGATCTGGCCAAGCAAATCAGTGGCGGCGATCAACCGGTTCCGCGTGAGCTGGATGTCATCGTCTCCACCGGTGAGCAGGTGACGATTGCACTGCTGGCCATGGCGCTGATCAAGCGCGGCGTACCGGCGGTGTCGTACACCGGCAACCAGGTACGGATTCTGACGGATAGCGCGCACAATAAAGCGCGTATCTTGCAGATTGATGACCAGAAGATTCGCGGTGACCTGAAGGCCGGTCGCGTGGTTGTCGTTGCCGGTTTCCAGGGCGTCGACGAGCACGGCAACATCACCACTCTTGGTCGTGGCGGTTCCGACACCACCGGCGTGGCGCTGGCAGCGGCCCTGAAGGCTGATGAATGCCAGATCTACACGGATGTCGACGGCGTCTACACCACCGACCCGCGCGTGGTGTCCGTGGCTCAGCGCCTGGACAAGATCACCTTTGAAGAGATGCTGGAAATGGCCAGCCTCGGCTCCAAGGTGTTGCAGATCCGCGCGGTCGAATTCGCCGGTAAGTACAACGTTCCGCTGCGCGTACTGCACAGCTTCAAGGAGGGTCCGGGTACCCTCATTACTATTGATGAAGAGGAATCCATGGAACAGCCGATCATTTCCGGCATCGCTTTTAACCGCGATGAAGCCAAGCTGACCATCCGTGGCGTGCCAGACACCCCGGGCGTGGCCTTCAAGATTCTCGGCCCGATCAGCGCCGCGAACATCGAAGTCGACATGATCGTGCAGAACGTTGCGCACGATAACACCACCGACTTCACCTTCACTGTGCACCGCAACGACTACCAGGCGGCGCAGACCGTGCTGGAAAACACTGCCCGCGAGATCGGTGCCCGTGAAGTCGTTGGCGACACCAAGATCGCCAAGGTGTCGATCGTCGGCGTTGGCATGCGTTCTCACGCAGGCGTTGCCAGCCGCATGTTCGAGGCTCTGGCTAAAGAAACCATCAACATCCAGATGATCTCGACTTCGGAAATCAAGGTTTCCGTAGTGATCGAAGAGAAGTACCTGGAATTGGCTGTGCGCGCTCTGCACACAGCTTTCGAACTGGACGCACCGGCCCGCCAGGGCGAGTGATGCTCCGCTAAGGGCGCGGTCTGACCGCGCCCTTTGTTTTTTGAGTGGCGCGACTGAAATCTGTTCTTTTGCTCGTGCTGGTCAATACTTAGGCGTGTAGGGCTACGATCGTTCCGGTTGTAGGTCGAACGCCTTTTTTTTGCAGACTGTTGTCCCTGAAATGAAATGCGTGAGGAGAAAGGTATGCTGATTCTGACTCGTCGGTGCGCAGAAAGCCTGATTATTGGTGATGGCGAAATCACTGTGACCGTGCTCGGCGTCAAAGGAAATCAAGTGCGTATTGGCGTTAACGCGCCTAAAGAGGTGGCTGTTCACCGTGAGGAAATCTACCTGCGGATCAAGAAAGAGAAGGACGACGAACCAAGCCATTAATTTTTATCGTTTTTTATGTTTGCAAACGGGGAAAAGGTTGGTTAAGATACGCCCCGTGTTGCGGAGAGCTGGCCGAGTGGCCGAAGGCGCTCCCCTGCTAAGGGAGTACACCTCAAAAGGGTGTCGGGGGTTCGAATCCCCCGTTCTCCGCCATTATTTATTTAGTACGTTGTAATCTGGCTTCTTCGGTAAGTTGTTGAAATTACTAGAAAAAGTGCTTTACAAAAAGATTTAACGGCCTATAATGCGCGGCAACAAATGCAC
>NZ_JBYSXY010000026.1:7006-52793 GCF_058782685.1 Pseudomonas sp. FW306-02-D09B
GCACTCGTAGCTCAGCTGGATAGAGTACTCGGCTACGAACCGAGCGGTCACAGGTTCGAATCCTGTCGAGTGCACCATTTAAGGGTTGTTTGCAGTAATGCAAGTAACCTGGCTTCAACCAGTTGTGATCTGGTCTAAAAACACAAATTGCACTCGTAGCTCAGCTGGATAGAGTACTCGGCTACGAACCGAGCGGTCACAGGTTCGAATCCTGTCGAGTGCACCAAACACCAAAAAGCCTGCGTCTAACGCGGGCTTTTTGCTGTCTGGGATTTGCCTTTTACGCATCCCTTCTCATCGAACACGATTTGCGCGCTTCGACCTTTCTTGCTGTCGTAGCGATAATTCGTCGTCGCGTTTCGAATGCTGACCTTGTCAGGTTTACCTAGCGCACTTTCAACGTCCTGCTGGCTCATGCCGGGAACGATCCGCTGATTGATGATCGCTTCGCGACGCTCCTTGGCGCTGAGCACGTTTGCGCATTTGTCATTCATTTGGCCGATAACGACCGGATCTCTCGGTGTGCTTTTAATTCCTGATGTTTCCTGGTGGTTGGTGCCGGGGAGTATTGCCTCGAATTTGAAAACGCTTGGGTTGTAAATGTTCTGTCGCGACAGTGCCTCTCCAGGAGGGCAGCTCAGCGTCGTGTAAGTGATACGGCCCTCAGCGTCTTCACATCGATGCACAGTCATTGCAGTGGCCTGTAGAGGCGGGCAGAGCAGGGTGATCAACAGGGCTGTGAGTGTTTTCCTGGGCATTGGGCGTCCTCCATGACGGTCACGATCAAGGGTAGTCAGTACATTTCTCGGTGGGGGTGTGTTTTCTTTTCAGGATGAGTCGTCGCAGTTTCAGGGACGCGGACAGCGCTCGGGTTTATCTCGCAAGCGCTTGTTTCAGGCTGGTTTTTTTAACGTTTAAAACCCTCATGCGGTGTATGATTGCGCCCGTCAGCCCCGCCGGGGCTTGTGGAATACCTCCATGGACTTACCCAGTAGTTGCTCAGTACCCCGTTTTACCAATCATGAATTGACTGATTGATCCTTCCGGCGTGCCCCGCTGCTGGGAGTGGAGTTCGCCTATGACCGAAGTTGAAGTAAAGAAAACGCAAGAAAGCCTGCAAGACCGCCTTGCTCAAGTCGTTGAGCTGCTGCATCGCCAGCGAGTGGTCGAAGACCTGACTCATCGCCAGGAAGGTCATCATCACGACCTGGTCGAGAATCTGGTCCACCGGCAAAACCTCGTCGAGTTGCAACGCAAGCTCGATGATTTGCACTCCGCTGACGTTGCCTACATTCTTGAAGCCTTGCCGCTTGCCGAGCGTCTGACTGTCTGGCAGTTGGTCAAGGCCGAGCGCGACGGCGACATCCTGCTTGAAGTATCCGACTCGGTTCGTGAAACCCTGATCGCCGACATGGATGATCACGAGCTCCTGGCGGCGGCCAAGGAGATGGACGCCGACGAACTTGCTGACCTGGCCCCCGAGCTGCCGCGAGACGTCGTCCACGAGCTGATGGAAACCCTTGATAGCCAACAGCGTGAGCGCGTTCGCTCCGCGTTGTCCTATGACGAGGAACAGGTCGGTGCATTGATGGACTTCGAGATGGTGACGATCCGCGAGGATGTCAGTCTTGAAGTGGTTCTGCGTTACTTGCGTCGCCTCAAAGAGCTGCCAGGCCATACCGACAAGCTGTTCGTGGTTGACTACGATGGCGTGCTCAAGGGTGTGCTGCCAATCAAGCGACTGCTGGTCAACGATCCAGACAAGCAGGTTTCGGAAGTCATGGCCAGCGATCCGGTGAGTTTTCACCCGGATGAAGACGCCTACGATGCCGCACAGGCTTTTGAACGTTACGACTTGATTTCGGCCCCGGTGGTCGACAAGAACGACAAACTCATTGGTCGTCTGACCATCGACGAGATGGTCGACCTGATTCGTGAAGAGAGCGAAAGCGAAGTTCTCAACATGGCGGGTCTGCGTGAAGAGGAAGATATTTTCGCGTCAGTCTGGAAATCCTTGCGCAACCGCTGGGCCTGGCTGGCGATCAACCTGATTACCGCATTTGTTGCATCGCGGGTAATCGGTTTGTTCGAAGGTTCTATCGAGAAGCTGGTGGCTCTGGCAGCGTTGATGCCGATCGTTGCCGGTATTGGCGGTAACTCCGGCAACCAGACGATTACCATGATCGTTCGTGCGATGGCGCTTGATCAGGTCAGTACCGGTAATACCTCGCGTCTCATGCGCAAGGAGCTGGCGGTTGGTTTGATCAATGGCCTGGTCTGGGGTGGGGTAATCGGCGTGGTGTCTTACATGCTGTACGGCAGTTGGTCGCTGGGCGTGGTGATGACTGCGGCCATGACCTTGAACCTGTTGCTGGCGGCGTTGATGGGGGTTTTGATTCCGATGACCCTGGCGCGCTTTGGGCGCGACCCGGCGATGGGCGCGAGTGTCATGATTACGGCCATGACCGACAGCGGTGGCTTCTTCATCTTCCTCGGGTTGGCGACAATCTTCCTGCTCTGAGTTTCTAGTGTGCGGTCTTGCTCAAGCCAGCAGGCCGCGCACCTTCATTTTTCAATCTATTAGCGTTATGTCGATGGCAACTGAGCTTGCCGTTGAGTAGGTTATTGGCTGAATTTCAGGCAAAAAAAAGCCAGCACATGGCTGGCTAGAGCTTACGGGATGCAATCAGGAGGCGTCTGCGGCCATTTCAGCGTCGTGGGCAATCAGCGAAACCAGTGCGTTTTGCTGGCGGTGGGAGAGTTGACGGAAACGTTGAAGCAGTTCGCGTTCGTGCAATGACAGCTCGGGGCTGTCCAGGCGCATGCTCAATTCTTCTCCCAGCGCGCCTTCCTGAATAAGACTCTGCTCAAGACGGGCGATGATCTCGGAATTCATGCTGCGGTGATGATTGCGAGCCACCTCGGCAATGCGTTCACGCATCCCGTCTGGCAGACGTACGACGAACTTGTCAGCCGTACGGCTGGAATAAATTGCCTGTTTCAATGGGCGCATATATTTAACCGGTTAGTTCAGGGGAGCGGTTCTCGGAATTGGCCGCAGGATGTCATGTAGGACAAGCCTCGTCGCCAAATGTTCAACCTGAATTGATATGAGGCCCGCATCATGCCTCAAAATTGCCAGATCATTGGCGTCAATTCTGTGACAAATATTGAACTGGAAGCAGGCGTTATGCCAGCACCAATTATCAGAAATGCGGACTGGTTTGAAAACACTTACCGGGCCCGTACATCTGACCGCGTCCTCTTTGCCCGACAGGTGCGTGCTTGGGCGCCCCTGAGCGTGCATGTTATGCGGATACGATCTTCGTTCCTTACAAAATACAGAATAGTGGCAAATGGCCGATTTACTAGGGCGAGCACGCAATGGAGGTGATATAGGGATGCACGGCAGACTTATTTATTTGATGGGGCCGTCCGGCTCCGGCAAAGACAGCCTGATCGATGCGGCCCGCGACTCTTTGCTTGGCCTTGATTGCGTTGTGGTGCGCAGGGTGATTACCCGGTCGGCTGAATCGGTCGGCGAAGACGCTTTGAGTGTTTCCAGGGAGCAATTCGCTCAAATGAGGCACGAAGGCGGTTTTGCACTGTGCTGGCGGGCCAATGGGCTGGATTACGGCATTCCGGCAGAGATCGATAGCTGGTTAAGTGACGGTCGCCATGTGCTGATCAACGGCTCAAGAGGGCATTTGTCTGAAGCCATGGCACGTTATCCGTCGTTGTTGCCCATAGTGCTGACGGTAAAAACCGATGCCCTGCGCAAGCGTCTTGAGCGGCGAGGGCGCGAGAGCGCTGAGGAAATCGAAGCCCGACTTGAGCGCAATGCTCTGTTTTTAATGGACGCCGCTCAGGAAGATCCGGAAGGGATCTTTCGGTTGGACAATTCTGGCGAGCTTTCCACTGCCGTCGACAATTTGCTGGCTCTATTGGTGCAAGAGGGTATCAGCGCAAAAGCCGATCGAATCTAAGCCCGTGATCGAAGCTGGCGTTTGCCTACACTTAATAAGCCTTACAGACGACATGACAAAACCGGGCCTGCCCGTTAACATGCACGCCGTCCATCGCGCCGCATATCCTTGCGGCCGGCATGTGTCTCAGTAGCTCAATTGGATAGAGCATCCCCCTCCTAAGGGGAAGGTTGGCAGTTCGAACCTGCCCTGGGACACCATATAAATCAAGCCCTCCAGCGATTTAAGCTCTCAACATCAAAACCTCATGGGTGCATGGTGGGTGCAAATGAAAGCCGATTGCCATTAAAAACCCACTGATAATTTTCGAAGTGGGTTTTTTTATGGGCGCGGGGCTATCCTTTCGATACAAAACTGATCGAGGCAAAAAGCATGGAGGCGGTTACTGTTGATACCAACGTTCTACCGGTTCTCGACTTGGCTCCAATCGCCGCTAGTGCTGGCTATAAGCTGGAAGTCGTATCAGTTACCAACAGAGAATTAGCCAATACGGATTTGGCAGCAGGGGCCGCCACCTTGGGCGAGACACCCGAGACTCTAGTTTTAAGCGAAAGCTATTTCGGCATGGCTGTTTTAGGGGACCTGAGTCAGTTCTTCGATTTTGAGAAAATTCTGGCCATTCTCTCGAGCAATGGCTTCCCCAGGAATCGTGAAACGCTTACGGCCCGACAGCGCAATCAGCTCCGAGACGCAATGATCCTGCAGTCTCACATCCGATCAGGCAAAAAAATATTTGTCAGTAACGATAGTCGCGGCTTCGTGAAGAACGGTCGACGGGAGGTTTTCGAGAATCTTTTTGGGATCAGAATATTTACTAAGCCTGAGTTCATAGAGCATTGCGAGGAGGTAGCACGCTCTGTGTAACGGGGGTATCCCTGATGCGAAGCACGGTTGTGGTGGAGCATTGGGCGTGTCGAGCTGTTGCTCGGATGCCTAACCCGGCGTTTAGCAGCTCCTTAACTCTCCTATGTAGGTCCTCGTCTATCGGCCGCCCCTGGTATTTGCCAGCGGCTTTGGCCTTCTCGATACCCTGAGCCTGGCGCTCACGACGTTGCTCGTAATCCTTGCGAGCGATGGCGGCCATCATTTCCACAAGCATCGAGTTAATGGCGCCCAGCATCCGCCCGGTGAACTCGTCGCCTTTGGTGTCCTGCATTCCCTGGTGACTCGTTGGCAGGTCGAGCGCGACGATGCGCAGCCCCTTGGAGTCAATCGCAGCCTTGAGCTTCTGCCAATCCTCCACAGGAAGGCGTGAGAGGCGATCTATCGACTCCACCAGCAACACGTCACCCTTGCGCGCATCTTTGAGCAGACGCAGCAGCTCAGGCCGGTCTGCGGTCGCACCGCTGGCATTCTCCAGGTACACACTGGCGATAACCTTGTTGTGGTCGCTAGCGAATTGCTCGAGCGAAGCCCGGGCGCGGCCGGCATCCTGCTCTTCGGTCGATGCTCGGAGGTATGCGCGGATGAACATGATGGGTGCCTGTATCAGTTAGGGTGTTCTCCTAACACTGTTTCACTTTGGGTGTTACTTATCAAGCGAAAAGGCTAAAAAAGGCGGAATCTGCCCGTATCTGGATAGGCATACCCTTGGCTGCTCTGTGGGGAGTCTGTACAGTTATGAGCAATGTGCTGACTATTAATTGGAATGGTTAGTGGGCTTCGTAATTTTATAAAGTCACGGAAGAGCAATATGATAATAAAGAGTTTTTCGGCGCGTAAAGTACATGATTTTTATGATTATAATTTAAAGTTTCAGTCGGATATAAGTTTTTTAGTTGGGGATAACGGAACAGGGAAGACTACTGCGCTAAGGCTAATGCAGGCTGCGCTGTCAATTGATGTTGCGACTTTGCTGGAGATTAAGTTTAGTAGTCTGAAAGTTGAGGTCGAAAAAGATGGTGAGGAGTTCGTGCTTTCAATAAATACCTCTCCAGAGAAATTGCTGTTCAGGCTTAATGGTGAGGAGGTTCCTTATGTTCTTAATTCTACTTTTAGAACGTCTGGTAATCGGATGGTTGAAACGATTAGCTCTAATGGGCGTGTTACTCGTCACCACGTTGAAGATAATAGGCAAGACGTCATTCGATCTGCTGGGCCATTAATGCAAAAATTTTTGCGTGGGTCGCGGCCTATGTTTTTAGGATTGGAGCGACGATTAGGGAAGTATCAGGAGGACCATTTTCCTGAAGAGGTTTACATGGATGATGGATCAATAAGAGCTAGGGTGCAGCGCAAGGAGGTTCTAGATGGACTGGATAACTGTCAGCGACTTGTTCAAAGTGCTTACAAACAGTATCGTAGGGCAAGCGACGGTAGGCTAGATCGCTTGCTTAATATTATTGTGGAGTCTACGTTTGAGTATATTGAGCTTGAACCAGGTTTTTTAGATAATCCAAATGCTAGAGCATATTCGGAAATGTCCGACCTCCAAGAGCGGCGGCAAGAACTGGAGAAGTTTGCACGTGATTTGGGAGGATCTGAAAAAGCGACTGTCCTGATAGAGAAATTTTTTGAAAAAATGGTTGATGTGGCTGTAAATGATAACGAGTCTGGTGGCGCTTGGAGTTTAGAGTGGCTACTCAACATGGCTCAAATTCGTCGCATACAAAAAGTTTTGGCAGAAATGGACAGGCAGAAAAGGTCTGCCGAGAGATTTTATGCGCCGATAAAAGAGTTTTGTGACACTATTAATGAGTTTTTCCGTCATTCACGTAAAGAGTTAACTGTCGACTCTTTAGGTAAGATAAAGGTTACGCAGAATTCTACGCCGGTAGAGTTGGAATTCCTCTCTTCGGGCGAAAAGCAGTTATTGATTTTGATTGCTCATGCCCGCTTTGGCTCCAGTAAAAGAAGCGCTTTTGTGGTTGATGAACCCGAAATATCCCTTCATATGCGCTGGCAAGAGATGTTGGTCGATGCCCTGTTAAAGGGGGGGAAAAATAACCAATTCATTTTTGCTACCCATTCACCAGAGATCGTAGGGTATCACGTCGACAACTGCATTCGTTTGGGCTGAGGTGTGCTATGGAAAGAAGTAAAGCCGCTAAATTTGCTACCTCGGTTTTTTACGAAAGCTTCAATGATTTTGATGTTTATATTGAAGACACTGCACCTGGTTATGGGAAAATCTTTGCTGCTATGTTTTCGAGAGCTATGTCAAGCAGTATAGCTCTTGACAAGGTTTTTCCCTTGGGGGCGCGAGTTGATGTAATAGCCGCCGCCAAAGCAAGGCAAGCGGCAGGGGGGGCGAGACCTGCTGTTTATATAGTTGACGGAGATTTGTATATGTTGGCGGGCGAGCGCGAAGCGCTCCCTGGAAACGTTGTAGTTCTTCCTCGATACTGTATTGAAAATTTTTTACTCGATGAAGTTGCTTTTGTCGAGATAATGGATGAGGAGCATTGTGATTTAGCCTCGGAGGAGTTAAAGGGGCGATTTGATTTTGAAGGGTGGTTTGACCGTTCAACAGCGTCGTTGTGTTCGTTGTTCAGAGTATTTGCTGCTGCACATTTTTTGCGCTCAGGTGTCGCAACTGTATCGCGTGGCTACGGCTCAATATGTAATGGTCAAACTGGGGAGGTTGACTCTGAGAAATCAAAAAGTATCGAGGATGAAATTTTAGAGGGGCTGAAGCTCTATCATGGTGAGGGGGAAGTTAATCGTGCACTAGCTTACGTTGATGCTAAAGTAGATCCGGAGAAGTGTTTTGTTAGAACTTATGTTTCAGCTAAAGATTTCACCCTTCCGTTGATAGTGCTAAAAATGAAATCTGTAGTGCCTGCAAAAATGCCCCACGTCAGCCTTAAGATGCGTATGTCTAAAAAATGCAGCGTGGAGCCTTTGTCTGATGTTGTGAGGCAAATCAGTCGTGTAATAAATATGCCCCATATTATTCCCTCTGAAGCTGAGCTCGACTCTAGATCAGCATAGAAAAGTTAGTCTGGAGGACTACATTCGGTCCTCCGAATAAATCGCAGCGCTGATAATCGCCCCCCCCCAGCGGCGTTTGCCGATGCAAAGCGGTACCGGGTTGCCGGATGCTGTGGTGTTGCGGGCTGAGCCAAACGCGTAGCCCGGCGTATTTTCCGGGGCTGCGCTGGTCTTCAAACCTTTTGGTTGGGGGCTGAGCATTTGAATAACGCCGCCGGCGACCATGGCAATACCAGGTGCGAGTGTCGCTCCATTGGTAAACGGACTGGCGATAATCAACGCGACACCAATGATGGTCTGCAGAAGCCCGGCGCGCTTACTGCCGCAAACCACCGGCACAATGCGTATTTCCTTCGCGCCGCCCAGCGCCAGTTCCTTTTCGTCGACGTTCCTACGGTTTCGAAAAATCGCAAACTCAAGCCCCATCTGTTTCGCGGTTGCGAGATACCGTGCGAAGCCTGGATGGTTTACGTCGATCGCCTTTACCGCCTCGCGCACGTCGCCGGTCGACAGTTCGTAGGTGTGCTCACGCCCGAACAGCTTCGCTGCCGAGCCGCTGAGTAAGATTCGAGTTTTGCTGCCGTAGTTGGTGGCCATTGCCATCGCTTTTACTCCAGTGCGCTCGTGGCGCTGTTGGTGGGTACTTTCACGCCCAGGCGAATGGCGAGCAGGGATCGAGACATACGGGCCTGATCGAATGTCACCTGTTCGCGCCGTGGGTCGTAGTTCCAAATCCGGTCATAGATCACCTGGTAAGCCCTGGCACCACGGAACGCCCCGCGCAGCAGCTCGGCCGAGACCCGAGCTTCGTCCTCGGTGAAGAACGGACCGTCAATCGTCACCTTCTGGCCCTCTCGGACGTGCTGAACATCCCAAACGACGTACCCGCCAATCATCTGGTCATGGTTCGCGAACTCGGAGGTCTTGCATGCCTCGGCGAAGCGTTCTTGGTAGGTGGTCACGGTGTGCTCCTGCGCCCTAGGTGGTCGTGCATCGACGACCACGGGGCGCACTAATTAGGCTGCTTCAGGTTCTTCAGTGGCGGCGGCATCTGCTTTAGGCTGAGGGCGTGCAGGCAACTTGCCGAGCCATTCACGCAACGCCTCAGAACCATCACAACCCGACCGCCACTTTTCAAAGCGACTGGCATAACCGGCAGAGTTTGCAACGAGGCCGCTGAGCGAGACGCCGACTTGAGAGGTGGTCGTCAGCACGTCGTCATAGACGGCCAGCATTTGGCGCAGCGCCTCCACGTCGTCAGCACGAGAGGCCGCGATCCCAGCTCGGGACAGGCCGGCGGCCGATTCTGCGTTGAGGCCGGAGAGCATCGGGTTTGCTCGCAAGACGGCCTCTACGATTTCGGGATGATTGCCGAGGCGCGCTTCGGCCATCAGGTTACGACGGTCGTCGGTGCTCAGGCCTCGAACGAGGGTGCGAAGCTCCTGGTCAGCCAGGAAGCCGACGATGTCGGTGTTGGCGCGTTGGCTGACCGGTGAGAAGCCCCGAGTGACGGTTTCAGCCAGGGTGGACATATCTTTGGCGACAGTTTGCATGGCTGGAAGTAGGGCGGCCGTCAGACCTTCAATCTTCTCCTTGCTCAGGCGCTCAATGGCGGCCGCATTGAAGTCCTTATTGGCGCGGATCGAGATGATGTCTTCCCCGGCGTCTTTGAACGTCTCCAGGGCGAGCATCTGGAGTTTGCGAGCGGACTTCATCAGCCCACCAGCTTGCCAAGTACCTTTGCTGCCGTCTGCTTGCTGGACTGAGAAGGTGCGCGACTCGATTTGCGAATGGTCGTATTCGGAGTAATGGACGTTGGTCAGGCCAACGCGGAGAACTGCTCTTTTACCAATCTTCATTGGGATACCTTTTGGTTGTATGGGCCTTGATCGGGCCTGTGTGGGTGTTGGGTGTCGTTGAAAATCTCGTCGAGAGAGATTTCCCCTCGTGGGCTTCCACCGCCGGCGGCCGCGGCGCTCAACTCGTCCATCAGGTCGCTGATTTCTCGCACGTCGTTGTTGAGCTGAGTGCTACCGGTCTGTCGCCGCAGCTTGGCGATCTGGCTACGGATGCTCATTGCGAGCCTCGATGATTTGACGGTATTGGTCGGCCACGTAGTCCGACAGGCTGATGCCCTCAGGTGGTCGCTGTAACTGCCAGGCGCCTGCTGGCGGGAATGGCTGCATATCCATAATGCCGACCTGATACGGGCGGCTCGGGCGCTCAACATCGATTACGTGCAGGATCATCGCCCTGGCCACCTCTTCGGCTTCGGCGCTGTTCATCTCGCAGAAGGGAAAGTAGAGCGATACGTTCAGACCGTTGATGCGGTAGTTGACGATGTGGCCGACGGTCTCAGGCAGGTCCATGGGCATCGTGCTGGCATTCACGACAGCCAGCACGATCAGCACCACCATCTCTTCGTCGATGCCCATCTTTTCGGCAATGCGTTTGATCTCGGCTTTCAACGCTTTCAGGCTCATCGCTGCATTCCCTCCATCTGCTCGCGGAGTTCTTCGACGGCCTTTTGCAGTTCGGCAACCTCGATCACCCGGGCGACAGCGCCCAAGCCTTCAATGAGTGATTTGCCCTGGTCGGGCGCAATCTGGCCGGCAGCAACGGCGCGCAGGATTGAGCGGGCGGCGCTGGGCAGGTCGGTGTCGTCGAGTTCGAATTGCACGGGCTCGGACGTCGGCTTGATCGGCGGCACCAGGCGCTCAAGGATCAACCGGCACGCCTGCATATCACCGCCTTTTGCGGCCTCAAGCACTTTCGTGGTGACGGCTGTTGCACCCTTGGCCAGCTTGGCGCGAATGGCCTGAGTTTCTCCAGAGCGGCCGCCAGGATTGCCGGATTGGCCGGGCTTCCATTTGCCCGATTTGTCGCGATCAGTCATGCGGTAGGGGATTCCATGGCAATGACCGGCTTGTTTTCAGCAAGGGCGATCAGCAGCGCGGATGCTTGAACGCTTCCCTTGGCGGCGGCGTCTCGAAGTTGACCCCAAGCCGCAGCAACTTCAGAACGGGTTGGTCTGTGCTGGCGTCCTCGGGCGGGCTTGGCTGTGTTCATCAGGTGGCCTCGAATGGGTTTTGAATGGCTCAAAAAACTCACATTAGGCATGATCTGATCATTTATCCAGTGCTTTATGGGTGCACATAAAGTGCTACACGTAACCGGATTAAATGGGACTGAAATAGTTGGTTTGCAGCGGATCGAGGAGGGCGTTTTTGTTGCAGTAAGTCAGAGGTAGGCAAAGTGATACAGGGCCGAGTTTTCGGCTCAGTCGTCCACCTTCAACCTGAGGAAGTTGGTCGGATCTCAAATCCATCCAACCCCCAGTGGGGGATGAATCCGATGCAGGAGCGAGCAGGGGCTAATCCCCAATTTGAGGAATATCCACCGTTGGTGGGAATTGGCTTGAAGTCCGATTTCCGGACAACGACCTGACCTCCCATTTCGGTAGGGCAGGTATCGCGACACGTTTCGCGAATTCTGAAAACGTGTCGCGGAAAAGATGCCACGGATTTTCGTGTGATCTCGGCCAGGCTGATGCAGCCGAATCTGGATGATCCCCCGCTGGGGAAGTACCCCTGATCGGTGGGATTTTCGAACCACAGAGAAATCCTAGGTAGTTCGCCCTTTCGCCAAAGGGTTTTTACGATCTGCTCGTAAAACCAGCCGGGATGCAACTGGGAGGGCGTTATTCCGAACGGCACCCGGTAGATGCGGGATTTTCCCGTATCACAAGCCGCCGTTGTGACGCACTTAGATTCCCTGTTTCCGGGTAGGTAGTTAGGGCAAAGTGAGGAAATCCCACTTTGCTCCGGATGGCTCAAATGTGAGCCATGGTCACATTTACCACCTGCTCCAGCCTGCTGTCAGGCCTGGCTAACGTTAGATAACGGTGGGTTAACGTTATGAGTGGAGGACGACTCCACACTTTTGCGGAGTCGGCCAATTCGAAGCACGAGATAGGCGAAATGTTTCGCCGATTTCCCTATTTTCGCGATATTCATCTGCTACTCCATTCAATGGTAGATCACTTGGTCTGCCTTAGGAGGTATCGGTGGGTATATTGCCTGGATGCAAAGTAGTTAAGCGCGCGGTAATGCACTCAGATTTGAGGGGATTAGGATTGCAGCGTTCGACGTTTTAAGAAGTGTCTTATGTGCACGGCCTTTAGCGATCCCTAAGATGATCGCCCCGCTATTCTGTATCGATATCAATATGAAACTTTCAAGAATGCAGAGCCGACTGCGCCCTCTGCTGAGCGTCGCTGCCGTAATGGCGATTGTATTTTCATCGGAAGCACCTGCGGACTGCCACTTCTACAGCGGCTACAAGACCATCACCATGAACTACGGGAGCAAACTGACGGAAGGCCTGACAGTCCCTCAGGATGCACCCATCGGCACTGTTATTTACCAGGAGATCATTAGCGCGGAGTATCAGCGGTTCAATTGTGGCGCCCCGACACTCTATGGCTTTGTCCTGAACCCGGCACTGGGTAGCGTGACCAGCGGCAGTACCTTTCCTTTGGGTAAAACTGGGCTCTCATTCCGAATAGGCGACGACATAGGGTACCTAGAGGCGGCGCGCATGGACCTTTATAAGGACCCAAACTGGAGTGTGCCCGCCACTGATTACCGACTTGAAATCATCAAGTCGAGTGAATTGGCATCGGAAAACAGTGTTCCCGCTGGCTATCTGGGCCAATACCAAGCCGGTAGCGCAGTGTTTAACAAATTTTATCTGATCAATCCCATTATCCTAAATACGGCCTCCTGCCAGACCCCGGCAGTGTCGGTTCAAATGGGCGACGACTATCGCCTGGACGAATTCAACAAGAGCGGCGATACCCCTCGGACGATCAAATTCAACCTCGCCTTGAACCAATGCCAGCGCGGTATCAAAAAGGTGACCTATTCACTTAAGGCCACCACCCAGGTCATCGACGCGCAAAAGGGCATCGTCGCACTGAGCGCCGGCTCGACGGCCAAAGGCATCGGTCTGCAACTGATGAACGAGGCAGGACAACCTATCGCGCTGGACACTACCTACCCGTTCGACGGGTTCAACACCACAGGCACAAGCTTCAACATACCGCTGTCCGCCGCTTACTACCGCCTGGCCGGCAGCAAACTGGAAGCCGGCACCGCGAACACCGAAGTAACGTTCATCGTGAATTACCTGTAACGAGCTAAGGGCCGATAGCAGCGATTGCTTTTTGTCTGCTTCACGTCCAGCACCTGATGTGCTCAGATTTGAGCACACCGACGATGGCCCAGTTTTGGACCATCCCCACTTTCGGATTTGAAATCCAGAAGGGGCAGATTTGAGATCTGTAGTGGTCAACTAATCCCGGACACGACGTTAAGTTTTTTCTCGGCGCGGGCTGGCGCCACACCAGCCGTGATTGGGGCCGGTACAACAAACTCCCGCAATATATCGGAGTGTCGGGTTGCTCGAGCATCGCTTGTTTGCAGGTTTGTGAGCCTGGTTGTTTGCTGACTGACTCCTGCTCCTGCGTCAGGCTAAGCCCCTGAACCGTCCGAATTGCTCGCCGTCTTCCTGCAACATCGACACGGTACTGCGGCTGCCAGCGGTGCTTCGTCTTTGCGTGAACTGCTGGTCGACTCGACTGTGTAACGAGATGGTCGCCCCCGCGCCCTGTGAGGGCTACGCTTTTGCAGGGTGACTCTGGATTGCATTGGATCACTACACTTACCGATATCCACTAGCGTTGCGCATGGACGGTTCGCGATGATTCATCAAGGAAAGAAAGGCGTGAGGGTGCATCGCTGCCTCGCCGGTAGTGATGCGGGCGACACTTATACTGGGCAGGCCTATGGAGATGATGTGCCCTGCGGATCGTGTGGCGGAAAGCATCCCATTTACGAGACGCAACAGGTCTACGAGGTAGCGCGAACGATCGTCGACTGTATCATCGGCGGGCCAACTATGATGCTCGGAGTCCTTCGCTCAAACGATGGGCAATGGGTTGCCGCCTGTTCGCCGGCTGATGGAACACCAGGCTACAACGCCTTCCGAGGAGCTCTCACAGGCCATCACAAGCGCTTCCTTCCAGCACTGGTGATAGCGGGAAACATCCCGGATGACGGCAGCAGGTCATTTGGCGGTCTCCCTCTGGCGGCGAGCTTCATTCGCTCATGCACTGTGCAGAATGCACCCATTGCTGGTCGATGCGCCGCACCCAAGCTTGTTCATTATGCTATTCGTCTCTCGCTACCCCGGCCTTGGACAATGTCGGAGGTGCTGTACGACCCCGCAGGGAGTAACCCGAATTACACCGACTACCTGACGGCTCCCTCGTGCGCGACATGCGGTGTTCTCTTGCCACAACTACTTTGCCCATTAAAGGCAAGCGCGACACTCAAAGAGTTCACCGGCCTTATTCGGAATTCCTGGGGAGGCTCTTGGTAGGTTGTGGGCGGCATTTCGGCAAGCTGACCATCGCGCATTGAGCCACTGTGGACTATCCGCATTACTACAACGATATCGAAACCGCCCCGTTCAGAATCACCTGGCGGGGCTTTTTTGAGACTTTTCCACGGCTTATTTGCAACGCTCCCACTAAACCCACAATTGTTTGCCAACACCTATAAGGGAACGCCACAACTGGCCGATAACCCGATGGGCCGTTGTCCTGCGCGACGCCCCTATGGGCGGCGAAGTTGAGCTGGCCCCTGCATTTGTCTTTGGGTTCATCTTCTTAATTGCCTGGAATCTTCGATGCTGGCGTACCACCAAAAAAGCTTTTTGATCGTCGATGATTTCTCGGATTTCCGTAGTTCGGTCAGGTCGATGTTGCGTGAGCTGGGTGTCAAGGATGTCGACACTGCCGACACAGGTGAGGTGGCGCTGCGCATGTGTGCGCAGAAGCGCTACGACTTCATCTTGCAGGATTATCACCTTGGCGATGGCAAGAAGAACGGTCAGCAGGTGCTTGAAGACCTGATGGTCGAGAAGCTGATCAGCCATGAAAGCGTGTTTCTGATGGTCACCGCCGAGAGCAGTCAGGCGATGGTGCTTAGTGCGCTTGAGCATGAGCCGGATGCGTATCTGACCAAGCCTTTCAACCGCGCTGGCCTGGCCCAGCGGCTGGAGCGACTGGAGCAGCGCAAGACGTTGCTCAAGCCGATTCTGCAGGCGCTGGATCGGGGTAAGCCGGTTGAAGTCCTGAATGCCTGTATCGAGCTGTGCAAGCAGGACCCGCGCTATTCGCCGCTGTGCCTGCGTTACCGTGCCGATGCGTTGCGCGACATGAATCAGAATGAGGCGCTGGAGCGCTTGTACAACAGCATTCTGGCGGATCGTCCATTGCCTTGGGCCTATGTCGGTCTGGGGCGATTGATGTTCAAGCGTGGCCAGATCGCTCAGGCAAAAGTCGTCTACGAAAAGGCGCTAAAGGCTTTCCCGATGATGCCGGCGTTGTATGACGGACTGGCCGATGTGCTGGTTGCTGAAGGCGACACCAAGGCTGCGCAGAATGTGCTGGAAGAGGCTGTTCGCCTGTCGCCATTGGCGGTGCGCAGGCAATCGTTGTTGGGCAAGTTGGCGATGACCAACGAAGACTTTGAAGGTGCGGCGAAAGCCTATCGCCAAGCGGTCTCCCAAGGCGCGCAGTCACGTTTCAAAGACCCTGAAAGCAATCTGGGCCTGGCTCATGCGCTCATCAGTAAAGGCAGTGAAAAAGGCCTGGATACCCGCACTCGACTGGAGATCAACCAGACCCTGAGTGCCGTTGCCAAGGAAAACATCAACGATCCGGGGCTGCAGATCCGGGCGCGCTTGATGAAAGCCACCAGCCTGCTGCTCAACGATGCCGAAACTGCTGAGAAGCTGACGGAGCAAGCACTGGCCCGTCTGGATGGCATGGAGCAGTTCATGAGCGCCGAAGCGGCGTTGCTGGTCGCCAAGCAGTTGAAGATGCTGGGGCAGACTGACGCCGGTAATTCGATGTTGAAAAACTGCGCCGAGATTTACGGCGACGACCCGGTGGTGATGCAAGGCATTGCCCAGCAGACCGACGACCCGGCGATTCTCAACTCCGGCAACGCGGCGGCAGATCTCAACCGCCAGGGCGTGCGCAGTTACAAGGCGGGCGCGTTGCCCGAGGCGCGGGAGCTTTTTCGCGGTGCGCTGTTGTTGCAGCCGAAGAACATCAGTATTGCCCTCAATATGGCGCAATCGCTGTTGCACGGGGCTGATGCCAGCCTCGATTCAGCGCTGCTGGAAGAGTGCCGTACGTGCCTGAAAATGGTGGGCATGATGCCCGAGAGCGATGCGCGTTATCCGCGTTATCAGAAGCTGCGAAGCAAGGCGTTTGGCGAATGAATGATGTTGACGAGGGGCTCGACTTTTCCACGGTGATCGCCTCCACCGTACACGACATGAAGAACTCTCTGGCGTTGCTGATGCAGGCCCACGGACAGTGGCTTGCGCGCTTGCCTGCGGCTCAGCAGCACACTGCCGAGCAGGGCGTGATCGACTATGAGTTCGCTCATCTGAACGGCATGCTGGTGCAGTTGCTGGGGCTCTACAAGCTCGGCGTCAACCAGTTGCCGTTGCGTCCGGACTATCACGAACTGGACGATTTCATCGAAGCGCAGTTGGCGGCTCATCAGGACGTGTTCAAGAGTCGCGGCATTGTCGTGACTTATGAGATCGATCCCTTGAGCCCTCTCGGATTCTTCGACCGGGAGCTGATTGGAACGGTATTGGCCAATGCGATCAACAATGCCATTCGTCATGCCAGGCATTCGCTATTGATCAGCATCGGTGAGGAAACCGGGCAGTTGCTGTTGTCGATCAATGACGACGGCGAGGGTTTCCCGGCCCAGATGATCGAACGTCAGGCGGATTACGTACAGGGCATCAATCCGGCCAGTGGCAGCACCGGCCTGGGTCTGTACTTCGCTGCGCGTATTGCACAACTGCACCAGCGCAGCGGCGTGCACGGGCGCACTGAAATCCGTAATGGCGGCCCGTTGGGAGGCGGGTTGTTCAATCTCTACCTGCCCTGATATCCGCCACGGCACGCAGCATTTTTGTAGGACATTTTTATGTCCCGGTGCTTGATATTCCGAACAGCTGGTGCCTATTTTGTACATGTCGCCGTTCGCGGCTTGCACAACTTCAAGGATAGAGTCATGACGACCGATGGCCAGCGTTCACTCGCACAACGATTGACGGGCATTGATGAGATTGAATGCGTCACCCCGGATCTCAATGGCGTGCCGCGTGGCAAGGTCATGACCGCAGAAGGATTCCTTGAGGGGCGGCGTTTGCAAATGGCGCGTGGCGTGCTGCTGCAATGCATCATGGGCGGTTATCCGCCGGCACGATTTTACGGCAGCGACGACGGCGACCTGGCGCTCAATGCCGATCCGAAACAAATTCACCGTTTGCCCTGGAGCAAGCAGCCCCGCGCGTTGGCCATTTGCGATGCCGATGAGTTGAGCGGGGAAAGCTCGCGTCTCTCGACTCGCGGTCAGTTGAAAGCGGTGATCGCCCGTTATGCCTCCCGTGGTTTGGCGCCCGTGGTGGCGACCGAGATGGAGTTCTTTGTTTTTGCACCGAACACCGACCCGACCCAACCTTTCCAGCCGCCGGTTGGACTGGACGGACGTCGCGAGGAAGGTCATTCGGCATTCAGTGTCAGCTCCAACAACGGATTGCGCCCGTTCTTCAACGAAGTCTATGAATGCATGGCAGCCCTGGGTTTGCCGCGCGATACCTTCATGCACGAGATGGGCGTCAGTCAGTTTGAAATCAATCTGCTGCACGGTGATCCGCTGCTGCTGGCCGACCAGACATTCCTGTTCAAGCATCTACTCAAGGAAGTCGCGCTCAAGCACCACCTGACCGTGGTCTGCATGGCCAAACCACTGGCGCATACGCCGGGCAGTTCGATGCACATTCACCAGAGCATCGTCGAGGTGGGCACGGACCGAAATGTGTTCAGCGATGACGCTGGACAGCCGACTGCAATCTTCCGTCATTTCATCGGTGGCCAGCAGGCAGGGATGGCAGATTTCACGGCGTTGTTTGCGCCGAACGTGAACTCTTACCAGCGTCTGTGCCATCCTTACGCATCGCCGAATAATGCCTGCTGGTCTTATGACAATCGGGCGGCGGGTTTGCGGATTCCAGCCAGCTCGCCAGAAGCGCGTCGGGTCGAGAACCGTCTACCGGGCGCGGATGCCAACCCGTATCTGGCGATTGCCGCCAGTCTGGCGGCCGGGTTGTATGGCATTGAAAACGAACTGGAGCCGACGCCGGCCATTCAAGGCCAGTTTGAAGTGCCGGACAGTTTGTCGTTGCCGTGTACCTTGCATGCTGCTCTTGAGCGTCTGACACGTAGCCAATTGGCGAAGGAACTGTTTGGCAAGGAGTTCATCGAAGGCTACATCGCTTCGAAGACCATGGAGTTGAGCAGTTTTCTTGATGAAATCACTCCCTGGGAGCGGCGTGTTTTGGCCGCCCAGGCCTAACCGATTCGTCGCTGTCGGGCTATCGTTGTCGGTAGCCCGGTACTCACTGCAAGGAGCCGCTCGGAACGCCGATGCGCCAAATCCTGAAATCCTTTCGAGCGCTTTATTTCGCCTCGCTGATGATGTTGATCGGCTCGGGCCTCCTCAGTACTTACCTGGGCTTGCGCCTGGCAGCGGACCATGTCGACAGTCTGTGGGTCGGGGCGCTGATGGCGGCCAACTATTTCGGCCTGGTGCTGGGCGGAAAAATCGGTCACCGGTTGATCGCACGGGTCGGTCATATCCGGGCCTACTCGGCCTGTGCCGGTATCGTCGGTGCGGCGGTGCTGGGGCACGGTCTGATCGATTGGCTACCGGCCTGGCTGGTGCTGCGGATGGTTGTTGGTCTGGGCATGATGTGCCAATACATGGTCATCGAGAGCTGGCTGAACGAGCAGGCCGAAGCCAAGCAGCGCGGGCTGGTGTTCAGCGGCTACATGATCGCTTCGTACCTGGGGCTGGTGCTGGGCCAGTTGATTCTGGTCATGCACCCGTCCCTGGGGCTGGAATTGCTGATGCTGGTGGCGTTGTGTTTTGCGCTGTGCCTGGTGCCGGTCGCGCTGACGCGGCGGATTCACCCGGCGCCCTTGCACCCGGCGCCGATGGAGCCGCGCTTTTTCATGAAGCGGGTTCCGCAGTCTCTCAGTACGGTGCTCGGCGCTGGCCTGATCGTCGGTTCGTTCTATGGTCTGGCGCCGTTGTACGCGTCCCAGCAAGGGCTTTCCACTGAGCAGGTCGGTCTGTTCATGGGTAGCTGCATTTTTGCCGGGTTGCTGGTGCAATGGCCGCTGGGCTGGTTGTCGGATCGTTATGATCGGGCGCTGCTGATTCGCAGTTTTGCCTTTTGCCTGGCGCTGGCAGCGTTGCCGTTGGCGATCATGCCGCAGGTGCCGCTTGAGGTGCTGTTTATCGCTGGCTTCGCCTGCTCGCTGGTGCAGTTCTGTCTGTACCCGTTGGCGGTGGCGTTTTCCAACGACCACGTCGAGGGTGATCGGCGGGTATCGCTGACCGCCATGTTGCTGGTGACCTACGGTGTGGGGGCGAGCATCGGTCCGCTGGTGGCGGGTGTGCTGATGAAGTTGTTTGGCAGTCAGATGCTGTACGCGTTCTTCAGTTTCTTCGCAGTGGTGCTGGTATGGCGCATCCGGCCGAAAGCGGTGACCAATCTGCATCAGGTGGAAGATGCGCCACTGCATCACGTGGCGATGCCGGACAGCATGTCGAGTTCGCCACTGGTGGCAGCTCTCGACCCGCGGGTCGATGAGCAGGTCGTGCATGACCAGATGCAAAATGGCGCGAGCCCTGATCCGGATCCTGAGCAGGATGCAAAGTCCGAAGCTCAGGACACCGACAGCGCTGATGAACAGACTGATGATCCGGGGGCGGAGCGCCCGAAAAGCTTTACCGAGGCCAGGCCTTAGGGCAAAAAAAACGGGCAGTCACCGCAAGGGACTGCCCGTTTTTTCAAGCGTCTGGATCAGATGTCGTCTTTGTCGAAGCGGCGCGCTTCGCGTTGCAACTGATAGACGAAGCGCTCGACCTGACGCTGCACCAGCCCGCTCATGTTGTGAAAGCGTACGCCGGCGAAGGTGGTATCGATTTTCTCTTCGTGATGCAGATAACGCAGCTCGACCGGTGCGGTCATGCTGCCGAAGGGCAGGGCGGCGATGAAGCGTTCATAAACCTGACCCAATTGAAGTCCGCTGGTGATGTCGCCATCAAAGCGCAGCTTGCAACCTGTCGCAGAGATATCCAGCAGTTTGCCACTGATGGGCGTCTTGAGCTTTTCGCCACCGAGTTCGATGTTTACCAGTTGTGCCAGTTTCAAGGCTGCGCGAAACGCATTGCGACGCTGGTGGTAAACCACTTCATCGGGCAGCGTGCCACGGTAGCAACGGCCACCGTTGGACTCGTCGATGGTCAGTGTGCCGTTGCTTTCCCAAGCAATACGTACGCCTTCATGAAAGCCTTCAACCCGAAAAGCTTCGCCGGCAAGCAGGAAGCGTTCACCATCGCGGGGGATCATTTCGTCCAGGGCGATCATGTTGCTGTCGCGATCGATATCGATCAGGTAGCTCTGAAATCGCTGGCTGCGTTCATGGAACGTGATGATCAGGGGATCATGGCTCTCTTGCAGCATCCGCAGGTTGCCGGTGATTTCCAGCGGGGTGCTGAGCACCTTGGGTGGCTGCGGAGCATCTTCCGCGCTTGAGGCGTTGAACACGGTTTATCAATCTCCAGACAGAATACGATCACACGCAAAAGCTAGCATTCTGCCAGCATGTTTCGTGCCTTGATAGAGCACGCTTATTTATGAGTTCAAGCCTGACTGAGCGCGCGGGGCTTCGCGAGCATGGAGGTTGATCCGCGGGCGTCATAAAGCGCTGGAGGCTCGCCACCGTTAAGTATTTTCAGCTGATTGGCGGTGGTGGCTTGTTGCACCTGGATCGAGCGGCCATTGAGCTCGTTGGCGGCTTGGCAATCTGTAAGCAGTTGGGTCAGCGTATCGCTTTGGGTCAGCAGCTGATCGCCGATACTTGAGTGAGCGGCGAACTGCTCCAGACCTGCGCGGCTGGCAGGAAGGTTCAGGCTCGCGAGAATTTCACTGCGTTTGCGCCCATGCTGTTCCAGCAGAATGATCAGTGCCTGTTTCTGCGCCAGAATATCCTCGAGCAGCGGCATGTCACGGCCGTGCAGGGCGAGGGATTCGGTCTTCAGCAGCTCCAGCAATTGTTGAGCTGGAGCAAAGTCATCGGTGATCAGTTGCAGTAAATTAGTGTCGTGCATGGCTGGCCTTGGGTTTTAAGCGTCCAAAAGCCTGGCGCAGGCCTTTGGCTAGCGCTGGGCTTCGAAGTTGAGCAGTTTGCTGGCTACACGGTTGCTGTCGACCTTATAGCTGCCATCAGCAATCGCTGCTTTCAACTCGGCCACGCGGGCATTGTCGACGGCAGGCTGATCGCGCAGCTTGTCAGTGATCTTCTGCAACTGTTGAGCCTCATTGCTGAGGTGTACCGATTCCCCGCTTTGGGTCGCACCGGCCTGTTCGGTCGAAGTGCTCAGCGGCGCGGATTTGCCGGCATCGCCGGTGTCCTTGCTGACGCTGGTCCGCGTGCTGCTTGCGAGCGTGGGGGAGCTGTTTAAACGGCTGAAATCGATGACCATGATAAAAAAACCTCTGGGAATTTGGACGCTTGCCATGTTTTCGGCCATGCCCGGGAAAACTTTAGGCTCAATAGTCGATGAGCCCGGGCGCGTCGGTATTTGCCCTGCGTGAGGCACAGTTTAGGGAACAGGACGGTTGTGCGCCAGTTATCTACATGGAGACTTCCACCTGCCCCGGGGCCATGACTTGCGCCTTGATGACCCGTTGGGAGTTGAGGTTTTTGACTCTGATCTGTTCGTTAAGGCCGCCATTGGACAGCGCTTCACCCGGCATCCGCACGCTGAGCGTGCCGCTGCGGGCGGTGATGACCACCTGATCACCCTTGCGCACGACTTCTGCCTGCTCCAGATGGACGAGGGTAACTACCTGATCGCTGACCATTGGTCGGACAAGTTTTTGTCCGATGGCTTGATCGACGTTTGTCAGATATCCCTGATTGATCAGGCTGATATCGCGCTCACGCAACATGACATCCGAAGGGTCGATGATTCCGGCTCGTTTGAGGGGGCGGGTGGTCGTGACGACCTCGCGAAACAGGCGGACTTGAGCGGGTACGAAGACTGTCCAGGGGGAGACGCCATCGCAACGGACTTTCACTGTAACCCGGCCCAGAGGTATCGCGGGGCTCTCCAATGTCGCTGTCAATTCCCTGTCGCACGCCGGCATGTGCATGCGCGGGTCGAGCTTGTTGACTTCGATTTCGTAGCGCCCTGCGGTTTGACTGGTGGCCAGATAGTCTTCTACGGTGAATTCAAGAAAGCCCTGAGTGACGCCGATAAGTAGATCAGGCAAGGTAACCGGGTCAGCAAAGGCAGGGCTGCCAACGTTCAACAGGCATACGGCTGACAGGGCGCCGAAGAATTTACGGCACATTGATGTCAGGCGTCGGGAAAATGTCGTTTTTGTGTTCATGGCAGTTAAAAAGCAAGCGCCGTGCCGTTTAGTGATGAATGTGCGTCGCAACACACTTAGCGTTGGTGTAGGAGTCTGGGCATGGCTGGTGTAATGGATTCGGTTAACCAGCGCACGCAACTGGTAGGGCAGAATCGCCTGGAGCTGTTGTTGTTCCGTCTCGACGGCCAGCAGCTTTACGGGATCAATGTGTTCAAGGTTCGGGAGGTGCTGCAATGCCCCAAACTGACCCTGATGCCCAAGTCCAGTCCTGTCGTGTGCGGTGTGGCGAATATTCGTGGGGCAACCATTCCGATTCTGGATCTGGCAATGGCGACCGGCTCAGGCGGGTTGCAGGATCAAAGCAATCCCTTCGTGATCATCACGGAGTACAACACCAAGACCCAGGGTTTTTTGGTGAGGTCGGTCGAGCGGATCGTCAACATGAACTGGGAAGAAATCCATCCGCCGCCCAAGGGCACGGGTCGCGATCATTACCTGACCGCAGTGACTCGAGTCGACAATCAGTTAGTCGAAATCATCGACGTGGAAAAGGTCCTGGCGGAAGTTGCGCCGACGTCGGATGCGATTTCGGTTGGTGTGATCGATGCCGATACCCAACACAAGGCAATCTCCTTGCGAGTGCTCACGGTCGATGACTCGTCGGTGGCGCGCAAGCAGATCACGCGTTGCCTGCAGACGGTGGGGGTTGAAGTCGTTTCGTTGAACGACGGCCGGCAAGCGCTGGATTACCTGCGCAAACTGGTCGATGAGGGCAAGAAGCCGGAAGAAGAGTTTCTGATGATGATTTCCGACATCGAAATGCCCGAAATGGACGGCTACACCCTTACGAGCGAGATCCGCAGCGACCCTCGCATGCAAAAGCTCCATATCATCCTGCATACTTCGTTGTCAGGTGTATTCAATCAGGCGATGGTGAAGAAAGTCGGTGCCGATGACTTCCTTGCCAAATTCCGTCCTGATGACCTGGCATCCCGGGTAGTCGACCGGATCAAAGCAGCAGATATCAGCTAGTGGCCTTCGCTCCTGGCGGTCAATACGATTTAAGAGGCGGCATCATTGTCTACGGGTAATTTGGATTTCGAACAGTTCCGGGTCTTCCTGGAAAAAGCCTGTGGCATTTTGCTCGGTGAGAACAAGCAGTATCTGGTGTCGAGCCGTCTCAACAAACTGATGGAACAGCAAGGCATCAAGTCCTTGGGTGAGTTGGTGCAGCGGATGCAGACCCAACCGCGCAGTGGTTTGCGCGAGATGGTGGTGGACGCGATGACGACGAACGAAACCCTCTGGTTTCGTGACACCTATCCGTTTGAAGTCTTGAAGAACAAAGTGCTGCCTGAGTCCATCAAGGCCAGTCCCGGGCAGCGCCTACGGATCTGGTCGGCGGCGTGCTCGTCCGGGCAGGAACCGTATTCGCTGTCGATGTCGATCGACGAGTTCGAGCGGGTCAATATGGGGCAGTTGAAGATGGGGGTGCAGATCGTTGCCACCGACCTGTCCGGGACCATGTTGACCAACTGCAAGACCGGTGAGTACGACAGCCTGGCGATCGGTCGAGGTCTTTCGCCGGAGCGTCTGCAACGCTACTTCGATCCGAAAGGGCCGGGGCGTTGGGCGATCAAGGCACCGATCAAGAGTCGGGTGGAGTTCCGCTCGTTCAACCTGTTGGACAGCTACGCCAGTCTCGGCAAGTTCGACATCGTGTTCTGCCGCAACGTATTGATCTACTTCTCTGCCGAAGTGAAGAAAGACATTCTGCTGCGGATTCACAGCACGCTGAAGCCGGGCGGTTATCTATTCCTGGGGGCTTCCGAAGCGTTGAACGGTTTGCCGGATCATTATCAGATGGTTCAGTGCAGCCCGGGGATCATCTATCAGGCGAAGTGATCGGCCAGTCGTCGGTACTGAAAAAAAATAACGGGAGTCCTCAGGGGCTCCCGTTATTTTTTGCACAACACAATTCCCTCGTAGCAGCTGGCGCAGCCTGCGTTCGGCGCGGGCCGCGTTCGGACGTAGCCGTCGCAAATTCGGTATCCACGGATTACTGGAAGACCGCAGCGTCTGATTTTACGACCGCTTCGCGGCCGAACGCCGCCTTCGGCAGCTGCTACGGATTGCGTGCATCTCGGCATCCTGAGCGGCAGAAAAGCGGCAGGCGCCGGAAATCCGTTGCCGCTTTTCTGGCATTGCCGCTTTGCCGCCGCTCGCAAAGCCCCGGTTTATGGGGTTTTAGAAGCTGGCACGGGGCTTGCTATAACCCTGTTACGAAAAATCAGGTCACCCAAAGGTTTCCGACATGAGCATCAGCTTCGATAAAGCGCTCGGTATCCACGAACAAGCCCTGGGCTTCCGCGCTCAGCGTGCCGAGGTCCTGGCCAACAACATTGCCAACGCCGATACCCCGAACTACAAGGCTCGGGATCTGGATTTCTCGTCGGTGCTGGCCGCCCAGAACGACAAGAACAAGAACGGCACCTTTGCTTTGAACATGACCAACAGCCGTCATATCGAAGCCCAGGGTATGAGCAGTGGTGAGGAGTCGTTGCTGTATCGCACGCCGATGCAACCGTCGATTGACCAAAACACCGTGGACGCCCAACTGGAACAGTCGAACTACGCGCAAAACGCGGTCAACTTCCAGGCTAGCTTCACGCTGCTCAACAGCAAATTCAAAGGGCTGGTATCAGCCCTGCGCGGGGAGTAATCCATGTCTCTGTCCAGTGTATTCAACATTGCCGGTAGCGGCATGAGTGCTCAAACCACTCGCTTGAACACCGTCGCCAGTAACATCGCCAACGCCGAGACCGTCTCTTCGAGCATCGATCAGACCTACCGTGCCCGTCACCCGGTGTTTGCCACCATGTTCCAAGGCGGTCAGTCCGGTGGCAGCAATTCGCTGTTCCAGAATCAGGATGCCGCGGGCCAGGGCGTGCAGGTACTCGGCGTAGTCGAAGATCAAAGCAACCTCGAAGCACGCTACGAGCCGAACCATCCGGCGGCTGACGCCAAGGGTTACGTGTATTACCCCAACGTCAACGTGGTGGAGGAAATGGCCGACATGATTTCTGCCAGTCGTTCGTTCCAGACCAACGCGGAAATGATGAACACCGCCAAAACCATGATGCAGAAGGTCCTGACCCTCGGTCAGTGATAAGGGGCGATTTTTATGAGCGTTACCGATTCCACCGGCGGCCTGAGCATGACCGACCTGCTGGCGAACTCCTCGGTCAAAAGCACCGGTACGGCCGCGAATGGCCTTTCCGCAGCAACCAGTAGCGCGACTGGCGGCAAGGCGCTGGGCAAGGACGCGTTCCTGCAGTTGCTGGTGACCCAGCTGAAGAACCAGGACCCGCTTTCGCCACAGGATAATGGCGCATTCGTGGCTCAACTGGCGCAGTTCAGTAGCCTTGAAGGGATCACTTCCCTCAATACGACTGTGAGTTCTCTCGCCAGTAATTTCAGCTCTTCCCAGGCGTTGCAGGCTTCTTCTCTGGTGGGGCGTTCGGTGATTGCGCAAACCAGCACCGCTCAGATCAGCGACCCGAGCAAGGGCCTGACCGGTACGGTGAACCTGACATCGTCCATCACCGATGGAACGGTGACTATCAGCGATGCCAGCGGAAAGGTTGTGAGAACCCTTAACCTGGGCACTAAGCCTGCAGGCAGCGCCAGCTTCACTTGGGACGGCAACGACAATAGCGGCGCCGCAGTCGCTGCGGGCACTTATACCGTCAAGGCCAATGCGCCGATCAACGGCACGGCGACCGATCTGGCCACCTACCTGCCAGCAACGGTCAACAGCGTGACGCTGAGCCAAACCGGCGGCGAGTTGATGCTCAATCTTGCAGGTCTGGGCCCTATCGCCCTGTCCAAAGTTCAAACCATTGGTCTATAGAGCCGGCTAACGCGGCATAAAGGAGTGGAATATGTCTTTCAATATCGGCCTTAGCGGTCTCTATGCAGCCAACAAACAACTGGACGTGACCGGCAACAACATCGCCAACGTTGCGACCGCCGGTTTCAAGTCTTCGCGCGCCGAGTTCGCCGATGTCTACTCGGCAACCAAGCTGGGCAACGGCTCTAAAGTTGTCGGTAGCGGTGTAAACCTGGCCAACGTATCCCAGCAGTTCACCCAGGGTGATATCAACAACACCGGCAACGTGCTGGACATGGGTATCAATGGCTCGGGTTTCTTCACCCTGAGCAATAACGGTTCGACGACCTACACCCGTGCCGGTACGTTCAAGGTCGACAAGGATGGCTTCATCACCAATACCAATCAAACTGCCCGTTTGCAGGGTTACGGTGTGGACGCCAATGGCAAGGTCATCAACGGCGTGTTGACTGACCTTAAGATCGACACTTCGAATCTGGCGCCAAAACCGACGTCGACCGTGTCCTCGACGATCAACCTGGATTCGACTGCTCCGGTGATTGACGACACGGTAGCCACCGGTACTCCATTCGACCCAAATACCCTCGCCACCTACACCAAATCGTTCAGTACGCCGATCTATGACAGCCAGGGCAACTCGCACGTCATGGATCAATACATGGTGAAGACCGGTGCTAACACGTGGAAGACCTACACCCTGGTAGACGGTCGCAACCCGGATGCCACCGGCAGTGACCCGAAAGTCACCGCCCCGATTGCTACGACCATCACGTTTGATACCGCTGGCAAACTGGTCTCGGTGGCAACACCACCGGCGACGCCTGCGGCCCCTAACGCAGCCAACACCGTGACGTTGGCCAACTGGGTGCCGGGTAAGGTCACCAACGGTGTGTGGGCGGCCAACGGCGCGGCACCAAGCGCTAGCAAATTGACCATTTCGATGACCAACACTACGCAGTTCAATGCCGACTCTGCCCGCTCTATCCCGGCTCAGGACGGTTATGCCACCGGCCAGATCACCAACCTGACCATTGACGGCACCGGCACCCTGTTCGCCAACTTCAGTAACAACCAGAGCAAGGCCATCGGCCAGGTTGCGCTGGCCAGCTTCACCAACGAACAAGGCCTGCAAGCTGTGGGTGGCACCAGCTGGAAAGAAACGTTCGCCTCGGGTATCCCTGGCTACGATGCTCCGGAAACCGGGTCCCTGGGTTCGATTCAGTCCAACTCCCTGGAAGAGTCCAACGTCAACCTGACCAACGAACTGGTCAACCTGATCAAGGCGCAGAGCAACTACCAGGCCAACGCCAAGACCATCTCCACCCAGAGCACCATCATGCAGACCATCATTCAGATGACCTGATGCTGCTTGGTTGATTGCGCTACACAAGAAGCCCCTCGGAAGAGGGGCTTTTTTGTGGTCGGGATTTTTTGTCGGCAACTGTGGCTCTGGTTATCTGGGTTGGCCCCATCGCGAGCAGGCTCGCTCCCACCACTATTTGTAAACACCAGAGATCACCTGTAGGAGCGAGCCTGCTCGCGATGGCGTCAGTACGGTCACCGCTTTCCTGGAGGCAAAAGAAAACCCCCGATCAATCCAGAGGATTGATCGGGGGTTTCAGGTAAGCGCCGCAAGGCGCTTACCGGCGCAGCTTATTGGCAGGCTTCGCAATCCGGCTCGTCGATGGCGCACGCCTTCGGTACTGGAGCAGGACCGGCTGGAGCTGCCAGGACCGAGTCGTCACCGTGGTTGCCGCCGCTGGAAACAGCGTTCAGCTTGCCGGTGTTGATGGTCGACTTCTCGGTGCTGGTCGCGGCCAGGGCACGGAGGTAGTAAGTGGTTTTCAGGCCACGGTACCAGGCCATGCGGTAGGTCACGTCGAGCTTCTTGCCCGATGCGCCGGCGATGTACAGGTTCAGCGACTGAGCCTGGTCGATCCACTTCTGACGACGGCTGGCCGCGTCAACGATCCACTTGGTGTCGACTTCGAAGGCAGTCGCGTAGAGCTCTTTGAGTTCTTGCGGGATGCGTTCGATCTGCTGCACGGAACCGTCGTAGTACTTCAGGTCGTTGATCATGACCGAGTCCCACAGACCGCGAGCCTTGAGGTCGCGAACCAGGTACGGGTTGATCACGGTGAATTCGCCCGACAGGTTCGATTTCACATAGAGGTTCTGGTAGGTCGGTTCGATCGACTGCGACACGCCAGTGATGTTGGCGATGGTCGCGGTCGGTGCGATGGCCATGATGTTGGAGTTACGAATACCTTTCTGTACGCGAGCACGCACCGGCGCCCAGTCCAGGGTTTCGTTCAGGTCAACGTCGATGTACTTCTGGCCACGCTGATCGATCAGGATCTGTTGCGAATCCAGCGGCAGGATGCCTTTGGACCACAGCGAACCCTGGAACGTCTCGTAAGCGCCACGCTCGTCAGCCAGGTCGCAGGAAGCCTGGATCGCGTAGTAGCTGACCGCTTCCATCGACTTGTCGGCGAACTCGACAGCCGCGTCGGAACCGTAAGGGATGTGCTGCAGGTACAAAGCGTCCTGGAAGCCCATGATGCCCAGTCCGACCGGACGGTGCTTGAAGTTGGAGTTCTTCGCTTGTGGCACCGAGTAGTAGTTGATGTCGATAACGTTATCGAGCATGCGAACGGCGGTGTTCACGGTACGTTCCAGCTTGGCGGTGTCCAGCTTGCCGTTGACGATGTGGTTCGGCAGGTTGATCGAGCCCAGGTTGCAAACGGCGATCTCGTCCTTGTTGGTGTTCAAGGTGATCTCGGTGCACAGGTTCGAGCTGTGAACCACGCCAACGTGCTGCTGTGGGCTGCGCAGGTTGCATGGGTCTTTGAACGTCAGCCATGGGTGGCCGGTTTCAAAGAGCATGGAGAGCATTTTGCGCCACAGGTCTTTGGCCTGGATGGTCTTGAACAGCTTGACCTTGCCTGGGTACTCGGTCAGGGCTTCGTAGTACTCGTAGCGTTCTTCGAAGGCCTTGCCGGTCAGGTCGTGCAGGTCCGGAACTTCGGACGGCGAGAACAGGGTCCATTTGCCGTCATCGAAGACGCGCTTCATGAACAGGTCAGGGATCCAGTTGGCAGTGTTCATGTCGTGGGTACGACGACGGTCATCACCGGTGTTCTTGCGGAGCTCGATGAACTCCTCGATGTCCATGTGCCAGGTTTCCAGGTAAGCGCAGACAGCGCCTTTGCGCTTGCCACCCTGGTTGACGGCGACAGCGGTGTCGTTCACTACTTTCAGGAACGGAACAACGCCCTGGGATTTGCCGTTGGTGCCCTTGATGTACGAGCCCAATGCGCGAACCGGGGTCCAGTCGTTGCCCAGGCCGCCAGCGAATTTCGACAGCATGGCGTTGTCGTGGATCGCGTGGTAGATGCCCGACAGGTCATCCGGCACGGTGGTCAGGTAGCAGCTGGACAGCTGAGGACGCAGGGTGCCGGCGTTGAACAGGGTCGGGGTCGAGGACATGTAGTCGAAGGACGACAACAGGTTGTAGAACTCGATCGCACGGTCTTCCTTGTTCTTCTCTTCGATCGCCAGGCCCATGGCCACGCGCATGAAGAAAATCTGCGGCAGTTCGAAACGCACGCCATCCTTGTGGATGAAGTAACGGTCGTACAGGGTTTGCAGGCCCAGGTAGGTGAACTGCTGGTCGCGCTCGTGGTTGATCGCCTTGCCGAGTTTTTCCAGGTCGAAGGTCGCCAGGACCGGGTTCAGCAATTCGAATTCGATACCCTTGGCGATGTAGGCAGGCAGGGCCTTGGCGTACAGGTCGACCATTTCGTGGTGAGTTGCGCTTTCAGCAACTTCCAGGAAGCTCAGGCCTTCGGCACGCAGGGTGTCCATCAGCAGGCGCGCGGTCACGAACGAGTAGTTCGGCTCACGCTCGACCAGCGTACGGGCGGTCATCACCAGCGCGGTGTTGACGTCGGTCAGGGCCACGCCGTCGTAGAGGTTCTTCAGGGTTTCGCGCTGGATCAGCTCGCCGTCGACTTCTTCCAGACCTTCGCAGGCCTCGGTGACGATGGTGTTCAGGCGGCCCATGTCCAGAGGGGCAAACGTGCCGTCGGCACGGGTGATGCGGATCGACGGGTGAGCCTGCACCGCTTCCTCGGCAGGCGCGCGTACTGCGCGCTCTTTGGAGCGGGCGTCACGGTAGATCACGTAGTCACGAGCGACTTTCTGCTCGCCGGCACGCATCAGGGCCAGTTCGACCTGGTCCTGGATTTCTTCGATGTGGATGGTGCCGCCCGATGGCATGCGACGCTTGAAGGTCGCGGTGACTTGTTCGGTCAGGCGGGCAACGGTGTCGTGGATTCGCGACGAGGCAGCAGCAGTGCCGCCCTCAACTGCGAGAAACGCTTTGGTGATGGCGACGGTGATTTTGTCATCGGTGTAAGGAACGACAGTGCCGTTACGCTTGATCACGCGCAGTTGGCCTGGCGCGGTGGCGGACAGATCCGAATTCGAATCAGTGGCCATCGGCGCGGTGCCCTGCGGGTTCTCGCGAGTTGTGTCGGTTTGCATGGGTGTCTCCACGTTCTCTATGTTTGTTTGGGCACCATGAAGGCGCCCACCGTTCCGTCCTGAAGCACTACAACCGGCAAGCGCCGGGCATAACAACTTCGGGACAGTCAGGAAGGGGCTGTTGAGCGCCGCTTCCTTGCCGAAGTCTTTGGTCTCAAGCCTGGGGCCGAAAACCGAATTCCGTTTGGGTGACAGTAATTGACTGCAACACCCGTACCGTTTTCGCCGCTGGCGGCTAAAAAACAGTCGCCATCCGCAGGTGCGGTTTGGGCTTCTGAAAATACGTTTGGTTCAACCAGACAGAGGCAATAAAAGCGCTTGAATTTGGTGTCTGATTTGTGTTTGGTTTTTTGCGTAAACCCCTACATGTAGGGTTTTTTTTAGCGCGAGCTACAAGATAATGCGTTTTGGGGGGTGATTGCAACGTACTACCTGTGGATAAAGCTGTGCGTAAAATGTGTATGAAACTGTCAATCGGCGTGTAGGCCGCAACCCTGCTGGGGTGGACCGTTTGTCATGGAATTTTGCCCTGAAAAATAGCCTTGGGCGTATTTTTGAGGGCGCGAACCCTATCACAAAAAAACGCAGTTACCGAGAGCATTTGCCAGCTTGTGTTCTCAAGGGAAGGCGTTGCTACAATCGGTCACTGCATACGCAGACTTATCCACTCCAATCATTACAAAAAGACGAGTGGAGCCTTCCTTAATAGCGTTCGGCAAAGAGGTCACCCGTGGAGCAAGAAGCCTGGCAGGTATTAATTGTCGAGGATGACCAGCGCCTGGCTGAGTTGACTCGTGAGTATCTCGAAAGCCACGGTCTGCGGGTCACCCTCGAAGGCAATGGAGCGCTGGCGGCGGCGCGGATTATCGCCGAGCAACCGGACCTGGTGATCCTTGACCTGATGCTCCCCGGCGAAGACGGCCTGACGATTTGCCGCAAGGTTCGTGATCACTACGACGGACCAATCCTGATGCTCACGGCGCGCACTGACGACATGGACCAGATCCAGGGCCTGGACATGGGCGCCGATGACTACGTGTGCAAACCGGTGCGCCCGCGTTTGTTGCTGGCGCGTGTCCAGGCCTTGCTGCGACGCAGTGAAGCACCCGAGCCTGCGGCACCAGAAAAACTCCGTCGCTTGCAGTTCGGCCCGCTGGTCGTCGACAACGCGCTGCGTGAGGCGTGGCTGCAGGACACTGGCATCGAGTTGACCAGTGCCGAGTTCGATCTGCTCTGGTTGCTGGTGGCCAACGCCGGGCGGATTCTGTCCCGCGAGGAAATTTTCACGGCGCTGCGAGGCATTGGCTACGACGGTCAGGATCGCTCGATCGATGTTCGCATTTCGCGGATCCGGCCGAAGATCGGCGATGACCCGGACCATCCGCGACTGATCAAGACCATTCGCAGCAAGGGGTATCTGTTCGTTCCTGAAGCCTGTGTAGATCAACCCTTGTGAACTCGATCTTCCTGCGCATTTATGGCGGCATGTGCGCCGCGCTGATTCTGGTGGCGGTACTTGGTGTACTGGCCTTGCACCTGCTCAACCAGGTGCGCAGCGAGCAATACCGTGAACGCCTGGCCCACGGCACGTTTTCCTTGATGGCCGACAATCTGCAACCGATGAACGAGACCGAGCGTCATCGCGCGTTGCTGGTGTGGGAGCGTTTGCTGGGCATTCCCTTGAGCTTGCAGACGTTCGCCCAGACCGACCTCGACTTGAGCCAGCGCACGCGGGTGCTGCACGGCCAGGCATTGGTGGAGCAGACCGGCCCGCACGCGGCAAAGGTCTACCGTTTGGTCAGCGATAAAGAGCAGCTTGTTCTGACGGGAGAAGTGCAACAGATCAGCGAGCAACTGGCGCGGGCGACCATTTACCTGTTGGCCGATGAATTGGTGCGTTACCCGGTGGCCGAGCAGCCCAAGCGTCTTGAGGCGTTGAAGAAGGACAAGGGCTTTGGCTTCGAGCTGCAACTGATTACGGTCGATCAGGCGGACATGGACGAGGACCAGAGCCGTCGGGTCTCTGAAGGCGACACGGTGATGGCGCTGGGCAAGGGCGGCGATTCGATCCGGGTGTTTGCCGGGATGGTCGGTACGCCCTGGGTGCTGGAAATCGGCCCGCTGTATCAGATGAACCCCTACCCGCCGGAGTGGCTGGTACTGATTGCTGCATTGGGCCTGAGCCTGATCGGGTTGATCGTCTATTTGCTGGTGCGCCAGTTGGAGCGCCGCTTGCGAGGTCTGGAGTCGGCCGCCACACGGATCGCCAAAGGCAGCCTGGAAACCCGCGTGCCGGCACGCGGTGCGGATTCGGTGGGGCGATTGGCGGCGGCGTTCAACGGTATGGCCGAGCATCTTCAGCAACTGTTGGCGATTCAGCGTGAACTGGTGCGCGCGGTGTCCCATGAGCTGCGCACGCCTGTTGCGCGGTTGCGTTTTGGACTGGAGATGATCAGCACGGCGAACACGCCACAAGCGCGGGAGAAATACCTGGAGGGCATGGATCACGATATCCAGGACCTCGATGGCCTGGTGGACGAGATGCTCACGTATGCGCGGTTGGAGCAGGGTTCGCCAGCGCTGAACTTCCAGCGCGTCGACCTCGATGCCTTGGTCAATCAGGTGATCGGTGAACTGGCGCCATTGCGCGCCGATGTGACGGTGCATCGCGGCCTGTGCCTGTCGGCTGCCGATTGCGATGGCGCCTGGGTCGAGGCTGAGCCGCGCTACCTGCACCGGGCGTTGCAGAATCTGGTGAGCAACGCGATGCGTCATGCCCAGTCCCAGGTGTCGATCAGTTATCAGGTGGGGCAGCAGCGTTGTCGCGTCGATGTCGAAGACGATGGGCCGGGCGTGCCGGAAAGTGCCTGGGAAAAGATCTTCACGCCATTTTTACGTCTGGATGACAGCCGCACCCGAGCGTCCGGCGGGCACGGCCTGGGGCTGTCCATCGTGCGCCGGATCGTTCACTGGCATGGCGGTCGGGCGCTGATCAGCAAGAGTAAAAGCCTGGGGGGCGCGTGTTTCAGCCTGAGTTGGCCCAGAAGTCAGGAGAAGCTCTGAGATCTTTACCGTCTGTAAGGACCTCTTCGCGAGCAAGCCCGCTCCCACATTAGATTTCCAGTGTTCACAAATCATGTGTTCACCGCAGATTAAATGTGGGAAGGGCCGGGCGACGTTCGCTTGCTCGCGAAGGGGGCCCTGCCAAACACTGAAGTTCTTCAGGCCTTGATACTGACCAGGCTCAGCAACTGTCCATCGTGCACGCCAAATTGCGCATCCAGTTCCGTGCCGTAGTGCCATTCGCTGGAGAGATCGGTCAACAAGCGCAGGCGCACATGCCCGCTCTCGGCCCATTCCAGCACTTCGGCATGTTCGAAATAGAAGCGCTTCTGCACGATTGGGTAGAGCGCCTTGAACAGGCTTTCCTTGACCGAGAAGGTCAGGGTCACCCACAACGCCAGCTGATCTTGACGGCCCGCGGCCATGCGTTCGAGCTCGGGCGGAGTGAGGATCTCGGCGGCCAGACGCTCGGCGCGTTCGGCGTTCAGCAGGTTCTCCAGGTCCATGCCCAGGCTGCGCCAATGCGTCTTGCGCGCAACAATAGCGGCGGCCCGGCCGGTGCTGTGGGTGATCGAGCCGCAGATATGCGCCGGCCACACGGGCGCGCGGTCCTCGCCAATCGCCGGAATGCAGTCCAGACCCTCCAGTTGCTGCAAGGCGGCCCGGGCGCACACCCGCCCTGCGAGAAACTCGGCCTGACGTTTGGCGACCGAGCGCTGGATGCTGGGGGGCGCTTCGATGATGCTGCGCCGGAAGTCGTCGAATACCAGCAATGACGGATCGAAACGAGTGCTGAGCAGCACCGTATCGGGCAGCGCATCAGGCAACGGCCAGTGGGCGTCGAGCGGTTTGCAGCAGGCGGGGAGAGCGGGGAGCGGGTTCATCCCGGCATTTTGCCGGGTTGACCTGGCGCTGGGTAGTGGCCGCGTAGTAATCATCTGGCGCGCGGTGCTGTTGTGGCGAGGGGGCTTGTCGGAACGCCGCACCGCCCCGTTGGGTCGCAAAGCGGCCCCAAAACCTGCACCTGTATTCGTTTGGATGTACCGAGTACGCAGGGTTTGCGACTGCTGCGCAGTCGAACGGGGCGGTGCGGCGTTCCGACAAGCCCCCTCGCCACAAGGGAGGGCAGTCAGCGATTAGCCAAAGATTTTTTTGAAGAAGGCCTTCATGTCCGCCCACGAGCTTTCATCGGCGGCTTTGTTGTAGCCGATGTCCGGGCCGCCGTGATCGCCATGGCTCAGGCGATCAGCGTCCGGATTGCTGAAACCATGCTTGGCACCTTTCAGGCTGACGAACTTATAGTCGGCGCCGGCCTTGTCCATTTCGGTTTTGAACGCTGCCACTTGATCCGCGGTGATCATGCTGTCCAGAGCACCGTGCTCTACCAGCAGCTTGGCCTTGACGCTGCCAGGCGTCGCCGGGGTGTTGGTCGCCAATACGCCGTGGAAACTCACCACACCCGCCAGCGGTGCCCCTTGGCGGGCAGCATCGAGGACAATCCCGCCGCCGAAGCAGTAACCGATCGCCGCGAGTTTTTTCGGGTCGGTCTGCGGTTGTTTTTTCAGCAGATCAAGCCCGGCATTGAAGCGGGCACTGGCCGTTGCGCTGTTTTTCAGCGCTTCATTCATGAATGCCATGGCGTCATTCGGGTGCTCGGTGTTTTTGCCTTTGCCATACATATCGATCGCCAGCGCGCTGTAGCCCAGCCCGGCGAGGTCGCGGGCCCGGCGCTTGGCGTAGTCGTTGAGCCCCCAGAACTCATGGACCACCACCACGCCCGGGCGAGCCCCCTGAATGCTGTCGTCGTAGGCGTAATAGCCGATCATTTCAGTCCCGTCGGCACTCTTGTAAGGAATCTCCTGAGTCTTGATTGCCGCTTGGCTGAGGCTGCTCAGGGCGAATAAAACGAGTGCGATCAATACGCGCATGGTTGATGCTCCTTTAAAAGACGTCCAGACAGCCTAGTCGATCCTGTTCAGTCCGAGTTCAGCGGGTTGTGGTTAACCTACAGTCACAACTGTGGTATCGGTTACTTCGTCAGGGTTGTCCGGGATGATGCAGCAGGTTTCGCCAAACACCTTGGTTGAATCAGGTTACCGTTACTGGCGTATTAGCAATCGAGGTGCGAGGTACCTGTGGAGATGTTGATTTTGCCTGGGAGAGCGTTATGAAACTGCTGGTCGTCGAAGACGAAGCGCTGTTGCGTCATCACCTGCAAACCCGCCTGACCGACAATGGCCACGTGGTCGAGTCCGTGGCCAATGCCGAAGAGGCCTTGTACCAGACCGGGCAATTCAACCATGACCTGGCGGTGATCGACCTCGGTTTGCCGGGCATGGGCGGGCTGGACCTGATTCGCCAGCTGCGTGCGGAAGGCAAGACCTTTCCGATCCTGATCCTGACCGCGCGCGGCAACTGGCAGGACAAGGTCGAAGGCCTGGCCGCCGGTGCCGATGATTACGTGGTCAAGCCGTTCCAGTTCGAAGAGCTGGACGCGCGCCTGAACGCCTTGCTGCGCCGCTCCAGCGGTTTTACCCAGTCAACCATCATTGCCGGGCCGCTGGTGCTGGACCTCAATCGCAAGCAGGCGACCCTCGACGAGCAGCCGTTGGCATTGACCGCCTACGAGTACCGGATCCTCGAATACCTGATGCGTCATCACCAGCAGGTGGTCGCCAAGGACCGTTTGATGGAACAGCTCTATCCGGACGATGACGAGCGTGATCCAAACGTGATCGAAGTGCTGGTCGGCCGTCTGCGGCGCAAGCTGGAAGGGCCGACCGGCTTCAAGCCGATCGATACCGTGCGTGGCCTGGGCTACCTGTTCAACGAGCGCTGCCGGTGATTCGATCGCTGCGCCTGCGCCTGATGCTGGCCGCCACGACACTGGCGGTGCTGTTCATGCTGGCCTTGTTGCCGGCCATGCAGGGCGCGTTCAGCCTGGCGCTGCAAGATTCGATCAAGCAGCGCCTGGCCTCGGATGTCACCACACTGATATCTGCTGCGCGGGTTGAAAACAACCGCTTAGTGATGCCCACGCAGTTGCCGGATGAGCTCCTCAACCTCACCGACAGTCGCCTGTTGGGCTACATCTATGATCGCGACGGTCATCTGGTCTGGCGCTCGCGGGCGACTCATGATGAGGACATCAGTTACCGACCGCGTTACGACGGACACGGCGATCAATTCGCGCGGATTCGTGAGGCCAACGGCCAGGAATTCTTCGTTTATGACGTCGAGGTCAAGTTGCTCGGCGGTAAAAGCGCAGCGTTCAGTATCGTCGCACTGCAGCCGGTGCGTGAGTACGAGCAGACGCTCGACGGCCTGCGGGAAAATCTCTACCTGGGTTTTGGCGCTGCGTTGCTGGTGTTGCTGTCGCTGCTGTGGATCGGCCTGACCTGGGGCTTGCAGGCCTTGAAACGCTTGAGCCAGGAACTCGACCAGATCGAGAACGGTGCCCTTGAAAGCCTCAGCGAAGAACACCCCCGCGAATTGTTGCGCCTGACCGGCTCGCTGAACCGTTTGCTGCGCAGCGAGCGTGAGCAGCGCAGTCGCTACCGCGACTCTCTGGATGATCTGGCCCACAGCCTGAAAACCCCGTTGGCGGTGTTGCAAGGGGTCAGTGAAGACATGGCCCAGCGGCCGGAAGATCGGGAGCAGGCGTGGGTGCTGCAATCGCAGATCGAGCGCATGAGCCAACAGATCAGCTATCAGTTGCAGCGCGCGAGCTTGCGTAAAAGCGGTCTGGTGCGTCACCAGGTGCGGTTGCGGCCGGTACTGCAAAGCCTTTGCGACACTCTGGACAAGGTCTATCGCGACAAGCAGGTACGGACCTCGTTCGACCTGCCGAACCCGTGCTACGTGCCGATCGAGCAGGGCGCCTTGCTGGAAATGCTCGGTAACCTGCTGGAAAACGCCTATCGCCTGTGCCTGGGCGAAGTGCGCGTTAGCTTGCGGCAAACCATGAGTGGTGTGGAGCTGTGCATCGAAGATGACGGCCCGGGCGTACCGCCGGATCAACGTGCGCGGATTCTTCAGCGCGGCGAACGGCTGGACCGCCAGCACCCGGGGCAGGGCATCGGCCTTGCGGTGGTCAAGGACATCATCGAGAGCTACGGCGCACAGTTGACCCTGGGGGATTCAGCCTTGGGCGGCGCGGCATTCCGGATTCATTTTCCGGTGGTGTGAGGTGGTGGTCGGTGCTCTTTCGGGCCTCTTCGCGAGCAAGCCCGCTCCCACATTCGATTTGTGTTGTTCACAAATATTGTGTTTACCGAAGATCCAGTGTGGGAGCGGGCTTGCTCGCGAAGAGGCCCGTGACGACACCGCAAAACCTCGAACCTATGACTCAGTTCTCCTGCGCGCGATAGGCGCCGGGCGTCAACCCGGTCCACTTCTTGAACGCCCGGTGAAACGCCGACGGCTCGGAGAATCCCAGCTGTTCGGCGATCTGTTGCAACGACAGGTCGGCACGGCTGAGGTGATAAATCGCGATGTCGCGGCGCAGTTGGTCTTTCAATTCCTGAAAACTCGTACCCTCTTCACGCAAGTGCCGACGCAAGGTCTGCGGGCTGATGTGCAGGTGTGCGGCAACCGCTTCCAGGTCTGGCCAGCGCGCACTGTCGCGGCTGAGCAGGCGGCGTAACTGGCTGCTGAGGCTATCGCCGTCATCCGGGCGCGATAGCAGATCGGCGGGCGAACGTTCGAGGAAATGCTTGAGGGTACGTTCGTCCTGCAACAACGGCATCTGCAGGTAACGGCTGTGGAACAACAGGCTGCTTTGCTCGGCCGAAAACACCATCGGGCAGGGGAACAACAGGTCGTACTCGGCAGCGTGCTCGGGTTTCGGGTAGCTGAAACAGGCCTGTTCCAGGCGAATGCGCTGACCGATCAGCCAACTGCCCAGTCGATGCCAGATCACCAGCTGACATTCGCTGAAAAAGTGATCCGGGTCCCACAGCTGAGAATCATCCAGGCTCAAACGCACCATTTCACCTTCGCGGGTCAGGGTCAGGCGCGGAGCGTCGGGGAATAGGCTATAAAATAATAAGCCGCGACTGAGTGCTTTCTCGAGCGTGCGGCAGTGAATCAAGGCATGGCACATCATGGCGAAGGTGCCACGTTTGCTTGGGCCGCGGGCAAAGCCCAGGTATTCGTCATCCAGCGCTTGCCAGAGCCCTTGCAGCAGGCTGGTGAACTGTTCGGGCGCGATCCTGGCGCGAGGTTCGTCGAGCAATTCGACGCTGATCCCCAGCTGTTGCAACAGACCCGAATAGTCATAGCCGCGTCGGCGCGCGCCACCGAGGGCCGCACGAGCAAAATGACTGGCGATGGTACGTTCGCGCATTGGGGTCTGATCCGTCCATTGAGTGGCGGATCTTAGCCACGGCCTGGTGGCGGGACAAGGCGGATATCCGCCAAATTGTAGGACGAGAGCCGGTTGGTGGGCGGAAATCCGCCACCCCGGTCGGGTGGTCAAGGGATGAAGGAACCCCGGCAACCCTGATGGCAAAAGGCTTTTGGACGATTTTGGCAAGGTGGCACGGGCTTTGCGATAAGGGTGAGAGGTCTGCCAGCGCGCAGCTCGACAAAACAAATCCCTCCGGTGCAGGAGGGTTCGCACTTTAGGTGTCGCCTGCCTCAGATGATTGATTGCAGCGCGGTGCTCTTGAGGAACTTTGTAATGACGACTCGTCAGCCACTGTACAAATCCCTGTATTTCCAGGTGATCATTGCCATCGCTATCGGCATCGCGCTCGGTCACTACTACCCGCAAACCGCCGTGGCACTCAAGCCACTGGGTGACGGGTTCATCAAACTGATCAAAATGGTCATCGCTCCGATCATCTTCTGCACCGTGGTCAGCGGTATCGCGGGCATGCAGAACATGAAATCGGTCGGCAAGACCGGCGGTTACGCGCTGCTGTACTTCGAAATCGTTTCGACCATCGCATTGCTGGTGGGTCTGGTAGTGGTCAACATCGTGCAGCCAGGTAACGGCATGCACATCGATGTCAGCACCCTGGATGCTTCCAAAGTGGCTGCTTATGTCGCTGCCGGTGCGGATCAAAGCGTCGTTGGCTTCATCCTGAACATCATCCCGGCCACCATCGTCGGCGCGTTCGCCAACGGCGACATCCTGCAAGTGCTGATGTTCTCGGTGATCTTCGGTTTCGCCCTGCATCGCCTGGGTGCCTACGGCAAGCCGATCCTGGACTTCATCGATCGCTTCGCCCACGTGATGTTCAACATCATCAACATGATCATGAAGCTCGCGCCAATCGGTGCGCTGGGCGCCATGGCTTTCACCATCGGTGCCTACGGCGTTGGCTCGCTGGTGCAACTGGGTCAGTTGATGGCGTGCTTCTACATCACGTGCGTGGTGTTCATTTTGGTCGTGCTCGGCGGCATCGCGCGCGCTCACGGTTTCAGCGTGCTGAAAGTGATTCGCTACATCCGTGAAGAGCTGCTGATCGTGCTGGGTACTTCCTCTTCGGAATCGGTGCTGCCACGCATGCTGATCAAGATGGAGCGTCTGGGCGCGAAGAAATCCGTTGTGGGTCTGGTGATCCCGACCGGTTACTCGTTCAACCTCGACGGTACTGCCATCTACCTGACCATGGCCGCTGTGTTCATCGCTCAGGCGACCGACACCCACATGGACATCACTCACCAGATCACTTTGCTGGTTGTGTTGCTGCTGTCCTCCAAAGGCGCCGCCGGTGTGACCGGTAGCGGCTTCATCGTGCTGGCCGCCACCCTGTCGGCGGTCGGTCACCTGCCGGTTGCCGGTCTGGCGCTGATCCTCGGGATCGACCGCTTCATGTCCGAAGCCCGCGCGCTGACCAACCTGGTGGGTAACGCGGTTGCTACCCTGGTCGTGGCCAAGTGGGTCAAAGAGCTGGATGTCGACCAGATGCATGAGGAACTGGCTTCCGGTGGTCGCGCAATCACCAATACGCATGGCGAAGACGATGTGCATGTGGCTGAAAGCCCAGCCCCGACTTCGGTGAAGTAATTCATTGAGTTGATGAAAAACCCGCTTCGGCGGGTTTTTTATTGCCGCAGGTTTGAGCGCAAAGGTCAGTCCGGCTGATGGTTAAGGTGATTGCTGCCAGGTCATCGGCTGCCTAGGCTTTAGGTATCGCTGACGGAGAATGACCATGCAAGGCCCACTGGCATCACTCAAGGTTCTGGATTTTTCGACGCTGTTGCCGGGGCCATTCGCCTCGTTGTTGCTGGCGGACATGGGCGCCGAAGTGCTGCGGATCGAATCACCGACCCGGATGGACCTGTTGCGGGTTTTACCGCCCCACGACCAAGGCACTTCTGCCAGCCACGCCTACCTCAATCGCAACAAGCGCAGCCTGGCGCTGGACCTCAAGCAGCCGGCAGCGCTGGAGGTGGTCAAGCAACTGCTGCAAGACCACGACATCCTCCTCGAGCAGTTTCGACCCGGGGTGATGGAGCGTTTGGGGTTGGGGTATGAGGCTTTGAAGGCGATCAATCCGCGGCTGATTTACGTCTCGATCAGCGGTTACGGCCAGACGGGCCCCTACAAGGACCGCGCCGGTCACGACATCAACTATCTGTCACTGGCCGGCGTGTCCAGCTATACGGGGCACGAGGATAGTGGGCCGTTGCCGTTGGGCGTTCAGGTCGCGGACATTGCCGGTGGTTCGCTGCATGGGGTGATCGGCCTGCTGGCGGCGGTGATTGCCCGTCAGCACAGTGGCCTGGGGCAACACCTGGACGTGAGCATGACCGATTGCGCATTCAGTCTGAACGCCATGGCGGGCGCGGGGTATCTGGCCTGTGGTGTCACACCGGGGCGTGAAGATCAGATGCTCAATGGCGGCAGCTTCTACGACTATTACCGCACTCGCGATGGTCGCTGGATGTCTGTCGGCAGCCTGGAACCGGACTTCATGCAGCAGCTGTGCACGGCGCTGGGGCAGCCGGATCTGGCGGTACTGGGTTTGTCGCCCGTCCCCGAGCAGCAGAAGGCGCTCAAGCTGGCGTTTCAGATCGAATTCGAAAAACATGACTTTGCCGAGCTCTGCACATTGTTTGCCGGACTCGATGCTTGCGTTGAGCCGGTGCTGAGCCTGGCCGAAGCGGTTGAGCACCCTCAGCTGAAGGCTCGGGATCTGGTCACCCAGGTGCCACGCAACGACGGCACCGCGCAGGCGCAGATGGCTTGTCCGTTGAAGTTTTCAGGCGGGTTACCCGAGCCTCGACATATCGGCGCGGCATTGGGCGAGCATACCGATCAGGTGTTGGGTGAGTTGGGGTATAGCGCTGAACAAATCGAGGAGTTGCGTACAGCAAAGGTAGTGCTGTGATCGTTCCCATGCGGTCATTCGACCCGCGACTCACCGGTAAACACTAGCGTCTGCCGGCAACGCCGGCACAAATATCGCCGCCCTTGTCGCACCAGGCTATGGCGCTGGGCCGAGAACGGGAAATCGCTGTTGGCGCAGGGGCAGCGGTAGATGTAGCGGGTCACGCTGCGGCGTTTGATGGCGTAGGTGTGGCAGCGGTTGGGTGGCAGTTCGTACACCCCGCGCATGATCAATTGCCATTCTTCGCCATGCGGCTGTATGCGGTCACCGAACAGTTGATGGGCGATCAGGTGCGCGACTTCGTGAGCCACGGTCTGTTTGAGGAAGTCTTCGGCGTTTTCCCGGTACAGCTGCGGATTAAAACGCAGCAGGTTTTCATGCAGGTGCGCTACGCCGGCCTTCTGGCCGCGCAACTTGAGGCTGACCACCGGGCGTTTGAAAGGTCGCTTGAAAAAAGATTCGGCTTGTTGGAAACAGTCTTCGACGCGGGAATTGAGTTGCTCGGGCATGCTTGGCGGATCTCCAGAGGCGTCGAGTATGCTGCAAACCGTGCTCATTGCGAATCGCCCAGGCGCCGAATGGTCGTCGCGCAATAGAGAAGGCCGCCTTGCGGCGGCCTGTGTTGGCAGATCCCTGTTTGTTTTATAGGCAGCGTCCTTCGCCCGCTTCATTTGCCCGTTTAAGTTGCCGATTCTAGTTGGTATAGACCGGGCCAACGCCCAGGCCCCAGACAATCACGGTGAATGCCATGATCGCCACCAGCACCACCAACCCTACGGCAAGCACTGAACTTGAGAACAGAAAACCTTCGTCCGACGGAATGTTCATGAAGGTCGGTAGCCCCACGTACAGCAGGTACACGGTGTAGCAGATGGCTGCAGTGCCAACGACCATGCCCAGCCACATGTGCGGATACAGCGCCGCCAGACCGCCGATGAACAGTGGCGTGGCGGTGTAGGTGGCAAACGCGACACAGCGCGCCAGGCTCGGGCTGGCGTCATAGGTGCGAGCCATCCAGTGAATGAACGCACCCATCACCGCAACCCCGCCGAGCATCGCCAGGTACGACATGATGGTCATCCAGAGCGCGCTTTCCTGGGTCAGCATGACCGGCGCGCGGCTACCGATGACCCAGCCGACCTTGGTGGTACCGATAAACGCCGAAATAGCCGGTATTGCCGCCAGAATCAGCGTGTGGGTGAGGTACATGTGGCTGATACTTTCCTCTTGGTCGCCACGGATTTCTTTCCATTCTTGATCAGGGTGGGTGAAAAGCCCCACGACGTGATGGATCATAGTCAGTCACTCCTTCGTGATTGCTATCGCCCCCCAGCGGAGCGCCTACGGGCCAGCGGCCAAGTAAGTAGAGGTCTGAAATGCGCGCGACCTTATGACGCAGTATAGAAAGTACTGGCTGTCACAGGTGGGGGGCTTTAGAGCAAATCGCGCTGTAAACCCCGGGGTTAATTGCTGCTCGATCTGGGTATCGCCCCTGTGGCGAGGGAGCTTGCTCCCGCTGGGGCGCGAAGCGGCCCCAATACAGACACTTCGTTTTTTCAGCGCAACCGTAGCAGCAGGTTTTACGACTGCTGCGCAGTCGAACGGGAGCAAGCTCCCTCGCCACAGGGGTATGCTCAAGTCAGACAAAGCGCGGACTCCAGGCTCTTCGCCCCCGAAGGGTTTTTGCGTAAAATGTCGGCCTTTCGTCACACCTCGCGGATTTCAAGCGCCATGGGCACTCTTTCGGTCAACCAGAACAAACTGCAGAAACGTCTACGCCGACAGGCCGGTGAAGCCGTCGCCGATTACAACATGATCGAAGACGGCGACAAGGTCATGGTCTGCCTGTCCGGCGGCAAGGACAGCTACACCATGCTCGACGTGCTGATGCACCTGCAGAAGGTGGCGCCGATCAAGTTCGAGATCGTCGCGGTGAACATGGACCAGAAGCAGCCGGGTTTCCCTGAGCATGTGCTGCCGGCTTATCTGAAAGAGCTGGGCGTGGAATACCACATCGTCGAAAAGGACACCTACTCGGTGGTCAAGGAACTGGTGCCGGAAGGCAAGACCACTTGCTCGTTGTGCTCGCGCCTGCGTCGCGGCACGCTCTACACCTTCGCCGACGAAATCGGCGCGACCAAAATGGCCCTCGGTCATCACCGCGACGACATCGTCGAGACGTTTTTCCTGAACATGTTCTACAACGGCTCGCTCAAGGCCATGCCGCCGAAGTTGCGTGCCGACGACGGCCGTAACGTAGTGATCCGCCCATTGGCCTACTGCAACGAGAAAGACATTCAGGCTTACTCGGACTTCAAGCAGTTCCCGATCATCCCGTGCAACCTCTGCGGCTCCCAGGAAAACCTGCAGCGTCAGGTGGTCAAGGAAATGCTTCAGGAGTGGGAACGCAAGACGCCGGGCCGCACCGAAAGCATTTTCCGCGGTTTGCAGAACGTCATTCCGTCGCAGTTGGCGGACCGCAACCTGTTCGACTTCACCAACCTGCGTATCGACGAAACCGCTGCGTCGCGTTTTGTGAGCGTGGTGAATCTCTGATTGCTGGACCGTTCTGACTTAACGGCGCTCGCGGGCGCCGTTTTTATTTCATTGCTCAGGAGAGGGCATGCGCGATTACAAGTGGCTGCACGAATACTGTCTGAACCGTTTTGGTTCGGCAGCCGAACTGGAAGCCCATCTGCCCGTGCCCAAGACCCCGGCACAACTGCGCCAGATCAGCGATGATCGCTACCTGTCGACCTTGGCATTGCGGGTCTTTCGCGCAGGCCTCAAGCACAGCCTGGTGGACGCCAAGTGGCCGGCATTCGAAGAAGTGTTCTTCGGGTTCGATCCAGAAAAGGTCGTGCTTATGGGCGCCGAGCACCTTGAGCGACTGATGCAGGACGCACGGATCATCCGCCACCTGGGCAAGCTCAAGAGCGTGCCGCGCAATGCGCAGTTCATCCTGGACGTGGCGAAAGAGAAGGGCAGCTTCGGCGAGTTGATCGCCGAATGGCCGGTGACCGACATCGTTGGCCTGTGGAAGTACCTGGCCAAACACGGGCATCAATTGGGCGGGTTATCGGCACCACGGTTTTTGCGGATGATCGGCAAGGACACCTTCGTGCCGAGCTATGACGTGGTCGCGGCGTTGAATGCGCAACAGATCATCGACAAGGTGCCGACCAGCCTGCGCGATCTGGCGACGGTGCAGAACGCTTTCAACCAATGGCACGCCGAGAGCGGCCGGCCGATGTGTCAGATATCGATGATGCTGGCTTACACCGTCAATCATTGAGGCCGTGTCGCCTTCATCGCGAGCAAGAGCTAGGCGCCCCCCCTGCTCCTACGGTTTTAGTGGGTACGACACAAAACCGTAGGAGCAGGGG